>NZ_CP069396.1:8583991-8892657 GCF_016887565.1 Archangium violaceum
GGGGACCCTCTCCACGCCTACCGTCTGGACGAGGAGTGGCAGCCCCTACGTCCTGAAGGGCGATGTCACCGTGGCCTGGGGGGTGAAGCTGACCCTCGAGCCCGGCGCGCGGATCATCGCCGCCTCCACGGACGCGCTGCGCTCCGGGGTGGACCCGGAACGGGTGGAGCTGATCGTCGATGGCACCCTGGTGGTGCGTGGCACCCGGTCGCGTCCGGTCGAGCTCACCGCTCGGGGGGCTCCCGGCTCCTGGTACGGCATCCGCGTGCGCGGCGGCCGGGGCACGGTGATCGACGGAGCCGTCGTCACCCAGGCGCGGCAGGGCATCTCGCTGGGCATGAGCGCGGTGGTGCGGAACACCTCGGTGAGCGCCATCGAGCAGGACTGCCTCCATGTGAGCTGGGGCGAGTCCACCCTGGAGGGCAACCAGTTGAGCGGGTGCGGTGGAAACGGGTCGAGCGTGGACCCGTGGACCCTGGCCCGTGCCCAGGCCACCGCCAGCGTCGCGCGCTCCGGTGGGAGCGCCAGCCAGCGCACCGGCTGGTTCGAAGCGCGCGTCCGCGGCAGGGCCGTCTTCGCCCACCACCCGCGAGGCACCCGGAGTGGAGCCGTCGCCCACGCGTTCGGGCGCCCCCCTCATCGCCCCGAAGCCTGGTCAGCGCTCGCGCGCACGACCCCGCATCCCCGAACGGGAGGCATGGCCGACGAGCGCGTCCGATGGGGACTCCAGCAAGGGAGCCGCCTCACGCACGAGGCTGGCGTCCGCTCCGCATCAGCGGACCTCGCCCGAGGAGTGGCCTGGCGGCTCACGGAGGTGGAGACCTCCTCCGAGGAGCCCATCGCCGGACCCGAGCGGTGGACCTCCCCGGGCCGGGTGAGGAAGAAACCCGGATGGCCCGTGGAACCACCGCCCGTCCTCGTCACATAGCCCGGCAGCACCCGCGGCCGCCTCGCCTGGCGGGGAGCCGACCTTTGTGCTGACCAAGGAGCCTCTGGCTGACACTCGGGCGGGGACCGGGGCGGCATCCGTCGGACCGGGACCTTACACTTGCGGGTATGGACTCGCGACCGCCTCGCCCCAACTCGCGGCTGTGCGTCGGACTGCTGTCGGGCACCAGCGTGGACGCGGTGGAGGCGGTGCTCTGCCGGATCAACGGCTCGGGCCCGGAGGTCCGCGTCACCCTCCTGGCACACGTCTCCCGCCCCTTCACCCCCGAGTTCACCCAGCAGGTGCTGGCCGCCAACGATGCCCGCTCCCTGTGCGAGCTCAACTTCGCCCTGGGTGAACGCTTCGCCGAGGCCGCCCTGGAGGTCATCGCCCGCGCGGGCCACCGCCCCCAGGACGTGGACGCCATCGGCTCGCACGGCCAGACGGTGGCCCATCTGCCCTCGAGCCTGTCCAGCACGCCCTCCACCCTGCAGCTCGGGGAGGCGTCCGTCATCGCCGAGCGCACCGGCATCCCCGTGGTGAGTGATTTCCGCACCCGGGACGTGGCCGCGGGAGGCCAGGGGGCGCCGCTGGTGCCCTACCTGGACTGGGCCCTGTTCCGGAAGCCCGGGGTGGCGAGGGCACTGCAGAACATCGGGGGCATCGGCAACGTGAGCGTGGTGAGCGACCGGCTGGAGGACACGGTCGCCTTCGACACCGGGCCGGGCAACATGGTGCTGGACGGCCTGGCCCGGCTGGTCACCGGGGGCCGCCTCCAGTGCGACCTGGATGGCAGCCTCTCCGGCCAGGGCCGGGTGATGCCGGAGCTGCTCGAGGAGCTGCTGGCGCACCCCTTCCTGGCCCTCCCCCCACCCCGCAGCGCCGGCCGCGAGGGCTTCGGTGACGCGCTGGTGGGCCGGCTGTGGGAGCGTCACGGCGCCTCGCGTCCCCATGACTTGATGGCCACGGCCGTGGCCTTCACGGTGGAGGCCACGGCCCGCGCCTACGAGCAGTGGCTCCTGCCGCGCTTCACCCTGGAGGCGGTGTACGTCTCCGGCGGCGGCACCCGGAACCCGGTGCTCATGGAGCGGCTGACGGCGCGGCTGGCCCCCCTGCCCGTCCGCCCCCTGGACGTGCTGGGCCTGCCCGAGGGGGCCAAGGAGGCCGTGTGCTTCGCCCTGTTGGCGAACGAGCACCTGTCGGGGACCCCCTCGAATGTTCCGTCGGCAACTGGCGCCAGGAGGCGAGTCGTTCTAGGTAAGCTGACACCGTGAGCAGCGTAAATCTGGTAGCCCGTGAAGTAGCGGTGAAGATCGTCTTCTACGGACCTGGTCTGTCCGGGAAGACGACGAGCCTGCGGAAGATCTACGAGACCGTGCGCCCCGCGCACCGTGGCGAGATGATGTCCATCGCCACCGAGGGGGACCGCACGCTCTTCTTCGACTTCCTGCCCGTGAAGGTCGAGCGGGTGAACGACTGCACGGTACGGCTCGCGCTGTACACGGTGCCCGGCCAGGTCTTCTACAACGCCACCCGCAAGCTGGTGCTCCAGGGGGCCGACGGCGTGGTGTTCGTGGCGGACTCGCAGCCGGAGATGGTGGACGCCAACCGCGAGTCGCTGGCCAACCTGGAGGAGAACCTGCTCGAGCAGGGCGTCCGGCTGGAGCGCTTCCCCCTGGTGTTCCAGTGGAACAAGCGCGACATCCCCAAGGCCCTGCCCGTGGAGGAGCTGCGCGCCACGCTCAACCCCCGGGGCGTCCCCGACTTCGAGACCGAGGCCCTCAGCGGTCGTGGCGTGATGGACGCCCTCAAGGCCATCACCCGGCTCGTCATCCAGGATCTGCGTGCCAAGCGCATCGTGCCCCCGCCCCGCGCCGCCACGCCGACGGTGCCGTCGCTGGGTGCCCCCAAGGGCACGAGCGGGCTCGAGGCGCAGTTGAGCCAGCTGGCCGGAAACCGGCCCGCGGCCCCGGCCATGACCCCCACCCAGGTGCAACGCCCGGCGGGCCCCATCTCCCGCAGCATGCCGGCCGTGGTTGCCCAACCCCAGGTCCAGGTGGCGCCTCCCGTCGCGCCTCCCGCCCTGACGGGACAACGGCCCCTCGGGGCCGCGAGCGCGCTCGCGCCGTCGGATCTGTTCGACCACGCGCGGGCCGCGGAGGGGGCCTTCGCCTCCGGGGATTACGGGACGTGCATCCAGGCGTGCCTCGATGCCGTGCGGCGAGGCCTGGCTTTCGCCGGGGAGGGCCCCCTGGGCTCCCAGGCCCACCTGCTCCAGGTCGACGGAGGAGATCTGCTCAAGCTGCAGACGCTCGCGGCGCGTTCGAGCAGCCGCGTGGATGACGCGGCGTTCGCGCTCTACGTGCTGATGCAGATCTTCACCCGGCTCCACGCAGCCGGACTGCCCGCGCCCGTCAGCGAGTCCTGAATCGTGTTGCGCATGCTCCCTCTCCCTTTGGGAGAGGGCGGGGGGTGAGGGTATTCATCCGCGTGTCCCTCGTACCTCCCATCGCACTTCCGCGCTTTGTCTCGGCCCGCGCCTTCATCTTCTCGAGAAGCGACTCGAGTCCCTGTTCGCAGTCACTCGAGCTCAGGCAGTCCCAGCCCGCCGGGATGCTGCCGCTGAAGCTCCGCACCAGACTGCATCCTCCACTGGGTCCCCATTCGTTCCATGTTTGTGAAACAATTTCACATCCCTCCCCTCCTCCCAGTCGGCGAGGCGCGGATTCTTGGAATGAATTGAAATCCGCCGGGGGCGAGAGTAGGTTGGAATTGCCTTCGCGCGATGGGCTTGCGCGAGGCTGTCCACATCCCCGTGCAACGGATTCAAGGAGTCGTGGCTATGAACAGCAATGCCTCGCAGTCTCCCGCAGAAGTGCGTCCCTTTGCGCGAGTCACCGCGTGCGAAGTCGCTCCGTCCGGACAGGACAAGCATGAAGAAGGCTTGTTCCTGACGGTCTACACCGATCCCGATCGGCCCGAGCCGGAAATCGGCGCCCTCAGCTGATCGGGATACGTCCAGTCCCAAGCTCGTGCGCGCCCCGCTTTCAGCGGGGCGCGTGCTTTCCGGACCCGAGAGGACGCGCCCATGCCGCGCAGCGTGCTGATACTCGCCCCCGCAACCGATCCCCACGCGGCCGCGCTCGATTGGGCGCTTCGCCAGCAAGGCGTCGTTCCGCTCTGGACGCCCTCGCTGCCGACGGGGCCGGACACCGGCTATGCCTTTCGCATCAATGCGGAAGGCGAGCGCTTGTCGGGCAGGGTCGCTGGCGGCGACCGCTTCGGCGCGATCTGGAACCGCCGGCTCGAAGACCCCGCGCCGATGTGCGCGGAGGCGGACCGGGCCTTCGTGACCTGGGAATGGAAGCTATTCCAGCGCAACCTCTTCGGCCTGGAAGGCGCCTACGGCGACGCGCTCTGGGTGAATCGCCCGGATGCCGCGCGGCGGGCCGAGAACAAGCTGGAGCAACTGCACGTCTGCCGCCGGCTCGGTCTGGCCTTTCCCGAGACCGTGGTGACAAACGATGCGGAGCAGGTCGACGCCCTACGCAAGAAGTGGGGGCGGATCGTCTTCAAGTCCTTCCTGATGCACCAGTGGGAGCATCGCGAGAGCGGCAGGAAGTACGCGGTGGGCGTCACCTTGCTGGACGAGCGCAGCGAGCTGCCCGCCGACGCCATCGCCGTCTGCCCTGGCATCTACCAGCGCTACATCGAGAAGGCGTGCGATCTGCGCGTCACCGTGATTGGCGAGCGCTTCTTCGCGATGAGCCTGCGCGGGGCGGCCGGCGATGCCTACGTCGACTGGCGGCCGCATGGCCAGGATCCCGCGATGCGCGCCGAGGCGGTCGCGTTGCCGGCGGCGGTCGAGGACAAGCTGCGCGCGCTGATGCGCGAGCTGGGTCTGGTGTTCGGCTGCATCGACCTGGCGGTGGACCGGCAGGGGGAGATCTATTTCCTCGAGGTCAACCAGGCGGGCCAGTTCCTGTTCGTGGAGGACATGGTGCCGGCCTATCCCGTGTTGCAGGCGATGACCGCCATGCTGACCAGCGGGCGGACGGACTACGACGCCGCCGTACCGGCTGCGGTGACGATGGAGGCGTTCAGGGCCTCCGATGCCTATGCCGCGTTGAAGGAGCGGGTCCGGGGGAAGGCGCCCGACAGGCGGCTGTTCTCGCTGGAGTAGCCTTGCCGCGGAGAGGACGGAGGTATGCAGTCTCCTCTCAGGCTGCGGGCCCAGGGAGCCACTCAACGCCCCGCTCACCTTGCGCGCCACCTGGAATGAGCCGCGCCCGAAATCCAGGACGTAGATTTCATTCTTCCCCGCCACCTCACGAATGAATGCCAACCGCGAGCCATCGGGCGCGAGCATGAGTGAAATGCGGTACAGCACAGTCGACGTAGAAGTACGGGTGTGCGCACCGCGAAGCATTGCAACGTCGTCGCGGGAGCGACGGCGTATATGGGATCGCAGTCCCGCGGGCTGGTGATAGTGTCCGAATATGTACAATCGCTTCGCGTACGCGCTTATTTGCTTGACTTTCGCGAGCTGCCACTGCGGGAGCAGTGGGATCGCGCCCCCCATGCCGCACTTCGATCCTCCCAGCACCACCCCCCTCCCCGGGGTGGGCTCGCTCGTCTCAGTCATCAACCTCGACGACGAGCCGGTGGTCTGTTTCACGACCGACGGCACGGCCCCGGACTGGAACGGGGGCGACTGCCCGAACCGGCTCGACGCGAACCGCCAGATCGCGGTGCCCCACTGCGGGTTCAACCTCATCCGCATCGCGTGGTCGACGGGCACGGACGAGGCCAGCTACATGGTCGAGAGCGAGGACTGCAAGGCAAGCTGCGACCCGGTGCTGCCCTGGTCCAACGGAGAGCTGGTGCGCGCCTTCGCGTCCTGGCAGGACGAGATCAAGTGCAAGATGAACGGGTGCGAGAACCCGGCGTCCACCGGCAACTGGTCGGCGCAGTGCGACACCGGGAGCGTCGCCTGGAACGTGAGCCTCGACGGCCTGCGCGCGGTCAGCACTTTCACCTTCGACGCCTGCGCTCACGCCGTCACCCTCGACGTCGAGGAGAACGGAACGACGGTCGCGCGGACGTTCAACCTCGTGGTCGACGGCCAGCTGCTCCAGGACACCGACTTCAGCGGCACCGGTAACGAGGGCGGGACCGTCACGGTGTCAGGCGATTTCACCGGCACGGTGACCTCGCGCATCGTGATCAAGAACAAGAAGCGCGGCGGCGGCAGCTTCGAGGCGGCATGCTCGGCAGATCCTCTGGAAGGGATGGAGTGCGCCCCGTCGCGCGCGAAGATCGCCTACGACTTCCCGGACTGGAGCTGCCACGGCGGTATCTGCCCGGTCTCCGCCGTGGCCGGCTGCGAGCGGTCCGACGCCGACGGTGACACCATCGTCGATGCCGACGACAACTGCTCCAAGCATCCGAACACCGACCAGGCCGACGTCGATGGCGACGGCATCGGCGATGCCTGCGACGACGACCCGGGCTTCGTCGTCATCCGCTTCAAGACGAAGAACCGTTGCCTGCTCGCCGGCGACGGCAAGGTCCAATCGACGAGCACGTGCGAGCCTGCCGACCCGCTCCAGCAATGGCAGATGTTCCCCGACGGCGACGCCGCCTTCGGGTTCCGCAACCTCGCGAACGGCGAGTGCCTGAGCCAGTCCGGCATCCTCGCCGGACCCTGGACCGTCGTCACCGACCCGTGCGACGGCAGCGACAAGCAGCGCTGGATGCTCGAAAGGCACGACCAGGGCGGCTTCGACGAGTATTTCCCCATCCGTCTGCACAACGTCGCCAACAACTTCTGCGCGTACACCGACTTCACGGGAAACGTGTTTGGCACGGCCGCCAATTGCGGGCTGTGGGGGACCGAGTCGGGCCAGAAGGTCGGGTTGTACTACGGAGGCGCGTTCGACACGCCGCCGTACCAGCCGTGAGCCGGCAGCGCTCGGGGCACACCTACCCGACAGCGGTGCTCGGGGCGCTGGTGGCTCGGCGGCGCCGCGCGTAAGGCCTCACGGCAGTCCCCTCTCAGACCGCGGGCCCGAGGACCACCGGCAGCGACTGGAGCCCGCGGAAGCCCACGTTGTCCACCCACTCCGGCAAGACCCCTGGCGCCACCTGCATTCGTGGGAAGCGGCGCAGCAGCGCGGCGAAGGCCTCCTGTGCCTCCACGCGTGCCAGCGCCGCGCCCACGCAGTAGTGCGGGCCCATGCCGAAGCCCTGGTGACGCAACTCCTCGCGCCGCACGTCCAGCCGGTCCGGCTCCGGGAACTGGGCCGAATCCCGGTTCGCCGCCGCGATCATCAGCATCACCCGGTCCCCCTTCCGGAAGGTGTGGCCTCCGAACTCCAGGTCCACCGCCGCCACGCGGTTGGTGAACTGCACCGGCGAATCGTAGCGCAGCAGCTCCTCCACCGCGTCTGGCAGCAGCTCCGGCGCGCCCCGCAGCAGCTCCCACTGGTCCGGGTGGCGCAGCAGCGCCAGCAGCCCGTTGCCAATCAGGTTCGTGGTCGTCTCATGCCCCGCGAAGAGCACCAGGGTGCAGGTGGACAGCACCTCCTGTTCGCTCAGCAGGTTGCCCTGCTCCTCCGCCCGCACCAGCGCGCTCAACAGGTCATCCCCCGGCTGGGTGCGCCGCCGGGCGAGGAGCGGCCGGAAGTAGTCCTCGAATTCGAGGATGGCCTCCAACGCGCCCTCCACCTCCGCCAGCGTCGGACGGCCCGTGCCGATGAGGCTCGCCAGCTTGTCCGACCACTTCTTGAGCCGGTACCGGTCCTCCCGCGGCAGCCCCAACATCTCGCCAATGACGATGACGGGCAGCGGGTTGGCCAGCTCGGAGATGATCTCCATCCGCTCCTTGCCCCTCGCGGCGTCCAGCAGTTCCTCCACCAGCGCCCGGATACGAGGACGCAGCGCCTCCACCATGCGCGGCGTGAAGGCCTTGTTGACGAGCGAGCGCAGGCGCGTGTGCGAGGGCGCATCATGGAAGAGCAACCAGGAGGCCATGTTGCGGCTCATCGGCGCCAGCTTCCGGACGACCTCCTCGGGCATCCCCTGGGAGAACATGCCCGTGCGGACCGAGGACAGACGCATGTCACGGAAGCCCGCATTGACATCCGCGTAGCGCGTCACCACCCAGGCCCCCCACGGCTCGCTGAAGTGCACGGGCGCCTCACGCAGCAGCCGGGCGTAGAAGGGATAGGGGTTCTGCCTCCGCTCGGGGCTCAGCAGTCCGTAGGGGTCGGCGACTTCCATCGGCATGCCCATCATGGTTCCTCGTGCAAGTGTTCACCCGCGCCTCTGGATGAGGCGGCGGACCCTGGTGATTCCCTCCCCTGGAGCTCGTAACGCAGGTGACGGATCAGGTGCCGGTAGAATGGCAGCCGGCCCATCATCCCGTACATCGCCCGGGAGAACCCGTTCCTGGCCAGCCGGTCGACGAGGGTGGGCATCGTGAGGAACGGGACGTCCTCGGCGAGGCGGAGCTTTGGCACCTGCTTCTCGAGGTCGTGCGGATCATCGACGCCCCACACGAGCTCGACCTTCGCGCCACGCACAGTCGCGAGCCGGGAGACCAGGCGCGTCATCGCCCCGCTGTAGCCGTCGAACATGAGCTGCCCGCTCGGGAATTGCCCGGTGATGCGCCGGAGAAGCGCCGTCCCGTCCTTCTCGTGCAGGTACATCATCAGGCCCTCGGCGATGACGAGCACCGGCGTGTCTCCGGGGATGGCGTCGAGCCAGGAGAGGTCCGTCACCGAGGAGCCGATGCGGCGATAGCCTTCGCGCTCCGGGTACAACCGCTCGCGCAGGGCGATGACGTCGGGGAAGTCGACGTCGTACCAGCGGACCTTCGGCCCCGGGTCGATCCGATACACGCGGGTGTCGAGGCCGCAGCCGAGGTGCAGCACCGTCGACACGGGGTTCGCCGCGAGGAAGGCCCGCGTCCACTGGTCGAAGTGCAAGGCCCGTATGGGCAGGGTGATGTCCCCCCCGCGCGGGAGCTTCAAGGCCTTGAAGTCGTAGTCGATGCGCGCGACGGCGTCCGCGGCGAACCGGTCGCCGAGGATGGAATGCTCGGCCGTGGCGTCCCGTGCCTTGCCGTACAGCGTGGCGAGGTACGTCTCCTTCTCCTTCGTCAGACGAACCTTCTGCTCCACCATGATCGCCTCTCCCGCCGCTGTGCGCGGTCCAACCCTGCGTCAATCCCGCATCAGGGTCCGGAACACGGCCGGCAATTCCTGGCGACCCAGACCCTCGCTGAGGGCGCGCTTGTAGTTGTCGAGCAACTCCTGCGGGAAGCGCGCACTGATGCGGGCGTCCTTGCTCAGCCGGACAATGTGCTCGATGGCCGCGACGTGGGTATCGAGGCTGCACTGGTCGCCCGAGAAGTCGTTGCGTTCGACCATGCCCTGCGCGGCGTCGGCGGTGACGGAGACCAGACCGAGGAAGGAACTCTTGTGGGAGAAGAAGATCTTCGGATCGAGACCTTCCGCCTTGCACATGGCCGCGGCGTGCAGGAACGCCAGGGAGCTGCCGTAGTAGGCCTCGAGAATCGCGCAGTCGAGCGTCGCGGCGGAACCGATCTTCTCGTCGACGTAGACCGAGTTCCTGGCGATGGCCTGGAAGGTGGGGAGGTGCCGGTCGAAGACGGCTCGCGACCCGGCGTAGAAGACCGTGGCGTAATCGGTGGCGACGAAGCCCGGGTAGGCGAGGATCGCGGCGTCCAGGTAGTCCACGCCGTGTGCCTTCGCCCACTCCAGTCCCTCGCGAGCGTCCGCGGGTGAGCCGCTGGTGAGCTGAACGAGCGTCTTTCCGGCGAGTGCGCGCGCGACGCCCTCCGCGGAGAGCAGTTCGGCGCAGGCCGCGTAGTTGGACACGGAGACGACGACGAGCGCTCGTCCCGAGACGGCCTCGATGAGATTCTCGAACGCGAGGGTGCCACCGCCCACGGCTCTTGCCTTGCTGGGAGTCCTATTCCAGACCGCGACGTCGTGACCCGCCGCGGCGAAGGCTCGCGCCAGTGCACTTCCCATGAGGCCACTACCGATGACCGCTATTTTCGTGGGGCTACGGGGGTCCATCTTCCATCTCCTTGTGTCGAGCGACAGAAGCACCAACCCCTCTCCCTCCGGGAGAGGGACGGGGTGAGGGTATCGGAAGGACGCAGGTTCGTATCCATTACAGCAGGACGATGGGCCGCCTCGCATAGAGGATGACCTGGTCCAGCGGGACGCCGAGCTCGTCGAGCTTGACCTGGGCTTGCTCGAGTGACTCCACGGCGAGGAGTCCTACCCGGACATAGCCGACCTCCTCGTCGAGATGGAGGGTTCCGACGCCCGGCACCGTCATGACATCGACGGCGTCCCTCACCATCTGACTCGAGGCTCTTCCGCGTGGAGCGCGGACCCGTACGGCGATGTTGGTGGCCTCCTCCCCGAAGATGTCACGCAGTCTGGCCTCGGCGCTCTCGCGCTGTTCGGGGGCGAGGAGGAGGACGACCCACTGGCCGTCTTCGAACGTGATGCCGCCGAAGTCCGGGACTTCCTTCGTGACGCGGATGAACTGCAGGGTGAGCGCGCTCGGCTCCGGAATGCTCTGGCCGGGCTGGTCGTCGGGACCGGGTATACCGCAACCAACGGAAAGAAGGACGCACAGCAGGGCAACTCGGCTCAACATTCGAGGACCTCCAGGGTTGCGGGTGAAGACGTCCCGCCCTCACGTCATGTGTGGGCGCATCCAACACGGCCATCCTATCATGGCGCCGCGGTCGATCCCGACCGGCCGAGCCCCTGCCTCGGCTACCCCACTCGAGGCAGTGCGAGCGGCAAGAGTGCGGAGGGCGGGTCCACCATGTGGAGCACGCGCATGGTGCGCTGGTGCGCGTCCGGATCGAAGGTGGCCCGGAGCATCACTCGATCCCCCACGGCCGTGTTGAGCGTCATGGCCAGGCGCCGGGCCACGCTCACGTTCTCCAGGGTGCATCCGGGCACGCGGAGATCCTCGCCGGCCGCCGTGAGCCAGGGGCCCATGACGAGCGCGTTGAACCGCTCCTGCGAGGTCCTCCCCTCCCGGGCCAGTTGCCTCCCGAGCTCGAGCGTCGACAGCAGGCTCACCGTCATTCCCTGCCCATAGATGGGATTGAAGGAGCACAGCGCATCACCCATCATCACGAGGTTGTCGGCCTGGAACGCGGGCCGCAGCACGCGCGTGCCCGCCATCCTCCGAAAGCAGCGGATGGGCCCCACGAACTCGGCGTCGGACAGCACCTGGGCCACACAGGGGTCACGCAGGGAGCGCGCGTACTCCAGGAAGCCCTCCCGGTCTCCCGGGGGCAATTCGCGACCGGCGCCGATCAGCATCGCCAGGTGGAGTCCGTCCTCGATGGGGTTGATGCCACCTCCGCGCAGGAAATGGGGCGCACACACCTGCACGTAGGCCTGCCGGAATGGCAGACGCTCCGCGTGGGGGAGGCGCACCACACACGTGGAGTAGCTCGACCGAGCATCCACCTTCTCGAGCACCGCCTGCGAGCGGAAGGGACCGTTGCGCCCCGAGGCATCCACGAAGAGCGAGGCCTCCACCTCCCGCCCATCCCGCGCCTTCACCGCCAAGATGCGGCGTCGCGAGGAGTCCCACCGGAACGTCTCGGCCTCGAAGCGCTCGACGAGCTCGATTCTCGGGTTGCTCACCAGACGCGCACGGACCGTCTTCTCCAGGAGCCTGCGGCTGCACAGGCGCGAGGTGATGTCCGAGGGGGGACGCGGGAAGGCGCCGAAGCGGCCCACCCAATAGCTGTTCTTGCCCCAGTCGATCTCCACGGCCCCGGCCCGGATGAGATCCTCGTCGATGCCCGGGAAGAGCTCCCCGAGTGCCAACCAACCGCGTCGCATCAACACGTGGAGGTGATCCACCTGCGGCACGCCCTGGCGCTCGTGCGCCACGTCCTGTCCATCCCTATCCACGAGCAGGACGCGCTCGAAGTGCTGGGACAACACGTTCGCCGCCGACAATCCCGCGATCCCACCGCCAATCACGACTGCGCTCGACATGAAGAGGCTCCTTGGGTGCTTTCGTCTACGCAGACCCGTCGCACCCGTCATCACTCAGAAGGGGGAAACCACCCTCCCCTCCCGAAGGCTTTCACGCCGGACCACGACAGCCCCTGAACCAGGGCCCCCTGCGTTGCTGCTCGACCAGTCGTTGGGTGTGGCAGGGTTTCCTCATATCGTCTCATCCAGTGAGAATGATTCTGACGTGACGGGGAATTGTCTTGACGCCATCAGCCATGGGGCCATCTCAACTCAAACCCCATTTATTGCGATCTCCCCGGATTCTAATTATTGTCGTTTCCCTCTCTCGAAAAGGAGCAGTCATGAAGCGTGATACGACTTCCCTGCTGCACAGGACGATCTGGGGAGTGACCCTCTCGTGGGCCCTGGGATGCGGTGGGGTTCCTGAGACGCCGGAGACCTCCTCGGCCGAGGAGTTGGTGACCTCGGATGTCTCCGAGGCGCTCGCGGACGAGTGTTCTGGCGCAGTAGGGACGGGGACCTACAAGGGCTACATCTGCCCCTCGCATAACTTCATCACCACCCAGACAATCTCCTGCGCGGAGGCTCGCAACAACTGCGTGCTCAACGCCAACGCGAATCCGGGCAGCAGCGTCTTCTGTACCTGGAACAACCGGGTCATCTACCGCCGGGACGTGAGCGCGGGCGCGTGCAACTCCCTGGTCTGTTCCGCCGTGACGGGGACGGGGCAGTACAAGGGGTACGTCTGCCCCTCCCACAACTTCATCAGCACCAACGCCATTTCCTGCCAGGAGGCTCAGTCCAACTGCCAGCTCAACGCCAACTCGAACCCCAGTTCCAGCTTCTACTGCACCTGGAATGGAACGGAGATCTTCCGGCTCGAGAGGACCGCCGGCATCTGTCCCCGGTGAGCGCGCCCTGACAGCCGTCCCCGGCGCGACGCAATCTCACGGAGCTTCGTCTGGCTGGGGAACGGCGGTGGCTGGGGGCTCGACGAGGAACTCGATGTGGCTCGCGGCCGCGCAGGCGGTGTCGGGCCGCACCGTGGGCTTGCGCAGGAACTCCCGGGCGATGTCCGCCGCGCAGGTGTTGGTGTCGAGCACCGCGTGAGCGCCTCCAGCGATGACCACGTGGTGGCCGCGCTCGAGGGTCTGCTCCGCGGCGCTCCCCAGTGCCGGCGGGGCAACGGGATCGAAGTCTCCCGAGAGCAACAGCGTGGGGACCCTGGACACCACCGGCTCGTACCAGGACGGGTCCGCGGCGCCCGAGGGCCACTGGGCGCAGGTGCTGAACATGCCGAGCTGCGTGGGCAGGAAGAAGTCCTGGAGTTCCGGCAGCGCTCCGGCCGCTCCCGCGCTCACCGCCTCGGGGCTGGTGGCGGACACCTCCTCGCGGCACAGGGTGGAGAGGTGCATTCCGTAGCTGAGGCGCATGAACGACGTCAGCATTGGCGAGGCGCCGATGGCGTTGCCGAGCAGTGCGGTCCGCCCCTCCATCACGCCGTGGAGCATGGCGGGAATCGTCTCGAGGATCGCCGGGTCCTGGAGGAAGCCGGACAGGAACTGGATGAAGACGGCCCCGTCTACCCGCAGGCGGCCGGGCCGGCCTTCCGGGGTCTGGAAGCGCACATCGAGGGGACTCGCATTCAGTGATCGCACCACCGTGGAGAAGACCTGCTCCAGCTCGGGATAGCGGGCATCACAGGCCGCATCCGCGGCGCAGGCCTCGAACACCTTGCGCAGGGAGCGGTCGAAGCCCGGCACCGCCTGGAGGTAGAGGTTGTCCCGCGGTGGCAGCACCGAGTCGATGATGACGCTGCGCACGCGCTCGGGCGCCCGGCGGAGTACCTCCAGCGCGAGCCGCGAGCCGTAGGCGGAGCCGCGGAGGTTGATGTGCTGGAGTCCCAGCGCCAGCCGGATTGCCTCCACGTCCTCGGCGCTCTCCTGGGTGTTATAGGCAGTCACATCGATGCCCTGGCCCCGCAGGCGATCGCCGCACCGGCGCAGCGGGTCCGGATAGGGCATGCCGACCTCCCAGCACTCCAGCGCGGGCTCGGAGCCCCCGACGCCGCGCTGGTCGAACACGATGAGCTGCCGCTCCGGGGCGAGGGCCTCCACCCGCTCCCGCGTCAGGGGCTTCTCGAGCTGGGCGAGGCGAAGTCCCGGGCCTCCCGTCAGGAGCACCACCGGATCCTTCGCCTTCGCCTTCTCGGGCGCTTCGAAGATGGCCACCGCGACGCGGATCCACCGGCCGTCCGGTCGGGCATGGCGCTCCGGGACGGCGACGTAGCCGCACCGGACCGTCTCGCCTTCCACCTGATCTGGCGCCAACATGAACCAGCACGGTGCTGGCTCGAAGCCCGCCAGCGCGTGCTTCTCCGCCAGGGCCCGCCCGATGTGGTCCATTGGGGTGGACGGCTCGGCCGCCACCGCCTGGCCGCAGCCCGCGAGCAGCAGCCCACTTCCCACCCGTACCAGCCAGCGTGTCAGCCCTCTCCTCGAGAAACGCATGCTTCCTCCTCCTTGGCGTGTCCGGATACGGTTACAGGAGTGATTGAAATTTTGGAAGTAGCTGCTATCTCGGAATAGCCGGTCAGCTCGGACCGGGTTCAGCTCGCGAGTCCCGCCACCACATGTTGGAGCGCAGTGAGGGCAGCGCGTCTCCTCCCCCGTGGATGGCCCCAGGATATGCTCGCGACCGGCAGCCCGGTGGACGGGCGTGAGCCGTCGACCCTCTCGCCGTTCGCTGACGATGCGCATCCTCTTCCACATCCAGACCTCACCCTTCGCCCGCCGTACCCGCCTCGCACTCGCGCACAAGGGGCTCACCTTCGAGCTGCGCAACGTGCGTGCCCACCCGGAGTTCCTCGAGGAGTCGCGCCGCCTCTCCCCACTCAAGACGACCCCCGTCCTCGTCGAGGAGGATGGACGTGTCCTCGGGGACTCGACCGCCATCTCCCACTACCTCGATCGGGCCTACCCCTCGGCTCCGCGGCTCTGGCCGTCGGAGCCCGATGATGCGCTCGCCGTCTTCGAGCTCGCCTCGCTCGTCGACCTCGCCCTGAACACGATCGCCGATCTCGGCGCCCGGTACTACGCGCTTCACTCCTCCGAGGCCTGGAATGACGTGAAGACCGAGGCGATGGAGCGCGCCCAGCGCGCGCTGGACGCACTGGGCCAGCGCGTCTCGGTGCTCTCGCGCCCCACCATCGCCCGCAGTGGCTGGTCGGCGGCGGACATGTGGCTCGTCACCGCGGAGCACTGGCTCGCAACGATGCCCGAGCGTGCGCCCAAGTTCCCTGTGATCGCGCAGCTGGCCTCGCTCGGTTGGCGCCTGCCTCCGGAGCTCTCCCGCTGGGCCGATCAGCACCGCAACCGGCCCGATGTGATCGCGCTCGGCTAGCTTCTTCGCGAACGGACAGCTCCACCCTTCTTCTGCTCCGCCCCCGCTCGAGGGAGCCGGGCTGGAGGTTACTTGCCGCCAGCCTTGATGAAATGCGTGAGCGCGTCAGGCGTGAGCTTGTATTCCGGGCTCAGCGACGTGTGGCAGGACTTGCAGTCCTTGACGCTCGGGTTCTTGGCTTTGGCCGTGCTCAGGAACTTCTTCATGACCTTCTTGGCCTCGGCCTGTCCGCCCTTCGTGCAGGCATCCTTGACCAGGGTGGTCTTGAATTCCTTACGAACGCAGGCGGCGGCGTCAGCAGCCTGGGCATCCTGTGACACCGAGGTCAGGGACAGGATACCGGCAGTAGCAGCAGCGAGAGCGAGCAATTCGAGTTTCTTCATATCGTCTCATCCGGTGATTCAGAAGGCCGCTCCTTCGAGGAATGTCTCGTGGGAGCTCCTGGCGGGTGGTTCAGCAAGAGACAGGCCACATCATCCGAGCCAGAACTGGAGGGAAGGAGGCGGAGTGGATTCAAGGCATTGGCGCTGCGGAGGGGATGTTCAGGTCCCTCCGGTGCCGGCACCCGCGTGCCAGCCGGCGAGTCGGCCGACACGTCATCTGGGTCAACCGACATGTCAGGAACCACGTCAGGCGCCAGGCGTGCCACCGGTCGAAGTGGGACAGAATCCCTCGAAGGAGACCCCATGCACCCCGGTGTATCGCTGACGTCGGATGACACGGAAGACTGGCACCTCCCCGTCGTGGGGCCTGGCGTGTTGCTGGACGTCCCCACGAGGGGACGCTGGCTGCAACCCCCTTCCCTGCACCTGGAGGCGGCACCGGGCTACCGGCTGCGACTGGTGTGGCGTGGCCAGCCGCTGCTCTGGGCACGCATTGCCGGCTACTGGGACCAGTGCGTCCTCGTCCGCGGACCGGCGGATGTGCGGGGTGCCCTCCCCCTGCTGACGGCCCCCGACGTGCGCGCGGTAGGCCACGAGCCGGGAACGCCGGCCTGGTGGGAAGCCTGGGCGAGGCAGTGGGGACGCATGCTGGTGGACACCTCCGAGTCCGTGCTCTACACCGGCCGCTGGTGCTTGCGCCCCGTGCGAGCCATCTCCGCGGACCAGGCATCACGCCACGCCATCAGCACGATGGAGTGGTCCTTCGGCCAGCCGCCCATGCCACCGCACTCGCTGGACGCGGTGCTGCGCTTCCGCCCAGCTTGGGTGGAGAACTGGTGGGAGGAGATTCCGGACCAGAAGCCGGGCACGGTGCTCCCCCTGCGCGCCCCCTCCGACGCGGAGGACGGCCGCATCAAGAGTTGGCGCAAGCGCGCGAGGGACGGAACCTTGCCGCCCGCGCTGCTGCTCTACGTGGACCTCCTCGGGAAGTGGCTCGTGCTGGACGGGCATGACCGCATCCACGCGGCGCTGCTCGAAGGGCGGGAGCCCCCGTTGATGGGACTGTGGCCCGTCGTGGAGACACGTCGCCCCGAAAGCCGGGTGCGCGAGGAGGGCGCGTTGATTGGCGCCGAAATCCAGCTGCGCGCCGGGGCCACGCCAGAGGTCATCGACCGCGTCAACCGCCTGTTGGTGCGCAGCTTCAGCTCGTCCGGACGCGGCACCGTCACGCGCGCGTGGCCCGTGACTGGAGGCATCAATGTCTGGCAGGCGGAGTTGCGCGCGTGGCGAAAGTGGAACCCTACCCCCCTGGAGGCGGATGACTGGGATTGGCTCGTCTCCGACCAGGACTGACCCGTTGCCCTTTGCGCAAGCACATATGAACGACAACGACACGACTTCTCATGAAGCCCCCTGGATCCACGCGGGTCTCCCGCGCCACACCATCCGTGATGCCTCGGGAACCGGGGTCCTCACCTACTCGCTCTTCACGCGCGAGGGGCGGCCCTGGGCGGACCTCGCGTGGCGCGCACCGGGCGTGGACGCGACCCGCTGTGCCGATGTGCTGCTCGCGCCCCTTCGTGGCTGGGCTCTCTCCACGGATGACGAGGCCCTCGCCCTGGCACTCATCGACCGGGGGGCCCGGGTCGTGAGGCATGCGCACAGCTACTCCCGGGACCTGGGAGTTTCTCCCGCCGCCTCCTCGTGGGCCTTCCCCGAAGCGCCAGGAAGCTGCCGTCTCACTCCAATCGACCGGAGCGCCGAGGAACTGGTGCCCGCATTGCTCGCGGCCTACCCACCCGGCCACCCGGACCACTCCGGATGGACCCCCGAGGAGGCACGACACGAGGTGGCGCGAATGCTCGCAGGAGAGGTACTCGGCCCTCTCCTGCCGTGCAGCGGCCTCGCTCTCGAGGGTGACACGGTTGTCGGCGCCTGCCTCGTCACCCTTCGTGAGGGGAGCCCTCCTCATGGAGGCCCGTGGGTGCTCGAGGTGTACCGGAACCCCGCGCCCCGGTATGCCGGCGTCGGGACCGCGCTGCTGCGCCGTGCCCTGTGGCTCTCGAATCGAGCGGAACCACCGGTCCTGAGCCTCGTCGTGAGCGACGGCAATCCGGCACGGCGGGTGTACGAGCGTCTCGGATTCCAACACGTGGGCTCCTCCCGGACACTCGAGTTGCCCACCTGAATGTGGCTCGCGGGGCCGCTGAGGGCCGGCCCGCTCACGGGAGATTCTGAGTAGACTGGCCCATCACGGTACCTACGGAGGCGCTCTCAGGGAATGTCGCTCATCGGATTGCTCGTCAGCCTGTTCCTGCAATGCTGCCTCGGGACCTGGCTGTTCATGGTGGTGGCCTTTTCCGCTGGCGGGCTGGCGAATGGCCGCACCCTGCCGGCCTGGCAGACCCGGATGCTGGACCTGAGCCTGCTCGCCGTACCGGCATCCAGTGCGGTCGTGGCACTGGGGATGCTCGCGCTGTATCTGGCGGGGTCTCCCTGGCTCTCCTGGTGGTGGAATGCGCTGCCGGTAGGAGTCGGGCTGGTGTACTTCTTGTTCTTCGGCTCCGCATCCCGCTCGAGAACGGACCGGCATGTGGCCTCGTCAGCCGGACGGGATTGAAGCCCGATATGGACGTTGCTTCATTCGCCATGATGGCGGAAGTCGTCCTATCGCCCCGTGAGTGCCTCCGCGCGCGGCTTGCCTTCAGCCGATGCGGGCATCCCCATCTCCAGGAGCGCGGACAGCGTGGGGGCCACGTCCACCGGGTCTATCTCCTGGAGGTACAGGCCCGGTTTCACACCCCGGCCCGCGAACACCACCGGAACCTGGGACTCGTAGGAGTAGGGCACGCCGTGGTTGGTTCCGCGTGGGTAGTCGGTCACGACCTGGAACGGCTTCGCCATGAAGAGCACATCCCCGCTGCGTCGCGGGTAGTAGCCGCGCCGCAGTGGCTCCACGAGGCCCTCGGTGTCCGGCGCCGTGTCCAGGTCGTCCCGGGCCACCGCCATCACCGCGAAGGGCTGCTTCGCGATCCATTCCGCCGCCGCGCGCCGGACCGCCGCGCCATCCACCTGGCCTGACTCCAGGGCCTTGCCTCCCAGGTACACGTCCAGGTCCAGCATCGCCACCGTCACGTCAACCCCGAATTTCGTGCGCAGCTCCGTCGCCAGCGTCTTGGACACCTCCAGGGAGTTGATGCGCCTGGCGGGCACGCCCGCCTGGGCCCAGGCCTCCGGAATCTCCGCGCCGCCGTGGTCCGCCGACAGCGCGATGAGCAGGTTCGCCCGGCCTCCCGCCGCGCGCTCGGCGGCCGCGATGAGCTCGCCCAGCGCCTGATCCAACCGCAGCAGCGAGTCCTGGATCTCCCACGAGTACGGACCGAACGCGTGGAACACCTCGTCCGTGCCGCTGAAGCTCACCGCGAGGATGTCCGGCACGTCGTCCTTGCCCAGGCCCTCCCCCTCCAGCGCCGCCTTCGCCGCTTGCACCAGCAGGTCATGTGAACGGGGCGACACGGCGAAGGCCTTGTAGGACTTGGGGCCCGGTGCCGTGAGCCCATGACGCAGGGAATGGGGGAACGTGCGGCCCATGCCATAGGCGTCCGGCTCCGCGGCGCGGTCATCCTCCCCCACGTACTCCGCGCGCGGGCGCAACAGCTCCCAGGTCCTGCCGAAGCCCGCGTCCGGCAGCTTGCGCGCGTTGAGCTCCTGCATCCACGCGGGCACCTCCTTCGCGTACCAGGTGCTCGTCACCATCTTTCCCTCCACCCCGTCGAACCACCACGCCTGGCCCAGCCGCCCGGCCAGTGGAATGGCCGCGCGCGCCTTGAGCGACAGCGCCACCACCTTGCCCCTTCCCTGCGTGGATACGCGCAACCGGTCCGCCAGCGTCTCCGCCATCAGGTTCTCGGGGCTGGTGTCCGAGGAGGGATCGGTAGCTCCGTCCAGGACCGGATGTGTCGGATCCATGTAGACCTGCACGCGCTGGCCGGTGGCACGGTCATGGACGTCGTTGTCCACGATGCCGTGGCGCCAGGGGTTCGCGCCGGTGGCCAGCGTGGCGTGACCCGGTGCGGTACGGGTCTCCGCGTAGGCGTACCGGGCGTAGGGGTAGAACGCCCCCGTGTTGAGCAGCTGCCCCAGCCCCCCCGTGAGGCGCGGACGGTTGCGCAGGAGCAGGTCGCTGCCCAGGGCATCCACGCTGATGAACAGCGTGAGCTTCGGAGCCTTGGCGGAGGCGGGCAGGGCGAAGAACAGGGCGGCGAGGGCAGCGAGGACACGCGACATGGTGGACAGCCTCTCCGGCCGGATGGTCAGAAGCAACCCACATACGTCCCCACCGCTTGGACGCGTTCCCCTGCCCTTTTCATGGGCGGAGCTTTCCCGCCGCGTGTCGTGCCGGGCCTCGTCGCTCGCATTCTTTGACACCTGACCTGGCCCGGTAGAGGGTCTGGTGGCTGACGACGCGCATCCTCTTCCACATCCAGACCTTCCCGTCCGGGCAAGATTGACGTGGTCTACACGCCTCCGTAGCCGTGTTGAACACGAGAGGCGCTATCACCCCAGTCGACGTGTCGGTGCGCCCGCTGCGTGTCAGCAGGCGTGTCGGTGGGCGTGCCGACATGGTTTTTCAGGGGCTGAAGTGCCTGAAATCCGAGGGCCTCCATGTTGGCATCTGTCCTGCAATGTACGGGACCCCAAGCGGAGCGGCCTCCTCTGCCAAGTACGCAGGGAGTGCCGGACACGCTCCGAAATGGCCGTCCAGTGCTCGGCTCACTCACACTCTGGAGAATCAATCCCATGAAAACGAATCCTCTCCCTCTTCTGGCGGTGGTGGCGCTCACGCTCTTGGGGCCCTGGCCTGCCCTGGCCGAGCCACACTGGGGGGAATTCAAGAAGGACAATTGCTCCGCAATCGGCAAGAGGCAGTACTCCGCCGTTCTCTGGGGCATCAGCGGTTCCTGGGAGGCGGCGTGCCAGAAGATGCCCGCGACCATCAACGGCAAGCGTTTCGCTCGCCCCACCCGGTGCAAGAACGCATCATCCAGCATGTGGGGGGAGTTCGACCTGGATGATCCCTCGTGCACGCCGCGATGGGGGGAGTTCGGCAAGGGCGAGTGCGTTGGGCCAAAGCTGCGTGAGTACGCAGCGATCCTCTGGGACGTCAAGGATCGCAGCTGGGAGGATGCGTGCGCCGAGATGCCCGCCACCATCAATGGCCATTACTTCGCCCGCCCTACCCGGTGCTTCAAAAACAGACTCGGGGACATAGCCTTCAACATGTGGGGCTATTTCAACGTCCCGGACGCGTCATGCCCCGCCAGCACTGCGACCAAAGCCTCCACAAAAAAATGATCTCCGCAGGAGAGCTTGCTTATCAGGATATGGCCGACATCGGGACGGGTGACGTCCGGCAACGGATGGGAGACAAGGCCACGTCACTCGCAGAGGTAGCAAAGGGTGCGCGAGCCACTCCTCCACAGGCCTTCCACAGTGGGCGCGGTCAACGTCAGCCGCAAGCGCTCCATGCCCTTGCCGAGGTTCTTGCGCTGCGCGACGATCTCGCCGACCGGGCTCGTGTTGCTCGAGCACCACTCAGCGCACGGCGCTCAGCCTCGAGTTTTTGACACCGTCTCCGGACACCGTCTTCGGAATCCATGACAGCTCTTGGGCTCTGGGCCTAGAGTGCGCGCCGTAAGGAGGAGTCATGAGCGAGAAGTTCCATCCGAACTATGGCGGTGCAGCCACCGAGTCCTTGAGGGACGCGCTACAGAAGCGACTGCGCTCCAATGAACTGACGCACCGATTCCAGGTCACGGCTCAGCCCCGCGAGGCCCCCGCCGTTCCAGGAGACCGCCAGGTGGAGGCCTGGTTCCTCGGGCCCCGCGCCGAGAATGCCGAGCTCTTCGAGCAGCTCGTCGTGGAGGCGCTGCGCGATCACGCCTTCTGGCGCCGCAACTTCCATCCCAGCGATCCCCCTGCCATCACCCAGAGTATCAAGCGCGATCCGGGCTACCTGCAGGCGCTGGACACGCTCCACACCGAGTTCGACACGCTCCTGGCAGAGCTCAAGAAGTCCGCTCCCTTCTTCAGCATGCGCTACCAGGGGCACATGACGTGGGATCAGACGATCCCTGGCATGGCCGGGTACTTCGCCGCGATGATGTACAACCAGAACAACGTGGCGCTCGAGGCCTCGCCCCTCACCACGGTGCTGGAGGTGCGCGTTGGACAGGATCTCTGCCGCATGCTCGCCTTCCCCGAGCACGAGGGGATCAAGCCCTGGGGCCACCTCACCAGTGGTGGCACCACCGCCAACATCGAGGCCATGTGGGCCGCGCGCAACCTGAAGTTCTATCCGCTCTCGCTCCAGGCGGCCATCCATGAGAGGCCTGAACTGGCCCCGCTGAAGGACTTCCGGGTCACCTTGCCCTCGGGCCGGAGCGCGCTTCTGGTGGAACTGGACACCTGGCGGGCGCTGAACCTGGGGGTGGACGAGGTGCTGGGCATCCCGGCCCGCATCGAGCAGCAGTATGGCGCCTCGCACGGCCTCACCGTGGCCAGACTCACCCAGCTGGTGTCGGATTACACACTGCAGGATCTGGGGCTCGTCGAGTTCACCCGCCGCCACCTGAACGGGGTGGGCTCACCCGTGTTCCTGGTACCGGGCTCCAAGCACTACTCGCTGCCCAAGGCCGCGGCCATCCTGGGGCTGGGCGCGGACCACATGTACAGCATCCCTCTGGACGTCGAGGGCCGGATGGATGTGGCACGCCTGGAGGCGAAGCTGGATCAGTGTCTGGCCGAACGCCGACCGGTGATCGCCGTGGTGGCTGTGCTGGGCACCACGGAGGAGGGGCTGGTAGACCCGCTCGCCAAGGTCCTGGCCCTGCGGCGGGACAAGTACCGTCCGGCGGATATCGAGTTCTGCGTGCATGCGGACGCAGCCTGGGGCGGCTACTTCGCCTCGCTGCTGCGCGAGCCGCCGCAGGGCATGCGAACCGCCGGTCCTACTCCAGCGCTCTCCCTGAGCACCTACGTCACCGAGCAGTACCTGGGCCTATCACAGGCGGACACCGTCACCCTGGATCCCCACAAGACGGGCTACCTGCCCTATCCGGCGGGCGCCATGTGCTACCGCAATGGCGCCATGCGCAGTCTGGTGGCCTTCGAGGCCCCGTATATCAACACGGCCGGCGGCCAGGAGGAACTCACCGTGGGCAAGTACGGCGTGGAGGGCTCCAAGCCCGGCGCCGCCGCCGCGGGCGTGTACCTCAGCCACGCGGTGATCCCGCCGGATCAGCGTGGCTATGGGCAGATCCTCGGCAGAGCCCTGTACAACTGCAAGATGTTCCACGCCGGGCTCTTGTTGATGAATGAGCCTTCGGACCCCTTCCTGGTGGTTCCCGGGCCGCGCTTCCAACTCCCGCCGTCCCTCATGGAGCGCTACGGAGGCACCAGTCAGGCGCTGGAGCGCCTGCGGCACGTGGTCCGAGGCAAGAGCAGCGCGAGCCTCTTCTCTACCGCGGAGGGCGAGGATCTGGAGTTGTTGCGTGAGATTGGCGCGGATCTCAACATCGTCACCTACGCCTTCAACTTCAAGACGGCCGGCGGGCTCAACCCCGACATGTCTCTGGTCAACCTCTTCAACCGGAAGATCTACGACAGGCTAGGGGTCAAGGCGGATGGCCGGGACATCTACGGCTACCAGCTGCTGGTGAGCACCACGGACTTCATCGAAGCGGACTACGGCAAGGTCTTCTTCGAGGACTACCAGCGGCGGCTGCTGGGCACCTCCACCCCCATCGGCCCCTCCGAAGGGAAGATCAGCGTGCTTCGGTCGGTGATCATGGATCCATGGATCGCCGAGGATCTCCAGGGGCGCCCCTTCATCGAGACGATCATGGAGGAGATGCGCTCCACCGTGTTGGACGTGCTCAAGGAGTTGCAGGAATCAGGTGAGCTGCCGTCCTGAGGACCGCCTGGCCGTGGAGCCGTTGCTCAGGCTCCCGGCCTGATCTCCAGGGGCCGGCTCGAGGGGGATCCTTCAGCCGGCTTCCCTGGCCCCGGCGGGCAATCGAGCGATCACGCGGCGGACGTACCGGCGTTCCTCATCGAGCGCCACGCGCGGGCGAAACCGCCCGAGAACACGAAGCAGGGCAGGCTCACACCTTCTGTGGGCCCGCCTCCGTCCCCGCTCGAGGGAGCGATGGGCCGCACCAGAGCGAATGCGAAGGTGATGACGGTGGGGGCCTGCGCACAAAATTACAAGGGTCAGGCCCCATAAGCTGAACGAAAAACTCGGATGACGACTTCGAGCCCAGGACAGACCTCAATCAACCGATTGGTGGCTCTCCGGTGTAAACCGCCAATTGAGCGGCGAAAGCCCGCTTGTAGGCGGGCCGCGCTTCGCCGCGGGCGACATAGGCGGCCAGGTTCGGAAATTCATCCAAAATGCCCGATGATTTCAGCCTGAGCAGCACCGACACCATCATCAGGTCGCCCGCGCTGAACGCACCGTCGAGCCAGTCGGCATCGCCCAAGCGAGCAGATAGTTGCTTCAGCCGGCCGCGCACGCGATCCTCGACCAGAGGCATGCGCTCCTTATTCCAAGGCTTGTCGCCCTCGAGGAGCTTGGCGGTTCCGAGCTCAAGGATCGGCGGCTCCACTGTGTTGACCGCGGCGAACATCCAAGTGATCGCGCGCGCCCGGGCATTGGCATCGTCCGGCAGCAAGCCCGCATGGCGCTGGGCGATATGGAAGACGATCGCTCCTGTCTCGAACAGCGCAAGATCGCCTTCCTCATAGGTCGGAATCTGGCCGAAAGGATGAAGCGCCAGATGCGCGGGCTCCTTCATCGCACGGAAGGAAACAAGGCGAACCTCGTAAGGTTGGCCCACTTCTTCAAGCGCCCAGCGAACGCGCGTGTCACGCGCCAGCCCCTTGCCGCCGTCGGGCGAACGTTCGAAGGCGGTGATGGTGATGGTCATCGTGAGGCTCCTCCTGGCAAAATCATCGGCTGTGGGGCCGGCAAGCTGTCAAGGCAAATTCAACGAGACGCCGTCGCCGCAGACGTTCAAAAGTCGTCTCTGCTTGTGACTACGCCCCCATAATAGAAGGGCCCCAGGGTCCCAGCGACGCTGGCGCCTCACCCTGCTGGTGTGTGAGACCGGTCCAGATTCCCGCGCTTCGTCATGCCCGAACAAGATAGAACCCTTCCACCATTCGCCTCGCGACCTCCCTCGGGGCGCAGACTTGACGGAGCCTTTTCAGAATGATCCTCCGCGACGTCACAGATGAGGACCTTCCCATCTTCTTCGAACACCAGCGCGACCCAGAAGCGCTGCGCATGGCCGCATTTCCATCGCGGGAGCGCGACGCGTTCATGACCCACTGGCGCACAAAGGTTCTCCGCCCTGAAAACGTCACCCGCACCATCGTCATGGGCCGCGTGGTCGTTGGGTACATCGGCAGTTGGGAACAGGATGCCAGGCGCCTGGTCGGTTATTGGATTGGTCGCGAGCATTGGGGCAAAGGCATCGCCACTCGAGCCCTCTCTGAGTTTCTCGTGCTCGAGCCCACCCGGCCGCTTCATGCGTGGGTCGCTCTCCACAACCTCGCGTCGATCCGCGTCCTCGAGAAGTGTGGCTTCCACACCATGATCAACGAGAACCCGCATCACCCGGGTGGAGTTGCCGAAGTCCTCATGAGGCTTGGTTCGACGTAGTGAGTGTGGCTCGCGCTACGACGACTTCCGGTTCAAATTCCGGCGCTTCGTCATGCCCGCCAACATCCCGATGTGCTCTGGCGTCTTGGGCAGGACTTCGGCCTTGTGCTCGAGGCGCACACCGCTGTGAAGGACAGCACCCAGCCCATCGGAGCCAACAAGGTGCGGCAGACGAAGAGCCACCCTGATCGGGTTGCAGCGCGCGGGCGCCGTCGGGACGGAGTGCGCGCCACGGCCGTACTCGTGTCGCCCTGCACAAGCGTTACGACGGGGGCCCACCCCCACGCGGAGCCTTCGCGAGGCCAGGCGGGAAGCGGAGGTCCAGGGGCCTCGAGGGGCTCGCCACCGGCCTCGAGTCCCTTCACTGGCCGACGCGACTCCTCGGCCGACCGGCCCTCCTCGTACCACCGCGAGAATGACGGATGGCACTGCGCCAGCAGCCGGAAGAATGTCTCCGCCCTCGCCGCCCACTCCTCCCGGGACTCCGAGCGCCGGCGCCAATACGCCGTGGCCGAGTAGCTCTCTCTCATGGGCGCGTGCCTTCCATCGCAGCCACGTCACGTCTCTGCGCGCCCGCCGATCTCCGGGAATCGCTCGTAGGCCCATTTGAGCGCCTCCAGGTGGGCGGGGTTGTCCAGGTCGAGCGGCGCATCGGTGAGCCTCACCACCCACCCGCCCGACGCCGTCCGCCGGGCCCGTGTCAGCAGCTCCGCGTCGCGCGAGGCATCCGGAAAGCCGATGGCCTCCGCGCTGGCCGCGGACCAGTAGTTGATCCACCCAAGGTACCTGGGAACCTTGGGCGAGCGGATGTTCCAGGGGAGTTTGAGCGCCGGCAGCCCGTGCGGTGGTCGTTCCGGCCCCCCCGTCTTCGGGCCCGTCTGCGCCGCGATGACCTGCCTCACGGGGCCGGGCGCCACGACTCCCCACCGGGCACGCACGCCCTCCGCGACGTGCTCCAGCATGTCCGCTGCCGCAGCGACAACCGCCTCATCCTGCGGCAGCTTCGCGTGGACGATCAGCAGCGGCTCGCCCCCTGGACTCGCCCTCGCGCTCTCTCGCCGCCCATCCATCGTCACTGGGTAGCTCTCGTCCCCATTGCACAGCAACCCAAACTCTCCGTCCGCTGCCGACTCAGCCAGCCACGCCCCGCGCTGCGCAAGCGCGATGGGCCGCCCCGCCTCCGAGAGCCGCCACGCCAACCGCAACCCGGGGAGTGCCCGCTCCATCCCTTCAACGGCCGCGAGCGGGCGCCCGTCGTCGCTGGTGAGAGCTGGCGCGAAGACATGCAGATGTAGGCGAGCCCGAGTAGTCATCGTTTGCACCCTGTGACGACGATATCAAAGCTGTCGTCCTCCTCCAGCAGCGCGGCCTTTTGGGCCTCGCTGATCACCCCGACCTTGAAGGCATACCCACATGCCAGCGCGATGTCCCTGTATTCAGTGAACTCCTTAATCTCCTTACTCCGACCTGAAGCGCGTCGAAGTCCCTGCCATCTACCCGTGCATCCATCCCGGGCCAGCGGTTGGGCGGATACCAGTCGGCGCACTTGTTGTGCGCCTTGTCACCGCCTGAGTGCGGCACCGGAATGGCCTCGCACTTGCGGTCGCGCTCCCTGTCGGTGGGTTTGGGTGGCAGCGGGGGCGGCCAGTCCTCTCCCGATGGCTCCGGCTTCGGCCGCCGCTCTTTCTTGGGCTCCTGTGGGACGAGCTTCGTCTCTGCCACCGGCCGCGCTTCCGGCACAGGCCGCGTCTCCGGCACCGGCAGCGTAGGCGGGGGCCGCACCTGGGGGCGGCCCCTCTTCTCGTACGCCTCCAGGGCCTCGTGAATCGCGAATCCCACCACGACGACCCCGGTGACGATGATGGCTCCCACCACTATCTCCGGGGCCGACAGGACGCACAGCCCGACTCCCATGGCAGCGGCGCCGGCGGACGCCACCGCGCATTGCCCTGTGGTGTCCCGGAACCGCACCCGCTTGTGATCGAGCAATGGGTAGCACCGCTCCGCCAGCACCGGCCAGGGCTGGGAGGCCTCCTGGACAACGCACCGCCCCCCGTCCGTCCAGGGCAGCTTCGCCGCTCGCCGGAGGTTGGCGACCGCCAGATCCTCGCCTAAAGCATCGGACCAGTCCGCAGCCGCCATCTGATGCCCGCTACTCCGCCGCCAGCTCCGTGACGTGCCCGTGAGCGTGCCTCCCATCGGGTAGCTCGTCGCGCACGCCGTCTGCAGCCCGAGGAGCACCAGCGCCACTAAACGTGACGCCCACCACGGTTTGACCCGCGGACTCCGCCGGACCTCGAGCTGCGTACCGCCGCCCTCCCCCGCCCCAGGACTTGGGTACTCATTCGCCATGGCGCTGGCCTTCCCCCAGGTGAAACAATCCTGGAGGATAGGATGCGTGACGCCCAACCAGACAGGGGGGAGGAGACGCTCACGCGAGGCCGGGAAATGACTCGCCCCCCTTGACGGCACCCGCTCCCCTCGCTCCCGGTACACGGGACGATGCAACCCCTTGGGGCACACCCCTGCCCTGGCCTCCCTCGCATGAGGAGAGAAGCAGGGAGTTGGGGCGTGTTGACAGCGGCTGCGCCAGGGTAAGCACCACGCCCGCCAGACAGAGACGGTGTCAAAGGATTCGAAGCAAGGGGCTTGAGCGAGAACGATGCTCGGGCGTGGACGGGTAACCGACCGCTCTTCAAGTCTTTCCGAGGACTTGAAACTGGTCCACAGGATGCATCCGGCCTGATGACTCGTGCGTAGGGGATGGGGATGGGCTGGCCGCTGAGGATGTTCCAGGAGGAGGGCTTCTATTTCGTCACGTCCAGGTGCTTTCAGGGGCGGCTGCTACTGCATCCCAGCACGGAGGTGAACGAGGTGGTCGGTGGCGTGCTGGCGCGAGCCGTCCAGCAAAGCGCCGGCAATGTGCGGCTGCACACATTCACCTTCGCCTCCAACCACTTCCACCTGCTGGTATGGGCCCGGGGGGCAACGCTCGCCGGCTTCATGCAATACCTGCGCGCCAACCTCTCCAGGAAGGTGGGGCGCTGAACAGGTAGAGGTACGCCGGCTTGCTCGAGCGCGTCGGCCCGGGCGACCTACTCGTCTCGCAGGGCCGCTGCGAGGTCTTCCCAGAGCTCTTCGACATTCTCGATTCCGACGCTCAACCTGAGGAGTGATGGGGGCAGATGCTCCTGGCCGGGGATGCCTGCACGGCGTTCAATCGTCGACTCCACAGCCCCCAAGCTCGTGGCGTGATGAATGAGCCTGACCCGCGAACACACCTTGTCGGCCGCCGCAGCCTCGCCACGAACATCGAACGAGATGATGGTGCCGAAACCTTTCAACTGTTCGCGCGCAACCGAGTGCGTCGGGTGGCTGCTAAGTCCCGGGTACCGGACAAACGCGACACGAGGGTGCGCATGCAGGCGCTCAGCAAGGATCATCGCGTTGGCCTGGGCGCGTTCGAGCCTGAGCGCCATCGTGCGCGCACCACGCACCGCGAGGAATGACTCGAGTGCGCCGGGCGTAGCTCCGTTCAGCTCACGTGAGCGCCGCAAGGCTGCGCGGAGATCGTCACGTCTCACGGTGACCACCCCAGCGAGCAGGTCCGAGTGCCCACCGATGAACTTGGTTGCCGACTGGAAGGAGACGTCAGCGCCCAGCTCGAGCGGCCGCTGATTCAGGGAGGTCGCGAACGTATTGTCGATCGCCAAGAGGGCAGATGGCTTTCGGGCGGCCGAACAGATGGTGCGCACGTCGGCCACCGTCAGCAACGGGTTCGACGGAGATTCCAGCCAGATGAGATCTGCGTCCGCGCAAGCCCGCACCCACCCGGCTGTATCGTCAACGGCCAATCTGCGGAGACTCCAGAGGCCCTTCTGCTTCCCAAGTTCGGCGAGCCCGACCACGCCCTGGTAACAATCGTCTGGGATCACGACCTGCGCCCCGACGCGCAGTTGATCGAAGACTGCGGCGACACCAGCCATGCCTGAGGAGAATGCGACGGTGTGGCCTCCCTCCAGGAGTCCGACGATCTCCTCCAGCGCTTCCCACGTTGGCGTGCCGTCGTCTCGCGAGTAGGCACGCTCGGTGCCGAGGATGAAGTTCGAGGCGGGAACGGGCGGCTGGTTCAGCGGCGCCCCCGGGCGTCGGTCGCGTCCTGCCGCGACGAGCAATGACTCAGCGGACGAGATCTTCGCGAGAGGTAGGTCCGTGCTTATGCCCGCATCTTTGTTCTTCATGCTGCCTTCTTTCCTTATGGCCCGTGCCACTTACCAGAGACAATGACGACGACCTTCTCGGGAGTGAGGAGGTAGGTCTTCGAGAAATTCACGCAGCCGCTACGTGGTCGATGTCAGTTTCAAGCCAACGATCGACACCACGAGGAGCGCGACGAAGACGACGCGCAGCGGAGACATCGCCTCATCGAAGAGGACGACACCGCCGATGGCAGCACCGACCACGCCGATGCCGACCCAGACCGCGTACGCGGTTCCGATCGGAAGCGTGCGTGCGGCTCGTGCGAGCAAGACCATGCTCGCGACGATGGCCGTCCCGGTGATGATGCTCGGAACCGGACGCGTGAAGCCCTGCGTGTACTTGAGCCCGAGCGACCAGACGACTTCGAGAACACCAGCGAGCATCAGGACGAACCAAGCCATGGAACACCTCCCACGGCCCGTCGTTCCTTCCTGGTACGGGTCGCCCTCGTCAGGGCTCGAATGAGCAACAACGACCGTACCCATCGAAGCCCGCCGAGTCAACTCAGGTTGGGACCTCGTTCGTGAAGAGCACGGCCGCGTCTTCCGCGCCGAGATGGGTGAGGTAATATTTGAGCAGCTCCGCGTTCGCTGGAGTCATTTCCCTGGGCCTTGGCGGCCCTCAGCCGATTGAGCGTCGAGCGATCGAGCTTGTACCACCGAGGGGTGCCAGGACCGCCGCCCTCGACACATCGCAGCCAGCCCTTCTCGACCCAGGAGCCAGACCGAACGAACGCCGCAAGGCAGTGGCCGCTCCCATGCGCTGCCGTGCGTGGCGAATGCCATCCGCCGCGCCGGCTCCTGGGCTGCGACGTTGCACGGACCTACGCTTGCAATGCTCCCCGCATGCCCGATACGACGCGGACGCGGGCGGCCCGCGTCGTTTGCACGGCCCGCCACGTCGCCGCATCTGTCAGATTGTGCCCCGATTTTTCAAGGAAGGCCTGATTGTGAGACTGAGCACAGTGTTCGTTACCTTATCCACCGCCCTGTTGGTCGCCGCAGGTGCTCATGCAGAGCCAGTCGCGGTGCCGGCGGGCGCCGCCCCGCTTTTGACCCAGGTCCAGTTCGCCGGCCAGGCACTGCAACTGGGCGAACGCGATGGTCGCTGCGTGCTGCTGCGTGGCGAGACGTTGGTGATGCCGCTGGCGATCTCGGCGCCATGTGGGTTCAGTCCCGACCGCCGCGGCAAAGTGCGCATCGAGCCCTTCAATCGCGGCAGTAGCATCGTGTTGGTGGAGCACGTGCGGCCGGATCCGCGGATGGCCAGCGTGGATCGGCCTTCTTGCATCAGAGAGTCACAGGCGGTGCGCGAGATCCGCGGCGTGCTGGAAGCCGGTACCGTCATTCCTTCCAGCAGCTGTGGCCACGGACCGACGGATCAGAAGTTGTTCGTCGCCGGCTTCGACTGGTGAGTGGCCGCCGCGCAGCGTGCGCCGGTTCCAGCAAGGTGTAGTCGTTGGAAACAAAGGCGTCCGAGGGCCCGGCCCACGACGTCTCCAGGTTTCTCGGCCGGTTTTCCTCTCTTCTCTTAGCCGCGTCCGCTCCTGTGAGCGTGCCTATTTCAGGCGCACCATCAAGCGCTCCACCGTGGCGTTGGGCCGCCCCATGAAGGTGTCGAGCAGGCGTTCCTCAACCCCCACCTCTTCCCATACGACCAAGCGCTCAAGCCCGACACACTCTTGGGGTTCCGCACTTCTCTCATTGCCGACGGTGTCGAAGATCGTGCAGTCGCGAAAGTTCGCACGATCCTGCATGAACTGGACGATCGGTTGGGAGAACTGCTCCTCGAGTTCCCTCCACCCGATGAGTTCCCACGCCCTCTCCTCCATATGGCGGACAGCAATCTTGAAGAGGATGGGCTTGGAAGCGATCCGCTCCAGGTCGGAGTCCGGAGTGTTCGTCCTGTAATCGTAATAGGCATCATGCGGCAACTTGAGCACTCTGCCGTAGGCGAATGAGCCGTCAGCAAGAGGGACTCTCAAGAACGACCCGGGTTTGTAGATCCGCGGCATCCCTAATATCCCGTGTAAGGGTGAAGTTGGCCCCACAACGCCGAGGCGGCGTCGTGGAACCTTCTGCCTCGTGGATTGTCTTTCGCCACGCCGCGCACGGCATTCTCGGTGCGATAAGGCGCTCCGGTGTCAGCGCGGGCCCCTCCCAGGGAATCCATCAACTGCTGCTCTCTGCCGCGAATCCGCCAATACACAACGTCGTCATATCTCCGGTCATAGTCAACGGCAGTCCCGACATCGAACTTATCGACTTCCGCCTCGGTGAACACAGTGCCCTTGGGTTCGGTATTCTCGTCCAAGTGGTGATTCCTATCTCGAAGGAGCACCGCCAACGCGGCCTGAAGTCGAAGGGGCACAGCGAGCTCAACGATCATGCTCGTCCGCCCCACGTAGTAGCGGTGGGTCATCTTGTTGAGCTTCGTGTAGGTGACATAGATGCGCCCCAGCCTTTTCCCAACTTTCTCGTCGGGCTTCAGCCCGGCTGCTGCGCCAGGTGGAGGCGCCACGTCCGGGTATTGACCTTGAACCCACCCCTTCACGTCTCCGAAGTGTGTGCCGTAGTACTCGTCCGCGATCTCGATGGGGGTCTTCTCCCCATCCAGGGCCGCACGAGCCGTCAAGCAGACCAGCAACCCACTGCCCACGGCCGCGACGAACGCTCCCCCCACCACCACCGCCTCCCCTGCGGCACTGCCAGCCCCTACCTCCGCGCCCGCGCCTCCTTCAAGCACCAACCTGAGCACGCCCCGGGGAATGCCGTTCCCCAGCCCCTCACCCGACAGCCCTTTCAGGGCAGGGGCCGGACTTGGGGCAGGGGGAGCCACGGGCGAAGCCCCCGCCGCCGCGACAAGCACCACGTGCACACCCGCGCGAGCTGAGGATACCTCCTCCTTCCAGGCTCCGGCCGCCTCGTCACGGGACGGGACATAGGCACAGCGCCTCTGCGCATCCGGGGCATGACGGACGCTTGGAGCAGCGCCGCCACACCCCATCAGGGCCACGCAGAGCAGCACCAGTGAACAACGCATCACGTAGCACCTCGGGATGTGAGCTCCTTCCTTGAAGCGTTCAAATCTACGGAATCCTGTGAGTGACGCATAGGGCGGCCAGGGGAGGGAGCGGCGATGACTGCGTGCGTGCACCGGACCATATGGAGTGGTCCTTCGGCCAGCCGCCCATGCCGCCGCACTCGCTGGATGCGGTGCTGCGCTTCCGCCCGGCCTGGGTGGAGAACTGGTGGGAGGAGATTCCGGACCAGAAGCCGGGCACCGTGCTCCCCCTGCGCGCCCCCTCCGACGCGGAGGACGGCCGCATCAAGAGCTGGCGCAAGCGCGCGAGGGACGGAACCTTGCCGCCCGCGCTGCTGCTCTACGTGGACCTCCTCGGGAAGTGGCTCATGCTGGACGGGCATGACCGCATCCACGCGGCGCTGCTCGAAGGGCGGGAACCCCCGTTGATGGGACTGTGGCCCGTCGTGGAGACACGCCGCCCCAAGAGCAGGGTGCGCGAGGAGGGCGCGCTGATTGGCGCCGAAATCCAGCTGCGCGCTGGGACCACGCAGGCAGGGCCGGGCGCACAGCCGCCGCGTGTCGTGCCGGGCCTCGTCGCTCGCATTCCTTGACATCTGGCCAGCAGCAAGGACTCTGCGACCGTTGCCCTTTGCGCAAGCACATATGAACGACAACAACACGACTTCTCAGGGAGACCCCTGGGTCCACGCGGGTCTCCCGCGACACGCCGTCCGTGATGCCTCGGGAGCCGCGATCCTCACCTACTCGCTCTCCACGCGCGAGGGGCGGCCCTGGGCGGACCTCGCGTGGCGCGCACCGGGCGTGGACGCGACCCGCTGTGCCGATGTGCTGCTCGCGCCCCTTCATGGCTGGGCTCTCTCCACGGATGACGAGGCCCTCGCCCTGGCACTCATCGACCGGGGGCCCGGGTCGTGAGGCATGCGCACAGCTACTCCCGGGACCTGGGAGTTTCTCCCGCCGCCTCCTCGTGGGCCTTCCCCGAAGCGCCAGGAAGCTGCCGTCTCACTCCAATCGACCGGAGCGCCGAGGAACTGGTGCCCGCATTGCTCGCGGCCTACCCACCCGGCCACCCGGACCACTCCGGATGGACACCCGAGGAGGCACGACACGAGGTGGCGCGAATGCTCGCCGGAGAGGTACTCGGCCCTCTCCTGCCGTGCAGCGGCCTCGCTCTCGAGGGTGACACGGTTGTCGGCGCCTGCCTCGTCACCCTTCGTGAGGGGAGCCCTCCTCATGGAGGCCCGTGGGTGCTCGAGTTGTACCGGAACCCCGCGCCCCGGTATGCCGGCGTCGGGACCGCGCTGCTGCGCCGTGCCCTGTGGCTCTCGAATCGAGCGGAACCACCGGTGCTGAGCCTCGTCGTGAGCGATGGCAATCCGGCACGGCGGGTGTACGAGCGTCTCGGATTTCAACACGTGGGCTCCTCCCGGACACTCGAGCTGCCCACCTGACGAGTCATCGCTTATCAGACTCCCTCAGGTTCTCCGGTGAACCCAAAGCCCCAGCTCGGTGGAAGCGGGGAGAGTTCTCGACCCAGTTTCCTCTCTTCTCTTTCCCGCCGCGGGGCATGCCGGGCCTCGTCGCTCGCATTCTTTGACACCTGACCGGCGAGCCGGTGGAGCGGAGCACGCGAGACGGGCAACGTGTCAGCGCTCTGCGCGCGTCGTCCCGACTCCAAGTGGAACGGAACTGCCCGGCTGGGGGTCCATGAGCGGTGGACATCGCATCACCACGGGCAGGGCGAACATTTACGTCCTCTATGTAGTCGTGCTCTCTGCCAGCAGGAATGTAGGCACTGCGCTAAGCTTCGGGATGGAGGTGCTCATGAGGCCTTGCCCGTGTGCGGGAGCGAATGAGGCGTGCTATTTCTGCGGGGGCAAAGGGTTCGTTACTGACGCGGCCCGGTCCGCTCCTCCACCACGTGCAAGATCACAGAACCGTCCCAAGAAGATTGCTCAACCCAAAAGCACAGTCGTCGTTGCAGCGAACTCCGTGCCTCGACTGAACGTGCCCACAAAGGTTCGCAAAGCGCTCGAAGGTCCCAAGAGTCAGTGCCCAGGCTGTCGAGTCTGGATGACAAAACGAACCTTCAAGGAGCATCTCACGGCGTGCCCGAGGACATTTCTCTACGAGACGTGTAGTTCGTGCTCCAAACGTATACTACGATCGAAAATTCGGGCTCATGCAAAATCCTGTGCGAACCGACTTCTTTCAAAGCGACCAGCGGTGCCCCCAAGGCTCACGAGTCCCTCGACCGCTCAGGACCAAAAGCAATCTCGGAAACCCTGTCCGACGTGTGGTGCATCCGTGAAAGTCGCGCGCATGAAAAAGCACCTACGCAAAGTTCATGGGGTGCAAATCGTCGAAGCAGGCTCTGCGCCTGTTGTTCCTGCTGCTGTTCGGACTGGCCGCCGAATCGTGGTCGGGCGCGCATTACCAGTGAAAAAAGCGACCCCTCGCGAGCCCAGTAAGCCTGTTTCGAGCAACAAACATCGCGCGAAAGGAGTGAAGACGCGTACGGATGTGTTCGACCTCCCATCCAAACTGCTTCAATACGGTGGCGCATTTGACTCGAACAGACGGCGTCACTGACGCGCCAAAGAGTGTGGCGTGGAGAGATCGCACGACCACTGCAACGATCTAGTACCATGAGGTCACTTTGCTCGTTCCTCAAGGAGGATTTCCCCTCGAAGAAGCATAGCCGCCCTCGGCAAGTGACCGGGTAGAACCAAGTGACCAGGTCGTACTAGCGCAATTGCAACAGGCCCATCCGCATCAGCTTGGCCAGGGTCTTCAGCGTCTCCAGCTCGCGCGCGGGACTGGCCAGCACCAGCGTCGACACGTCCCACGAGCCGTTGACGAGCCCCGCCAGCTGCCGCTCCTCCTGCTTGAGCAGTGATTGCGCCTCCGGGTCCGGCCGCAGCAGCGGCACGGCCAGCGGCGGCAGCTCCGCGTACAGCGCCGCCACGTGCTCGCTCTGCACCATCCGCGCGAACTCGCGCACCCGCCGGTCCGCCGGGTCACTCGCCAGCAACGACGCACACACCAGCTCCGCCGCGTCGTACTGCCCCTCGCGCACCAGCACCGCGCCCTTCTCCAGCATGTCCGTCACCGGATCCACCACCACCTCCGGCGCCCCCTCCACCTCCACCTGCTTCGCCCTCAACAGCTCGAACACGCGGCGCGTCACCGACGAGCGCGACAGGCTCAGCGACAGCCTCAGCCGCCCCAGGTTCTGCCCTCCCGCGCACATCGTCAGGAGAATCCGGTGCAGCAGCGGCTGGCGCGGGCTTGGCTGCACCTTCGAGCGCACCGTCAACGCGTCCCCGGGCAGCACCCGGTCCACGTCCGGCTGCTCGTCCACCCACCGCAGCGACTCGAAGAGCAGCTCCCGGAGGCTCATCTCACAGGGCGCCCACTCCTCGCCCCCGCGGTCCAGGTCCTCCGTCCAGTGGAAGGCGCCATGCCCTCCCCGCGTCTGGTCCACCATGGAGCCGAACATCTCCTCGCGCACCAGCTCGCGCACCAGCTTCGGCTCCACCTTGTGGTTGCGCAGGACGGCGTCCACGTCCTCCCCCCCCGGTGGCAGTGCCTTGAGGCCCGCCAGCACCTCCGCGCCATCCGCCATCTTCGCCAGGGAGAGCACCCGGGCCACCCGGCCCCAGAGCCCCTCGTTGGCCACGGCCAGTACCTGTCCCGAGAGCAGGAAGAGCTTTCGCTCGCCTCCTTCCCAGGAGAGGAGCTGGAGCGTTCCCGTCTTCCGGGAGCTATCCAACCATTGGAGCAATTCAGGCAGGGGGAAGCTGGAGAAATCGCCGTGGAGGGCCATGGGGGTCTCCCATCGAGGATACAGTCGGGCGCCATGCGCGTCGCGGTCCTGTTCATCGATGGTGTTGGCATCGGACGAAACGAGCCGGAACAGAACCCCCTCGCCGGGAGGGAGCTCCTCCTCTCTCGGTTCCAGGACGCGCCCGGCGCCCCCCTCCCCGAGGGCGGCCAGTGCTTCCCAGTGGACACCACCTTCGGTGTCGCCGGGCGCCCGCAGTCCGCCTCCAACCAGACGGCCATCCTCACCGGCCAGCCCGCCCCCACCCTCATCGGCCGCCACGTGCTGGGCTACCCGGACAAGCCCCTGCGCGACATCCTCTCCCAGCACTCCATCATCAAGCGCCTGGTGGCCGCGGGCCGCACCGCCACCTTCGCCAACAGCTACCCCGTGGCCTACCTGGACGCGCTCAAGCTCCACCGGCGCCCCTCCACCAGCGGCCCCGAGTTCACCCTGCCCCCGGCCGCCCTGCGGCGCCTGAAGGCCTCGGCCACCACCCTGGCCTTCACCGCCGGTAACGTCGCCCTGCGCACCTTCGAGGACGCCCGGGCCGGCCACGGTCTCACCCATGACATCACCGGTGAGCGGGCCCGGGCCCGGGGCATGACCGCCGTCCCCCAGCGCACCCCGGCCGAGGCCGCCGAGGTCTTCTGGCGGGTGGCCGGCGAGGTGGACTTCACCTTCTTCGAGCACTACCTGGCGGACGAGGCCGGGCATGCCCGCGACTTCGCCGCCGCCCGCGAGGCCCTCGACACCTTCGATGCCTTCGCCCGGGCCGTCATCTCCACCCGTCCCCCCGAGGCGCGCGTGCTGGTGTGCAGCGACCATGGGAACGTGGAGGACTTGACTACCCGTTCACACACCCTCAATCCCGTCCCCGTGCTCTACTTCGGGCCGCCAGCGCCCGAGTTGGAGGCCCTGGCCACCGTGGCGGACGTGGGCCGCACGGTGCTCCGCTGGTTGGACGTGGAATGAGGAACTCGATGCGCGATGGCAGTGGGCTGGGAGGCGTGGGGCGGGTGGCGGTGGTGGCGTTGTGGCTGCTCCTCCCAGCATGTGCCGCGCCCAGGAGGCTGGCGACGCCCGAGGCGGCCCTCGAGTCCTCCATGGAGAGCCCCTCCGGTCTGTTCCGCATCGAGTACATCCGCGCGGACGCGAAGGACGCCGCCCGCATCCAAAAAGCCGTGGAGCACGCCCTGCCCCGGCTCGAGCGCTGGGGCACGCTGCGCGAGCCCATCACCCTCAAGGTGATGCCCGACCACGCGTCGCTGGAGGCCGCCACCGAGCAGCACGGCGTCGACTGGCTGCGCGCCTGGGGCCGCTACGACGAGCTGCTGGTGCAGGCCCCCTCCACCTGGGGACTGTCCGGTGCCACCCAGCCGCAGCTCAACGAGCTCATCCTCCACGAGCTCACCCACAACCTGATGTACCAGCTCGCGGCGGACCGGCTCGGCTGGTCGCGCAAGCAGATTCCCCTCTGGTTCCGCGAGGGCATGGCCTCATACACGGCGGAGCAGTCCTACCGGTGGGTGTCCCTGGAGGAGATCGCCCGCCACCTGGAGCGCTTCCCCGAGAGGGATCCCCTGCGCAATCCGGGCGAGCTGTACCGGGACGACTCCAACCTCCTCTACGGCGTGGCCCACCAGGCCTTCGCGTTCCTCCTGCAGCGCTACGGCGAGGACTCGGTGCGCGCCCTGCTGCGCGAGATGAAGGGCGGGAAGAACTTCCCGGAGGCCTTCGAGGCCGCGATCGGCCTGCCCCCGGATGCCTTCGTGCGCGACTTCACCCGCTACGTGCGCTGGCGCGGCTTCCGCAGCACGCGCGCGATGCCACGCGCCACGGAACCGCGGGACTGAACGGGAGCCCGCTACCTCGGGAGGCACCCGAGCACGTCCTCCTTCCCAGGCCCTACCTATTGGCTCCCAGACCCGCTTTTCTGTTACGACAGATACGGACCTTCCCCACCCAGGTTCGCGCTCCCCCCGGCGCGTACCGACAGTGTGAGGAGACTGCACAGATGAAGCTGCGTACGTTGGGCCTGACGGTACTCGGTGCCGTGGGACTCTCGGCCCTGACGGGCTGCAAGAAGGACGAGGCCCCTCCCGCCCCCGCCGTCCCCCAGGCCCCGGCCGAGGCCCCCATCAAGGCCGCGCCCCTGCCCGCCGACACGCCCCTGCCCCAGGACGAGGCCGCCCAGGCCCCCAAGGGCGGTGGCACCGTGCGCGGCGTCGTCACCTTCAAGGGCACTCCCCCCGCCGCCACCCCCATCATCCCCGGCACGGATCCGAACTGTGACGGCATGGACCTGGTGGAGCAGCCCGTGCACGTGCGGGAGGGCAAGCTGGCCAACGTCCTGGTGCGCGTGCAGGGCAACGTGCCCGGCCAGCCCACCACGCCGCCGAGCTCCATGGTGGTGGTGGACCAGAACCGGTGCACCTACCAGCCGCGCGTGCAGGGCGCCGTGAGCGGCCAGCCGCTGGTGTTCATGAACAGCGACGGCACGCTGCACAACGTGCGGGGCATGGCGGGAAGCAAGCAGCTCTTCAACGTGACCCAGCCGCCCCTCAAGACGCGGGAGGCCAGGCCTCCCCAGGACGCGGAGATCATCCGCCTCAAGTGCGACATCCACCCGTGGATGACGGCCTGGGTGGTGGTGAACCCCAACCCCTACTTCGCCACCTCCACCGAGGACGGCGCCTTCAGCCTCCAGGGCGTGCCGCCGGGGACGTACACCCTGGAGGCCTGGCACGAGACGCTCGGCACGAAGACGGCCCAGGTGACGGTGAAGGAAGGCGAGGAGGCCCAGGTCTCCTTCGAGTTCGTGGCCGCGAAGTAGTCGCGGCCACCGGGCCCCGCCCGCCCCTGCCGCCTACTTCTTCTTGATGGTCAGCTTGGTCTCGGCGGCCTTGCTGCCACCCTCGGCCTTGATCGTCACGGCGCCCGCCTTCACGGCCGTCACCTTGCCGGTGGCGTCCACGGTGGCGACCTTCTCGTCGCTGGTGGTGAAGGTGAAGGAGACGCCCTGGATGGCGGCGCCGTCGGTGGCCTTGGCGACCACGGCGAGCGAGGCGCTCTCACCGACCTTCAGGGTGGCCGGCACGGTCTCGAAGGCCACCGTGTCCACGTCGGGCAGCTTCACGGTGACGTCGAAGGCCTGCTTCAGCTTGCCGGAGGTCGCCGTCACGGACGCGGTGCCCACGCCCTTGGCCACCAGCTGATTGCCACTCACCTCCACCACGTTGGCGTCGGCGGCGGCGTACTCCAGCTTCGCGTCCTTCACGGGGCGGCTGGCGTCGTCCTGCACCTCGGCCTCGACCGTCGCCTGCGAGCCGATGCCCGTGAGCGTGAAGGGCGCGCCCTTGATGACGATGGCGGAGGGGATGACCACCTCCACCGGGGCCGAGGCGCTCTTCTCACCGGACTTCACGGTGATGGAGGCCGAGCCGCTCTTCACCGCCGTCACCTTGCCGGTGGCGTCCACGGTGGCCACCTGCGCGTCGCTGGTGACGAACTCGAACTGCGCCTTCTCCACGGGCTTGCCGTCCTCGGTAAGTCCGCGGGCCGACAGGGTGACGGCCTGGCCGGCCTCGGCCAGCTCCACCTTCGCCGGGGACACCTCGATCCGCTCCAGCTTCGCGCAGGCGGAAGCGAGCAGGACCACCGACGCGGCCATCAGGGGATTGATCAGTCGATTCATGATGAGTGGGCTCCAGGAACTTGGCGTTCCAATGACCTTGGGTGGTAAAACCCGCCACGCCCCAGCAAGGCTTGTTCCATTTGCGACATCCCTGGGGAGACCCGGGAGGCCGTGGAAAAAAGGGACAATCAACGCCACGCGTTGTCCTTTTTCTCCGCAGGTGCCCTCCCCGCTCGACATCGGGTAACGGTGGGAGCACAACCGCACGCGCCACATGAATCGCCACGACAGAGCCGACGAGACACACGCCGGGTCCGAGCCCCGGAGGGACACGTGGTGAAGGGCTGGTGTCTCCCCGTCCTCCTGTGGGGCCTCACGGTCTGGGCGGCGCCGCCGGGGATGCCGGTGTGCGAGCCACCCCGGCACTCCGCGCCCGAGGTGGAGCGGCCCTTCTCCGAGGAGGATCAACGGGCCCTCGACGCGCTGATCCGCGCGGAGCTGGCCCGGGAGCCGCACGTGGGGCTCGCGGTGGGTGTGCTGCGGGGCCCCCAGCGCTGGGTGGGCGCCTACGGACTGCGCGACGCGGCCCGAGGCCTGCCGGCGACGACCCGCACCACCTGGCGGATGGCCTCCATCACCAAGTCCTTCACCGCCGTGGCCGTGATGCAGCTGGTGGAGCGGGGGCTCATCGACCTGGACGCGGACATCCACACGCTGGTGCCCGCGTGGCCGGAGAAGCGCTGGCCGGTGACGGTGCGGCAACTGCTCGGACACCTGGGAGGCGTGACGAACTACGGCCGCTTCGGCCCGAGCCATGACACCGGGCCGCTCGACACCGAGGGCGCGGTCGCGCTCGTGTCGGGCTACGACCTGGAGGCCGAGCCCGGCACGCGCTTCATCTACAGCACCTGGGCGTACAACCTGCTCGGCGCGGCCATCGAGGGCGTGTCGGGCCAGTCCTATGGCGAGTACCTGCGGGAGCACGTCTTCGGACCCGCCGGCATGGAGCACGCACGGTTGGATGATCGCCGCACGCGCGACGAGCACCACGCGGCGGGCTACCGGCTCCGGGACGGACAGCGGGTGCCCTCCAAGGTCATCGACGTGTCCGGCCGTTTCGCCGGCGGAGGCACGCGCGCGTCGATCGAGGATCTGCTCGCCTTCGGTGGGGCCCTGCTCGACTACCGGCTGGTGTCGCGCGAGAGCACGGGGCGGATGCAGACGCCCATGAGCACCCGGGACGGGCACCTCACTGATTACGGCATGGGCTTCGCCACGTACCCGCTCCATGGCCATTACGTGGTGGCCCACTCGGGGGCACAGCCGGAGACGTCGACGCTGCTCCTGCTGCTGCCCGGGGAGGACGTGGCGATCGCGCTGGCGAGCAACGTGGAGGGCCAGGCCGCGTCGCTGCGGCGCGTCGCTCTCGGCATCATCGAATTGCTGCTCGAGGACGGAGGCCCCCGGCTGAGCGCGCGACTCCAGACGTCGGTGGACGCGGTGGTGAACGAGGGCCTGGGCCGCATCTACGGCTACGGGCTCGCGTACCACCACTGGGCCTCGCGAGGGCCGGGGACACTGCCCGGAACGGGCGGGCTGCCGGAGGCCTTCGAGCAGGTGACGAAGCTGCTGGATGCGACCGCCATCGCGAAGTCCCCGAACGCCACGCTCGAGCGCATCCGCTCCGCCCACGAGCCGCGCGAGGACTGGCTCTTCGTCCGGGTGGGCGCGCAGATGGCCCGGACGTTGGAGGAAGCACTGGGCCCCGAGCGGCTGCGCGGCTATTCCTCGCGAGGCGCGCTCGCATTCTTCAACGACTACCTGACCGTCTGCGAGTCGAAGGGCTGTCCGGAGCCGTTCCGTTTCAACGAGGCCCTCCGCGCGGACCTGCGCCGTTTCACCACGGGAAGCCACCGACCTCCCGCACACTGAGTCCGAACACCACCATGTCCACACAACCCGACAGGACGCTGACGGCCGAGCAACGACTCACGAAAGAGGACTCCTTCGAGAACGAGACGTTCGCCGATCTGGATCTCCAGGGATGCGACCTCGGCCAGAAGGAGTTCTACAAATGCACCTTCGAGCGGTGCCAGTTCCAGGAGAGCAACTGGAAGCGGAGCGTGCTCGAGGCGTGCGTCTTCAACGGGTGCGATCTCACCCGTGCGCAGTTCTCGCAGACGGCACTGCGGGGCGTGCGCTTCGAGGGCTCGAAGCTGATGGGGATCGACTGGACGAGCGTGTCGGCCAACCCCGAGCTGGCGTTCGAGGGGTGCGTCCTGCGCTACACCTCGTTCGTCGGCCTGAGCTTGAGGAAGACCCCCTTCCTGCGCTGCACCGCCCAGGAGGCGAACTTCTTCGACCTGGACCTGACGGATTCGGACTTCACCGGAACGGATCTCACGGGCAGCAACTTCCGGGGGTGCACGCTCACCCGGACGAACTTCTCGGACACGGTGGGCGCGTTCATCGACCCGGCGCGCAATCGACTCAAGGGCACCCGCGTTCCCGTCGAGACGGCGGTGATGCTGGCGCAGACGCTCGGAATGGTCGTCTCGGGATTCAACGAAGCCGTCGGGGCCGAGCGTGGTAGCCGGAAGAAGACCCGGTAACCCCTCAGCCCGCAATCCTCCTGAGCAAGCCTCGCGTCTCGATCGACTGCTGTACGCGCCGACCGAGGGCGAGGTGCTCGGGGATCCTTCCGCTGAGGCGCTCGGGAGTCAGAATGACGAGCGTCCCCTTCTCCTCCACCGGCTCCACACGCACGGGCTCCGCCAACGCTGGCACCTCACCCCGTTGGCGCGAGAAGTACGTCACCCACCCCACGAAGGTCCCGGCGGAGCCTTGTTCTGAAAGGCCGTCCCGGAAGTCCCCGGAGACGATGACACCCCAGTCCGGTTCCCACGCGAGCGCCATGGCCCGCATCACCCCGGCGAGTACTGGAGTCGTGAGCACTTTCTCACTGCCCGGCTCCTCCACGGGGAAATAGAGCAGCACGTGGTTCGAAGAACCTTCACCATGCGCCCCGCAGAAGAGCGTGACGGCTCCTCCCTGGTCCTCTTCCTCGTGCCCTGTCCATGCACCGAAGTAGAAGCCGTCCGTGCCATTCTGATACTTCTTCTTTCCGAAGAAGCGCACGAAGGTGTCGCGCGTGGGATCGAACCCGAGCTGGAGTCCCTTCTTCGTCGACTTCGTCTTCTCGTACCAACGAGCATAGGTCGGGTGACATCCCGCCAGCAGACGGAAGAAGGTCTCCGCCCGCTGAGCGCACTCCTCGGCCGATTCCTGACGACGCCCCCAGTAGGCGCCCGCGTAGTAGGTCTCTCTCATGGGTGCTCAAGCTCCGGGCAGCGGCAGCGTGTGTACGACCTCAATGCCCTCGATGTTGTTCTCCTTGAACAGCTTCTTGAGGATGGCAACCATCCGGTGCTCCGCGACATGCCATCGAACACGGAGTCCTCCGGCCAGCCTCAGCTGCCGTCTGGCCTGTTTCACCATGTCATCCGCACCCTCGTACATGAACCGGGCCTTGAGGTCCTTGTCGAACCACTTGTCGTATCCGCGAGCCTTGGCTTCGAGCAACGTGCCGGACTTTGGGTCATACCCGTCGTACTCCACGCAGTCCGCACCACGGCAGACCCTGTAGCACCAGCCCTTGGGCGCACCTGTCACCTGAGCCTGATAGGAACGAGCCTGCTCGGACATGCGAGAGGTGTCCTCCCCCCACTGCCCGGGACCGCCCACCGGTGGCCACCCTCCACCGTTCCCCGCGCCCTGAGCCCCCGTATGGGCCATGTGCAGCACATAGGTAGCGCTCAGCGCGTTCCCCGCGATGGCGACGGCACCACCCACGGGTACGGCCACCAGGCGCACCGCCAAGAGGCCGTCCCCCGAGAGCGACAGCAGTGGGACGGGAATGCTCCCCAGCTTCCCGCCCCAGGATGCCGCCTTCGCGGCACCCGCCCCCGAGGTGCCCACCATCAGCACGGCCCCCGTGACGAGTCGCGCGACGGTGCGCACCTTCTCCGCGTGGGGCTTGTGGCGGAATTCTTCCCAGAGCCGCGGCGAGTTCTCATAGAGCTGGCGCACCGCGCCTGGGAGTTGCGCCAGCCCCTCGAGCGTCTCGCCGGTGTAGAAAACGAGTCGATAGAGGCCTTCGACCATATCGACTACCGCCAGCACGGCGCCCTCGGCCACCGCGAGCCCTGCGTTGTCGTCCGGCTCGTAGAGGCCCGCTGGACGAGCTCCGTGCGGCACCTCGAGCGTTTCATCCACCGGGAAGAGGCGCCCACCGGCGATCGCATAGAACGGGCCCACCTCGAATCGGCCGGCTCGCAGCGTTCCGTCCTCGGCCAGCACCACGGGCCCGGCCTTCTGCACAGCAAGCCCCGAGGTAGCCTCCACCAGGTAGCCGTCCGGGCGTAGCACCAACAGTTGGGAGAAGCGGCGCATCCGTGCGTGCAGCTCGTCGCGTGACACCGGCGCTCCACCCATGGCCACCCCCAGCAGCAGGTGCGCCGCCATGCGCCTCAAGCCGAAGTTCCCCAACGTCACCGGCGTGGACAGCAGATGGGGCACCAGCTCCAGCGCCTGTTGCGGAGACAGCGTGCGCCCGTCCCTGGGCACCGCGGTGGTAGGAACCCCGGCCTGTACGAGGAAGCCCTGGAAGTAGTCGAGGGTGATGGGGATCTCGTAGGGCCGACCATCTCCCACCCCATCCGGCCATCCAAGGCCTGTCCCCTCCCTGTCCTCCGCAGCGGCACTCCCTCGCCTGTCCAGCGCGCCACCGACCACCTGCACGTCGGTGCCAGAAGAAGCCGGCTCCTCTCCGGATGCGTCGGCCATCGCACTGGCTGCCGCACCGGTCTTCGCCCCGCGCTCCGTTGCTTCCGCGCTCTCCAGGTGCGTCAGTCGCCGGTGGCGGAAACTGCTCCCCGTGATTCGGCCGTCCATGGGGTAGCCCGTGGCGCACGCGGCTTGCAGGACGAGAACGAGGACCGCCAGAGTGCCAGGCCCCCACCGTGGTCGACCCCACGAGCGCGTCCTCTGCACCTCGAGCTGCGTACCGCCGCCATCCCTCGTCCCAGGACTTCGATACTCATTGGGCATGACTGTGGCCTTTTCCCCAAAGGGCGAAGTGCCGTTGGGTGGATGAACACTCCGTCGCGCGGCGCATGGTGCCGCCGCTCGTTCGACCCTACTCCTTGGCTTTCGGGCAACCGAAGCACGGAGAGGGCACATGGCGGATGCATTCGACGTAGTGGTCATCGGCGGAGGCCCGGCCGGGGAGAACGCCGCGGGGCGGACCGCCGCGGGAGGACTCTCGACGGCCCTGGTGGAGACGGAGCGGCTCGGCGGCGAGTGCTCCTTCTGGGCCTGCATTCCCAGCAAGGCGCTGCTGCGGCCTCCGGAGGTGCACTGGATGGCGCGGCACTCGCCCGGCGTCCGCGAGTCGGTGAAGGGGCCGCTCGATGCGGCGAAGGTGCTCGCGCGCCGGGACGAGATGGTCCACGGCTACGACGACAGCTCGCAGGAGAAATGGGCGCGAGGCGCGAAGCTGGAGGTGGTGCGAGGTCACGGCCGGCTCGCGGGTCCGCGCAAGGTGGCGGTGACGCTGCGAGACGGGAGCACGCGCGAGCTGACGGCACGCCGGGCGGTGGTGCTGGCCACGGGCAGCCGGGCACGGATACCGGACATCCCCGGGCTGCGCGAGGCCCACCCGTGGACGAACCGCGAGGGCACCGGAGCGAAATCCGTTCCACGGCGGCTGGTGGTGCTGGGAGGCGGCGTGGTGGCGGCGGAGCTGGCACAGGCGTGGCGCGGGCTGGGCGCCGAGGAGGTGACGCTGGTGCAGAGAGGCCCCACCCTCCTGAATCGCCTGGAGCCCTTCGCCCGCGAGCTGGTGGAGAAGTCCCTGCGCGAGAGCGGCGTGACGGTGCGCACGAAGGCCCAGGCCACGCGCGTCCACCGCGCGGGTGGCAAGGGCGAGGTGACGGTGACACTCGACACGGGGGAAACACTGCGCGCGGACGAGCTGCTGGTGGCGCTGGGCCGGGAGGTGGCCACGCGGGACGTGGGGCTGGAGACGGTGGGGCTGACACCGGGCAAGCCGGTGGAGGTGGACGAGCAGCTGCGCGCCAGGGGGGTGGAGGGCGGCTGGCTGTACGCGTGCGGAGACGTGAACGGGCGCAACCTCCTCACGCACATGGGCAAGTACCAGGCCCGGCTGCTGGGGGACCACATCCTGGGCAAGCAGGTGGAGGCCTGGGCGGACCAGCGGGCCACGCCGCAGATCATCTTCACGCACCCGCAGGTGGCCGCGGTGGGGCTCACCGAGGACGAGGCCCGCGAGCGAGGCCTGCCCGTGCGCGCGGTGCAGGTGGGCCTGGACTCGGTGGCGGGCACGTCGCTGCTGGGCGACGGCTACGAGGGCGCGGTGAAGCTGGTGGTGGACGAGAAGCGGCGCGTCCTCCTCGGAGCCACCTTCGTGGGCCCCGAGGTGGGGGAGTTGCTGCACTCGGCCACCATCGCGGTAGCGGGCGAGGTGCCGCTCGACACCCTCTGGCACGCGGTGCCGGCGTTCCCCTCGGTGAGCGAGGTGTGGCTCCGGCTGCTGGAGGCCTACGGCTTGTGAGCGGCCGACGCCTTCGCGAGCGTGTCGAAGGCGGAGATGACCTCGGGAGGGGCCTGCACCAGTTCGATGAGCACGCCCTCTCCCCCGATGGGGAACTGATCGTTGCCCTTGGGGTGGATGAACGTCACGTCGAAGCCGGCGGCGCCCTTGCGGATGCCGCCGGGAGCGAAGCGCACGCCCTGCCCCTCGAGCCAGCCCACCGCGGCGCGCAGGTCATCCACCCAGAGGCCCAGGTGGTTGAGCGCGGGGTCGTGCACGCGCGGCTTCCCGTTCGGGTCCACCGGCTGCATCAGGTCCACCTCCACGCGGAACGGCCCGACACCGGCCACGATGATGTCCTCGTCGACGTTCTCGCGCTCGCTGCGATAGGTGCCGTGGGGCTCGAGGCCCAGCACGTCCACCCAGAGCTTGCGCAGGGGCGCCTTGTCGGGCCCGCCGATGGCCACCTGCTGGAGTCCCAGGATGCGAAACGGTCGTGTCGTCATGGCGGCACACCGTCGCACAGGTGAGGGTGCCGGGGGGTAGTGAATTTTCCTCGTGGACCCGACGTCATGCGCCGGGTTCATCCACCGCCCGACCTTCCACGGAGCATGTCCGATGCGAGTCCTGCTAGCGACCCTGACCCTCTCGTTCCTCCTCCTGCCCGCCCGCGGTGACGCGGCCACGCTGCGCTGCGGCAGCAACCTCGTCGCGGACGGTGCCTCCAAGACCGACGTCCTCTTGAAGTGCGGGGAGCCGTCGGCGAAGGAGAGTCGCACCGAGTCAGACGCCGTGAAACAGCGGCAGGGCGAGAAGAACGACTCCACCACCACCGAGCGGGTCGTCCAGAAGACCATCGAGGAGTGGACGTACAACTTCGGCTCCAACCGGCTGATCCAGGTGGCGGTGTTCGAGAACGGCAAGCTCGTCGACGTGCGGAGCGGCGGCTACGGGCGGTAGGCCTCAGCCCGACAGCGCGACCGACCGGTGGAGGAAGTCGTTCCCCGGGACCAGCGACGCCAGGAAGCGGCCCACGTCGCGGCGGGAAACAGTGCGGTGCCGCACCTGGCCCGTGGGAGAAGCCAGCACGTCATCCCGAGGCAGCTCGTTGGTGAGCCCCACCGGCTGGACGATGATCCAATCCAGGTCGCTGTTGCGCACGAGCTGCTCCTGGCGCTCCTTGTCGACGATCTGCTCCTTGAGCAGCAGCCGGTAGAACAGCTTGAAGAACCAGGGCAGCTTGTCGCGTGTCTCCCCCACTCCGTAGGCAGACACCACGACGAGCTTGCGCACCCCTTGATGGTGCATCGCCTGGATGATGTTGCGGGTGCCGCCGGAACAGACATGAGTGGGCGTGCGCGAGCGGTGGAGCAACCGCACCTTCAGCGGGTTGTCGTTCACCCCGAGTGCCACCACCACCGCGTTCTGCCCGGACACCGCGCGCTCCACGTCCTCGGGGCGCAGCGCGTCTCCCGAGACGAGGTGCAACCGCGCTGACGAGAGACCGAGCTGGTCGGCATGCCGCGAGAACGCCGTCACCTCGTGGCCGCCCTCCAGGAGCTCGCGCACCGTGGCCCGGCCCGTTCCACCTGTCGCACCGAAGACGATGACCTTCATGGCCCACCTCGCCCCCTTACCCTTGGGGACGACACGCGCGGAGGGCAACCCGTTGCACCCGAGCGGCCAGCCGCCGGAAAGGCGGCAGACCTCGTCCCCGGGGGCAGGGCGCCCTCCGCCACGTGCCGGGCCAGCGTCAGCCGACCTCAGCCCTCGAGCGCGCCATTGATGAGCGGCGCGAGGATGCCCATGCCGGGATCCTCGGCGTTGTAGCCGTTGGCCGGCTCGTAGATGCGGATGCGCTGGTTCTCGTTGATGAAGCGCTGCAGGAAGACGTCCATCGGCACGAACTCGCTGCGGCACTTGTAGCTCTGCCACGGCTCCGAGGCGTACTCGTACCAGTACTTCTTCTCCATCTTCTGGCAGGCGTGCGCGCCAACGAAGGTGATGATGGTGCTGCAGTGGCTGGCGTTGATCGCCCGCTCGTGCGGGATGAAGTAGCTGTAGTTGTTGTAGAGGTTCAGCTCGGCGACCAGCTTGTCCTGATCCTGCTTCCAGTAGCTGAGGACCGTCTCCTTGTCATTGGGCGTGTAGAAGCGCTCGTAGGAGAAGCGCGAGTAGTTGTAGTCGCGCGAGTAGGCCGTGTAGGCCAGCTGGTCGTTGGGGAACTCCATCGCCAGCATGCGGTTGATGGTGCCCATGTTGTTGCGGTCGAACGAGGCGGGCAGCTGGCTGAACACCGAGTCGAGCGACCACGACTGGCGGATCTTGTCGTGCAGCGGGCGCGAGCGATCATTGACGTTGGGCGCCAGGTAGATGGGGCCCGAGTCGTTCAGGAAATAGCCGCGCGCCGGGTTGATGCCGCGGCGCACGAAGTAGTACCCGGCCGAGGTGGCGGTACCGCCAGCGCTGAAGCCGGTGACCAGCAGCTTCTCCACGCTGGGGAACTGCTGCTTGGCGTAGTTGATGGCCGCGATCGAATTGGTATAGCCGGAGTGGTACCAGGTGAGCGGCGGCTGCTGCCCCGTCGTGTCCGTATAGGTGACGGTGTTGTTGCCCACGTGCACGTCGCCCGTGCAGTACGGCATGTAGACGATGTTCCAGTCCTTCGTCGCGATGTCCTTGCGGCTGCGGAAGGGAAGTCCCGGATCGGCGCCGTTCACGATCGGCGACACGTACTTCGCCGTGAACTGCGTCATGTAGTCGTCGGTGAGGCCATTGGGATTGGAGGCACCCAGGACGCCCGCGCGCCCGCTACAGGTGTCGTAGTCCCAGCACGCACCGCCACCCTCGAAGAAGAACAGCAGGTTCTTCGAGCCCGTCCCGCTCCGATGGACGAAGAACTTGTACTGCGAGCCATTGCCACACTTCGTTCCCGGCAACGTCACCTTCTCCCAGGTGTAGTTGTTGCCGCCGTCCACGAGCACATCGACGATGCCGGAGACCAGCACCTCGGCGCGAGCCGCGCCCGGTGCCGCCGTCGCGGCCAGAAGACCCATCAATACGTAGCTTTTCATTTCACTGCCTCCCAGGGGTAGTTTTGGGTGGGATACGAGATTATAACACCATCCGTGAAATAGCAGCATCTCCTGGCGCAACGCGGAATTCCAAGCTCACGGGTTGCGGAGCCGGAGGGGTACGGGTATGTCGTCCGGCATGGGCGCGAATACCCGGTGGAAGGCTCTGCCCTGGCTCGCCGCGTCAATCGCGGTCGCGCTGGTGGCCGTGCTGCTCGTCACGCAGCTGCGCGGTGGGAACGCCCCGGAGGACACGTCTGGCCTCGAGGAGAAGGTCGCGACGCCCGGACGGAGCTCGCCGTCTCCGGCGCTCCCGCCCCCAGGGCCCTCCGGTGCGCCGTCAGGCGTCGCCACCGTGAACGATGCGGGCGACACCTCGGGCCTGGTCTCCGAGGCGCCGCCCTCCGACGCTCCTCCCAACCAGCATCCGGTGGACGTGGAGAAGCTGCGCGAGCGGCTGCCCGGCAATCTCTATTGGGAGCTCGGCGCTCCGACGAAGGACCCGGAGGTCCTGCGCAAGCGCGCCGAGGAAAAACAGCGCTGGAACGCGCTCCTCGGCAAGGTGCAGTCGAACGAGGCCACCGAGGAGGAGATCCACCAGTACTACGACCACCGCCGCCAGGTATCGGAGGACTACATCGCGTTCGCGAGCCTGGTGCTCCAGGAGCACGGCGCCCAGCTCAGCGAACAGGAGCGGGGCCTGTACGAGCTGAGCATCCAGATGCACCGCACCCGCCTCTCGGAGCTCCCCCGCCAGGTCGACGACGCGCTCGCACGCGCGCGCCTCCAGGACCAGCGCCGCGAGAAGTGGCGCGGCGGCGGTAACGGCCCCTGAGGTTGCCCGTTCGTTCTTCGGGCATCCATCCAACCGGACTCCAGGGGCACTTTCCGCCAGCCCCAGGCGCCCTCACCCTTCAGGGCAGCCATGGATCTCACCGCCATTTCCGATGCTTCCGACAAGCGCCGCTGGCTCGTTCTCGCGGGCCTCGCCGCCGTTCCGGTGTACGTCCTCCCCGTGGGCCTCTGGGGAACTCGCGCGCTCTGGCCCCGAGTGCTGCGCGAAGCAGCCCGGGGCGCCGTTGCCCTGGGGATGCTGTCCCTCATCGGCATTGCCATTGGCCGGTTCGCCCGCGTGGAGGGCAAACAGCCAACCGGCGGCGACCGTTGGAAGCTGCCGCACTTCGGGCCGATCATGTCGGACGAGTTCGCCGCCTCGGCGGCCTCGGGTCACTGAGCCCCGAGCTCGTTTGAGCTCATAACTCGAACGCCACCGTCGAGCTTCTGACAGGACACCCGCGCCCTGACCGCAAGGAAGCCCCTCGCACCAGGGGGCCTCCCCAGCACTCCGCATCCGCTTGGGGTATAGGTTCGCCAGCCCTTGGGCGGGAGGCGGTTCGTGTCACTGAGTGTCCTGGACATGTTCACCATTGGTATCGGGCCTTCGAGCTCGCATACCGTGGGACCGATGCGCGCGGCGCGGCAGTTCGTGGAGGCCCTCGCGGGCACGGGAGGGCTCACCTCCGTGCAGTCCGTGAAGGTGGAGCTCTTCGGCTCACTGGGGCACACCGGCAAGGGGCACGGCAGTGACGTCGCGGTCATCCTCGGGCTGGAGGGCGAGCGCCCCGAGGAGGTGGATTGCGACGCCGTGCCCGCCCGCATCTCCGGGGTGAGCGAGACGGCGAAGCTGAAGCTGCTCGGCCAGCACACCGTGAAGTTCCGGCCCTCCGAGGACATCGTCTTCCACAAGCGGCAGAGCCTGCCGCACCACCCCAACGGCATGCGCTTCACCGCCGTCCTGGCGGGGAAGGGCGAGCCCTTCAGCCGCGCCTACTACTCGGTGGGCGGCGGCTTCGTGGTGAACGACGACGGCACCCCGACCCAGGCGGTGGGCGGAGGCGACCAGCGCATCCCCTACCCGTTCAAGACGGGCGCGGAGCTGCTGACGCTCTGCCAGCAGCACGGGTTGAGCATCAGCACGCTGATGCTGGAGAACGAGAAGGCGCTGCGGCCGGAGGCCACCGTGCGGGCGGGCCTGCTGCGCATCTGGGAGGTCATGCAGGCGTGCGTGAAGCGCGGCTGCGAGCGCGAGGGCATCCTCCCGGGCGGCCTCAAGGTGAAGCGGCGCGCGGCGGGCATCTACCGCAAGCTCCGGGGAGACACGCGGGGCGCGTCGGATCCGCTGGTGGCGATGGACTGGGTGAACCTCTACGCGCTGGCGGTCAACGAGGAGAACGCGGCCGGCGGGCGCGTGGTGACGGCGCCCACCAACGGCGCGGCCGGCATCGTGCCCGCGGTGCTCCACTACTACCGGCGCTTCGTGCCCAACGCGGACGACGAGGGCGCCATCCGGTTCCTGCTCACCGCGGGCGCCATCGGCATGCTCTACAAGCTCAACGCCTCCATCTCCGGCGCCGAGGTGGGCTGCCAGGGCGAGGTGGGTGTCGCCTGTTCGATGGCGGCGGCGGCGCTCGCCGAGGTCATGGGCGGCACGCCGGAGCAGGTGGAGAACGCGGCGGAGATCGGCATGGAGCACAACCTGGGGCTCACGTGCGACCCCATCGGTGGGCTCGTGCAGGTGCCGTGCATCGAGCGCAACGCCATGGGCTCCATCAAGGCCATCAACGCCGCGCGGCTCGCGCTCCAGGGCGATGGCAAGCACAAGGTGTCGCTCGACAAGGTCATCGCGACGATGCGCCAGACGGGCGCGGACATGATGACCAAGTACAAGGAGACCGCGCGCGGCGGTCTCGCGGTCAACATCATCGAGTGCTGAGCCGCCCCACCCTTCCGTTCCACCCCCCCAGAAGGAGAAGAAATGCTGAAGAAGGTCGTCCTCGCGCTCGTGGTCCTCATCGTGGGACTCGGCGCCCTGATCGCGTCGCGGCCGTCCACCTTCCGCGTCGAGCGGTCGATCACCATGGCCGCCCCCGCCGAGATTCCCTTTGGCGCGGTGAACGACTTCCACAAGTGGCGCTTCTGGTCGCCGTGGGATGCGCTCGACCCGAAGATGCAGGTGACCTTCGATGGACCCTACGCGGGTCCCGGCGCCACCTACGCCTGGAGCGGCAATGATCAGGTCGGCAAGGGGAAGATGAGCAACCTGGAGGCCCAGCCCTACGACAGCATCCGCATCCAGCTCGAGTTCCTCGAGCCCTGGCCGGCCTCCAACATCACGACGTTCACGTACAAGCCCGTGCCCGAGGGCGTCCAGGTGACCTGGGCCATGGAGGGGAACAACAACTTCATGGGCAAGGCCTTCTCCCTGTTCATGGACATGGACGGGATGGTCGGGAAGGACTTCGAGAAGGGCCTGGCCACCCTCAAGAAGCTGTCCGAGGAGGAGGCGAAGAACCGGCGTGAGCGGGAAGCGCTCCTCAAGGCCAGGGAAGAGGCCGAGGCGGCCAAGGCCGCCGCCGCGCAGGCGGAGCAATCCGCGCCGACCCAGACGGCAACGCCCACGCCGTAGGGGAGTGTCCGCGAAGTCCCAGGACACACCGTGTATGTCCCCTCTCCCTCTGGGAGAGGGCTAGGGTGAGGGTAGAAGTCCCCGTTCTTCAACCCGTGGAGCACGGGGGCCCGTAGGGAACCCGAGTCCACCCCATACCCTCACCCCGTCCCTCTCCCAGGGGGAGAGGGTCTGACTTGATTCCACACCGTGGATGTCCCCTCTCCCTCCGGGAGAGGGCCAGGGTGAGGGCAGGCGTCAACGTCCGCCGTTAGCGCACGCCCGGGCATCGCCCCCCTGGCAGGCGCGCTTGAGAAGCTTCGTGGCCTCTTCATCGTTCTTCTCGGCGCACGAGCCCGTCCGGTGGCAGATGGCCGCGCTGAAGCACCCCGCCGCATCTCCCCCATCACACGCGCGCATGTAGAGCGTATAGGCCCGAGCCGGATCCGCGCTCAGTCCACCGCGCCCCTGCCACACCATGGAGCCCAGGAAGTTGCACGCCTGGGCCACACCCGCGTCGCATGCCCGCGTGTGCATCTCCGCCGCGCGAGCCGAATCCCCCTTGCGATCCGCCTCGAGCGCGGCGTCGAAGCACCCCTTCACCGTCCCGCCCGGGCACTTCTCGTCCTTGCTCGCCAGGGCCGCCGCGGCCTTGTCCCTCGCGCCGTCCTCCTTCTTCTCCGAGCACGCCACCACCGAGAGCAGTGCCACCACACAAATCCATCTCATCCGTCCCTCCTCGTTCGCACGACGCATCGCGCCATAAACGGAAAATCCAGGAAAAGTGACATTCCCCATCAGGGGCACTAATTCAGCCAGCGCATCCCCCCAAGGAGCCCCATGCAACGATTGAAGCCGTTGATGCTGCCCGCGGTAGCGGCGCTGCTGCTGGCCGGACCCGCGCAAGCACAGATCGCCGCGTCGCACGTCTATCACAACCACATGCCCAACTTCTGGCCGTACTACGACGTCAGCAAATACGCGTCGACGCCAGTGGGTGGCGCCATCCGCTACATGTACGACGCGCAGGTCATCAACCTGAAGAAGAACCCGCCGTCGAACTACACGTATTACCTGCCGTCGGGCGCGCCGATGCCGCACGACGACCTGGTCACCTATTACTCGCACGACGCGAAGACGGGCGCGTACCTGTACTGGCCGCCCGACGTCGCGGCGGACATGAACACCAACGCCTCCACCGGACAGATCCACGTCACCATGTCCGGGGCGGTGGTGAACAACGTCAACGACCTCAATGCCTTGCAGAACGTCCCCGGCTACAGCAACACCAACTGGGGCGCGCCGTGGAGGGACCGCTACAACACCCTGCGCACGCCGGGAGGCAACCGGACGTTGGATCTCATCCACTTCACCGGCCACCACTCCATGGGGCCGCTGGTGGGTCCGGACTACTTCCTCAAGGATCTCATCTACCAGAGCGCCACGCTCGCGCAGCCCTACTTCCTGGGGAGCAACTTCCAGTCCTCCAAGGGCTTCTTCCCCACGGAGCTGGGCTTCTCCGAGCGCCTCATCCCCACGCTGGCGAAGCTGGGCATCCAGTGGTCCGTCATCGGTGACAACCACTTCTCGCGCACGCTCAAGGACTACCCCTTCCTGAATGATCCGGGCTCGGACACGCTGGTGTCACCGCCCAACCGCGCGGACCTGCAGAACACCAGCACCGTGGGCAGCTGGGTGAGCGCGCAGATGGCGCACGAGCAGCAGACCATCCGCAACAAGTATCCGTTCGCCTCCACGCCGCACTGGGTGCGCTACGTGGACCCGGCCACGGGCGCCGAGTCGCGCGTCGTGGGCATCCCCGTCAACCAGAACGGCTCCTGGCTCGAGGGCTGGGAGGGCGAGGCCACCGTCGACGTCGTCAACCTCAGGAGCTTCGAGGGGCTCGTCTCCCAGAAGCAGTTCTTCGTCATCGCGCACGACGGTGACAACTCGGGCGGACGCGCGGGCTCCGCCAACACCTGGTACAACGGCCGCAGCGTCACCTGCACCGCGGGCGTGCAGTGCATGGGCATCACCGAGTACCTCCTGGCCCACACGCCCGTCTCCACGGACGTGGTGCACGTGCAGGACGGCTCGTGGGTGGACACGCGCGACTCCTCGTCGGATCCACAGTGGCACCACTGGAAGCTGCCCTTCGGCATCTGGAAGGGACAGTTCCCCGCCTTCAACTCCGCCACCGGCCTCAACCTGGCGCCCAAGACGAACCTCAGCGGCGTGCAGGAGGGCATGACGGTCTCCTTCGAGCACGGCTGGCATTACCTCGAGCGCAACTTCGCCCTGCTCCAGGCCTCGCTCAACTACGCGAAGACGGCCGAGCAGATCTGGCTCGACGCCCACCCCAACCACTGGAAGCCCACCACCACGCTGGACGGACAGGTGACCCACGCGGGCAACCAGCTCAACCCGTGGATGATGTCCTTCCCCGTCAAGGGTGACGCGAGCAACGACTGGTCGGGCGGCGCCAACCCGGCGGAGCTGGCCTGGTACTTCCTGCTGCCGGCCATGGACTCGGGCTTCGGCTACTACGACGAGAACCAGGATGACAACGTCAAGCCGACGCTCGCCTTCAACCAGTCGCTCTACTTCTCCAAGCCCTACGTGCAGGACCGCATCGCCCAGGACCGCACCGGCCCGTCCGTCTGGTGGCCGCAGCGCTGGCCCTACAACCCCGGCAGCGCCAACACCGACAAGTCCGAGGGCTGGACGCTCCACCACTTCAGCAACACCTTCGGCATCTACACCTATGCGTATGACGCGAGCGGCATCACCAGCATCAAGGCCCGCGTCCGCGTCCACGCCAGCAAGAGCATCGACCCGCTGGACAACACGCACAAGGTCTACGATCCCGCCGCTCTGAAGGCGGCCGGCGTGCCCAACATCGACACCGCGCGCGTGGGCGCCTGGGTGGACTACCCGCTCACCCGGCGTGACCTGAAGCCCGTCATCAATGGTGTCGCGTGGCAGCCCGCCTACCTGCCCGTCATGGCGAAGGTGCCCGCGCAGGAGATTGGTGACCTCTATTACGTCTACCTCGGCAACTACCGCGACCAGCTGCTCGACTACTACATCGAGGCCACGGACAGCCGCGGCAACGTCACCCGGAGCGAGATTCAATCCGTCTACGTCGGCGCGGGCCGGTACAACCTGGTCGGCGGCAAGTACGTCGAGGACATCAATGGCACCGTGCAGGGCACGTATCCGTTCCTGGTGGTGGACACCACCCCGCCCTCGACTCCCACGGGACTCGCGGCGGCCACGAAGACGGATCGCTCGGTGAAGCTCTCGTGGAGCGCGGCCTCGGACAACGTGGCGGTGACGGGCTACGACATCTTCCGCAATGGCACGCAGGTCGGCACCAGCACCGGGGCGAGCTACACGGACAGCGGGCTGACCGCGAGCACCACCTACAGCTATACGGTGAAAGCGCGCGACGCGGCGGGCAACCTCTCGTCGGCCAGTGCCGCGCTGTCCGTCACCACCCTGGCGCCGGACACCACGGCCCCCTCCACCCCCACCGGCCTGACGGCCTCGGGGACGACGAGCTCCTCGGTGGCGCTGGTCTGGACGGCCTCCACCGACAACTACGGCGTCGCCGCCTATGACGTGTACCGCAATGGCTCGCTGGTGGCCTCCGTCACGGGCGCGAGCCACACGGACACCGGCCTGTCTCCGAGCACCACGTACAGCTACGCCGTGAGGGCCCGGGACGCGGCGGGCAACACCTCGGCGTCCAGCACCGCCCTGAGCATCACCACCGGCGCGGGCAACACCGTCACCGTCTATTACAAGAAGGGCTTCGCGACGCCCTACATCCACTTCCGTCCCGCGGGCGGCACGTGGACGACTCCGCCCGGCTACCTCATGCCCGACTCGGAGGTGGCGGGCTACGCGAAGTACACCGTCAACCTGGGCTCGGCCACGCAGCTCGAGTGCGTCTTCAACAACGGCAGCGGCACCTGGGACAGCAACAACGGCAACAACTACTTCTTCCCCACGGGCACCTCCACCTTCAACGCTGGCACCATCACCGCCGGGAGCCCGCCGCCCGCCGACACCACCGCGCCCAGCGTCCCCGCGGGCCTCACCTCGCCCTCGAAGACGGCCTCGTCCGTATCGCTCTCGTGGACGGCTTCGACGGACAACGTCGGCGTGACGGGCTACCTCGTCTTCCGCAATGGCACGCAGGTGGGCACGCCCACCAGCACCACCTATACGGACAGCGGGCTCGCGGCGAACACCGCGTACAGCTACACCGTGAAGGCGCGCGACGCCGCGGGCAACACCTCGGCGGCGAGCACCGCCCTGAGCGTCACCACCACCGCGGGCAGCACCACCACCGTCTATTACAAGAAGGGCTTCACCACGCCCTACATCCACTACCGCCCGGCCGGCGGCACGTGGACGACCTCGCCGGGCGTCGCCATGCCCGACTCCGAGGTGGCGGGCTACGCGAAGTACACCGTCAACCTGGGCTCGGCCACGCAGCTCGAGTGCGTCTTCAACAACGGCAGTGGCACCTGGGACAACAATGGCGGGCTCAACTACTTCATCCCCGCGGGCACGCAGACGTTCAACGCCGGCACCCTCACTGCGGGCCCTCCTTCCGCCGACACCACAGCGCCGAGCGTCCCCTCGGGCCTCGCGGTGTCCTCCAAGACGGCCACCTCCGTGTCGCTCGCGTGGACGGCCTCCACGGACGCCAGCGGCATCGCCGGGTATGACGTGTACCGCAATGGCTCCCTGGTGGGCTCTCCCCCCTCGGCCAGCTACACCGACAGCGGCCTGAGCACGGGCGCCACCTACAGCTACACGGTGCGGGCTCGTGACACCGCGGGCAACGTCTCGGCGCAGAGCTCGGCCCTGAGCGTCACCACCTCCACCTCCGGCGCCACCATCACCTTCAACGAGACGGCCAGCACCGTGGCCGGCCAGAACATCTACGTCGTGGGCAGCATCGCCGCGCTCGGAGCCTGGAACACCGCCTCCGCCATCCAGCTCTCGCCGGCCAACTACCCCACGTGGAGCGTGACGCTGAGCCTGCCCGGCTCCACGGCCTTCGAGTACAAGTACATCAAGAAGGACGGCAGCGGGAACGTCACCTGGGAGAGCGGCACCAACCGCTCCGCCACGACTCCCGCCACCGGCACCGCGACGCTCAACGACACCTGGAAGTAATCCAGCGTCGAAACACACACCAGGGCGGGCGCCCTCGTACGGAAGGCGCCCGCCCCGGGCGAGCCCCCTGCTCAGTGACCCGTGCTGTCCACGAGTTGGATGAAGTCCACCGTCTGGTCCTCGAAGCCCTTCACGAGCGAGGACCGCACCTCCAGGAGCTTCTTCACCTGACTGATGTCATGAACCGGCCCGATCTCGAACTGCGTCTTGACGGGGCTGACCGGGTCGATGGGCAGGCGCCCCGTGATCTCCACCATCCTGTCGGGGAGGGACACGTCGAAGATGGGCGCCCGGGTGCACTGGACGCAGTAGGCGATGTCATACAGCCGCTTGAAGCGCTTCTCGAGGTCGGCGTACCGCCAGGTCGGCGAGCCCAGCTGGGGATCCACGACGTTGAACGTGGAGCCGGGGCCACCGCCCGTCAGGAAGCCCGACAGCGGAGCGGGAATACCCGCCTGCGGGTTGATGTGGGTGAAGGCCGTGCCGGTGTCGCCCTTGTGGCAACCCTGGCAGCTGTTGAGCGAGAACTGGTGGCGCGAGCAGATCTCCCGGGGGTTGGAGGGGTTGTTGAGGTTGACCCTCCAGTAGTTGGGGGCCATGAGCGAATTGCCACCACGGAAGGAGACGCCCGCGTACGAGTAGGGAACGGTGTAGCTCGAGTTGCAGTTGTTGGGGTTCGAGGTACCGGCCGGAGTGCCCAGGAGCACCTTGTCCATCGTGTACTGGTCGGTGACGGCGTTGCCGCTGCCGAAGGACGTATCGTTCGCGGTCTGCGCCACCGTGTGCATCCGCAGCGGACCATTGGCGGGCGTGTCGGTCCCGAGGCTCGGGTTCTCGATGCTCAGGCGGAACTCGCGGAACTCCCACCAGCGCCAGTTGAGCGCGTTCTCGTTGGTGCGGATCTGATTGAGGGCGCTGCGGTTGCCCTTCGTCGGAGCCTTGCCATACAGGACGACGTTCTGGGTCAGCGTCTGGAGCTGCGTCAGGTAGCTGGAAGTGAAGCCGCCATAGGTGTTGAGCTTCGTCCACTCACGCGCCCACGCGGCCACGTTGGAGCAGCCGGTGATGGGCACGCCGTACTCGAAAATGACGGTGAAGGGCTTGGCACCGCACGTCGCCTCGGAGCCAGCACCCCAGGGATTGGGCTGGACCACGCCGAAGATGAAGCGCAGCTCGCCAGCGTCCGAGGGCACGCTGCCGGTGGAGCCACCGTACGTGCTCGGGCCACGCGTGGTGCCGCCGAGATCCAGGCGGTTGACGATCGCCAACAGGCGGAAGGGCGCGATGTTGAGGTTGAGCGGGCCACTGAGGGTGACGTCGTTGCGCCCCGTGGAGTTGTTGTAGGTCATGGTCGCGGTCACACCGCTGGCCGTGGCCCAGGGCTGGATGACCTGGGCGAACATGGCGGTGCGCGCGGCCACGACATCTCCGTTGACGGTCTGGTTGTTGACCCAGAGCTTCAGCCAGTCGAGCGCGAAGGCCTCGGCGCTCATGCCCGAGCCCAGCGAGAGCTGACGCATGAGGTGGGCGAAGGTCCACACGCCTCCCTGGGTACCCGCGCCGGTGCACGGATCCCAGGTGCGCGCGGGATTCTTGACGACCGCCGGCGAGGTGATGAACACCGACTCGCCCCACTTCTGCAGGGTGGAGGCCGGAATGGACGGACAGATCCTGATCGGCACGGGGATGCCCGTGTCGATGGCCTGCAGATCCAGGGAGATTCCCTTGGAGATGCCCACGGGCGTGCGCCCCTGGAAGAGGACACTCTGCTCGGTGACCTCACCCATCTTGCCGGAGGAGAGCAGCTGCTCGTTGGAGACGCGGCGCTCCAGCTCGGTGGAGTCGTGCTGGGTGAGCAGGGTGTAGAACCCGGAACCCGGGCTCTTGGGAATCTCGCCGAGCTCCGCGAGCGCGTCCGAGCTGAACAGCATCAGCGGGCGCTCCGGCTCGCCGATCACCCGCACCAGACTGTCCTTGAGCTCCGGGTTGGCCGGCTCGGGCAGCTTCACGTGCAGCGCGAAGTTCTCACCGAGCGCAGTCGGCTCCTTCAGCTTCTGCAGGAAGACGTCGGTGGCGGCCTCCGGCTCGACATAGGGAAGCTTGCCCAGGTCCTCGACGGTGCCGGGCTGTTCCTCCGCGGACTGGATCTGGGCCTGGGACTCCGGGATGTCGGCCTGGGGCTCAGAGCAACCGCTGGCTCCGAGCAAGGCCCCCGCGAGAAACAGCGGCGGAAGGGACCACGAATTCGCACGACGGGAATGTCTGGCCATGTTCGTCCTTTGAGGCACCGCGGCAACGAGGTTGCGAAACCAGCAGCTCATCGGGGACTCCAGGGACACACGGCGAAGGTGCGACTCCCCGGATAAGCGGCCGGAGGTCCAACACAGCAACCCTCGTGCCGCCGGGCCCACCCGGGTCGCCACAGAGGGAGAAGGCACACGGAGCGCTCCGGGGAGTGGACTGGCGGGCAACACGCGGGGACGTGGCGCTGTGGCTCCGGCGCCAACAGCCGCCATGCACCCCCGGGGCGGCACTGGTAGACTCACCGGGCGTTGACCCCCGCCCCCCGCAACTCCCGCTGGCGCACCCCTGTCTTCTGGCTGGCCTGGGCCGTGCTGCTCGCACTCGCCCTCTCCGCCCGCCTCGCGGACTGGCGCAACGTCTTCGTCGGGGACCAGGTGGATCTCGTCGCCACCGACTCCCACTATTACGTCCGCTTCGCCCACCTCCAGCGGCTCGCCTTCCCCCGCTTCGAGTCCTTCGACCCGTACATCAACCACCCCACCGGCGCGTCCATCATCTGGCCGCCCCTGCACACCTGGACGGTGGCCCTCTTCCTCGCGCTCGGCCCGGCCGACCCCGAGCGCGCCGCCGCATGGGTGGACCCCGTGCTCGCCCTGCTCGAGCTGGGACTGCTCGCCCTCCTCGTGCGGCGTTGGCTGGGAGGCACCGTGGCGCTCGCCATGCTCGCCCTGCTGGCGCTCGTGCCCGCGGGTGTGATGGCCGGAGCGCTCGGCAACGCGGACCACCACGTCCACGAGCCCACCCTCGCCGCCCTCTGCGCGCTGTTGCTGGGGCAAGCCCTCCGCACGCGCGACCCCCGGCTCGGAGGGGCCACGGGCGCGGTGCTGGGACTCGCGCCACTCCTCACCACCAGTGGCTTCGTCCTGCTGCCGGGCCTCGCCGCCGCCCTGCCCCTGGCCGCCCTGTTGGACCGCCGGACCGAGGGCCCTGGCGTCGGTCGAGTGGGGCTCGCCATGGGCCTGGGCGCCGCGGCGGTGCTGGCCTCGGGCGTGGTGTTGTTCGGCGAGCCCTTGTCCCTCGCCTACCATGGGCTCACCTCCTTCCAGCCCCTCTTCGCCCTCGCCCTGCTCTCCGGGGCCTCGGGGCTCGCCACGCTCCTCGAGCGCCGCCGCGGAGGGCTCCTCCAGCTCGGCCTCGCCCTCCCCTGTGCCCTGCCGCTCGTCCCGGAGTTGTCCCGCGCGATCCACCACCTGATGCTTGGCGATCCACTCCTCGCCATGGTCATGGAGTCCATCCCGCTCTGGAAGGATCCGGAGTTCGCGCGAGATCTGCTCGGCCCGCTCCTCCTCCTGCTCCCGGTGGGACTCGCCGTCGCGAGCATGCGCCTCTGGAAGGAGCGGGAGGTCGCCCTGGCGCCGCTCGTCCTCGGTGGGCTCTCGCTCAGTGCCGCCGCCCTCCTCCAGGCCCGCTTCACCCAGGCCCTCTCGGGCAGTGCGGCCCTGCTCGTCACCGCGGGCCTGGCGGGCACCCTACGGGACATGCGCCCGCTCCCCCGGCGAACCTCGGCGGCCCTCCTCGTCCTCATGGGGCTGCCCCTGCTCTCCGAGGCCCTTCCCCACCCGCGCCTCCCCGAGGCGAGCCCCATCGCTCCCGTCCGCTCCACGCTGGACTGGATGCGCGAGCACACCCCGGCGCCCTCTCCCCCCTGGGACAGCCACGCCAGGCCCGCCTGGGGCGTCGTCGCCCAGTACGACATGGGGCACCTGCTGGTCCTCTGGGCCGAGCGCCCCGCGGTGGCCACGCCGTTCTCGCAAGTCCCCGTGCACCAGCGCGCCAATGCCCAGGCCACGGCCGTGCTCGGAGCCACGTCGGAGGAAGAGGCCCATGCCCTCCTCCGGGAGTTGTCCGCGCGCTACCTGCTGCTCACGCCGGTGGGGGACCTGATCGGCCGTCCCCATCAGCCACTCACGGGCACCCTCACGCCCTGGCTCTACGAGCACGCGGGCCAGGCCACCGGAGAGCGTGCCGCGAGCACCCGCTTCCGGCTCGTGCACGACTCGGCCGAGTCACGCCGGAAGCACCCCGAGCGGCCCTATGCCCGGGTGTTCGAAGTGGTGACGGGAGCCGAGCTGCGCGGCCGCTGCGACCCGCACGCGCCCGTGACGGCCCTGCTGGAGCTGGAGACGGCCCGAGGCCAGACGCTCCGGTACGAGCCGCGCACCACCGCGGGCCCGGACGGCGCCTTCCTGCTGCGCGTGGCCTACCCGACCACCCGAGACACCCGCGAGGCCGACGTGCTGGCCCGGGGTCCCTATCGGGTCCAATGCCCGGGTGGCGGTGGGTCCGCCCTCGTCTCCGAGCAGGCCGTGCGCGAGGGCCAGCGGGTGGAGGTGGAGGGAGCGCGGGCGGAGAGTGGGGCTCACTGAGCGGTGAACCCTGGAAATGCGAAGGAGCGCCCCATGCGGAGCGCTCCCTCTCTTCAAGGTCCGCGCGAGGGTCGGGCCTCCGGTCGCGCTCCGGACGAACTGGTCTGACTGTCAGACCAGTTCGGCGAAACCGCGCCCGGCGGGCTCACCCTCTCCCCGCGTGGAGGTGCGAGAACGACGCTCAGGGCAGCGGCGTCGGGTTGGCCAGGTACTGCTGGACGCGGGTGATCCAGTAGTAGTTCTCGGTCGGCTCGCTCTCCGGGTAGCTGCCCGGCTGCGGGATGGCGCGGGTGCTCACACCGACGCCCGCGCCCATGAGGATGGCGACGACGCCCGCGTTGGCGGCCTCCTGCATGTGGGAGCCCCAGGTGACCGTGCTCCCGCTCACCGAGACCTTGGGATCGTTCCACACGTTCTTCGAGAAGTAGCTCAGCCTGTTGCCCGAGAGCGTGAAGCTGTCACCGAACAGGTAGGGGGACGCGGACTCCTCGTAGTGCTGCACGGAGTTGTTCAGGTCCGGGAACGTGCCGGAGGAGTTGTAGGCCGTGGGGCTGGGGTGCTTCGTGCCGTTGATATGCCCGGCGGGGACCTGCCACAGCACGACGGGCAGGGAGAGCGTCTCCTTCAGCGTCCTGGCGAACAGCAGGTAGTTGTTCCAGAGGTCCGCGTTCCAGAACCACAGCGAGGTCGCCGGATCATTCGGGTTCGCGCCGTTCGCGCCAGCGCCATCCAGGCCGTACTTGTCGATGGAGATGAACTCGGCGTTGCCGTACTTGACGCCGGCCTTCATGGCGAAGGTCGCGTTGGCCCGCGCGTTGTCCTGGATGCGGGTCTTGCCGGCCTCGAAGCCATACACTTCGGTCGAGTGGATGATGCCGGTGCCGGGAGCGCCCGGAGCGGCCCAGAGGTTGAGCTGCCAGCCGAGGAAGGCCTTCGGGGTGTACTTGCGCAGGGTGTAGTTGATGCTCTGGACGAGCCCGGTCAGCGTGTTCGGGAAGTCCGGATCCACGCCGCGCTGGAGCACGCCGGAGTCATACGCGGCATAGGTGGCGGCGGGCATGCGCGACGGGTCATCGCCATACTGCGACGCGTACTGCTGCTGGATGTAGCCGAGGGTATCGGGCTCGATGAGGTAGCCGACCCGGCCCGTGCCGAGGATCGACGTGGCGGTCTGGCCCACGTCGCGCAGCCCCTGGAAGTACTGCGAGAGGAAGGCGGAGCTCTGGATGTTGCCCCACACGACCGACGCGCTGTCGGTGTTGCCGCCAATCCCATACACCACGTAGATCGGCGTCATGCCCTGCTCCTTGCTCTTCCGGGCGAGGCGATCCGCGCGGCTGTGCCACTCGCTGAACTGGGAGCCGCCGTTGAGGTACAGGTAGCCGTAGTTGATGCGCTTGCCCGAGGGGAAGTACGGATTCACCTTGGTGAAGAAGCCATCGGTCCCGGTGAAGGGCTCGAAGACGGTGCCGATCGCGAGGTAGGACGGGTGCCAGGAGGTGTCGGTGTTGCCACCGTCGGAAGGCGACGTGGTGACCGACAGGGCGCTGCTCGCCGCCGACTGGTTGCCCGCGGCATCGCGCGCCTTCACGGTGTAGCTGTACGCGGTGCTCGCCGCGAGGCCCGTGTCCGTATAGGCCGTGGCCGTCGAAGTACCGACCTGCGTGCCATTGCGGAACACGATGTAGCCCGTCACGCTGACGTTGTCCGTCGACGCCGTCCACGAGAGCGACACGGACGAGGCCGTCTTCGAGGGCGCGGTGAGGCCCGCGGGGACGCTCGGCGCGGTGGTGTCACTGGCGGACGCCGTGGTGACCGAGAGGGCGCTGCTCGCCACCGACTGGTTGCCCGCGGCATCGCGCGCCTTCACGGTGTAGCTGTACGCGGTGCTCGCCGCGAGGCCCGTGTCCGTATAGGTCGTGCCCGTCGGCGTGCCCACCTGCGTGCCATTGCGGAACACGATGTAGCCGGTGACGCCGACGTTGTCGGTCGCCGCGTTCCACGCCAGGCTCACCTGCGAGCTGGTGGTGCCGGTGGAGCGCAGTCCCGACACCTGCGAGGGCGCCGTGGTGTCACCGCCACCGGTGCCACAGGGGCCAACCAGCTTGTACCAACCACTGGCGGTGCCCCAGACGGGATCCGCCGTCCAGATGGCCACCAGCGCCTCGTACAGATTGCCCTGATAGACGACCCGATCCCCCGGGTTGTAGATGGTGGTGGAGTTCCACGCGGGATATCCGGTGCAGTTCACGGTCTGCGCCAGGGCCGTGGAAGAGAAGACCATGAGGGACAGCAGGCCCATCAGGACCGCGGTCCGCAAGCGACACAGGAGCATGTCGGCTCTCCTTCGAAAAGGTGGCGCCCGTGGATCGGGCGCGCATGTAGGAGAGCCAGTTCCTGATTATTTCGGGTCAACACTCCGACGCCGCATGGCTGGTTCAGGGATGCGCGTCAGGCGTTAGCGGCGCCCCCACCAGATCCGGGTACTTCGCCGACGTCGCGATGGGTCCCTCGTGCTTCAGCAGCTCCAGGGCGGCCTGCTGGAAGGCACGCTCGTTGGACGACCGGGGCTGCCGCTTCATCGAGGGCGCGAGCGGACCCGGTCGTGGCGCACGGGTGGGAATGGACCGGAGCATCGGCGCGTCGGAGAGCGCCTCGGAGATGCTCCGGATGCCCTGTGCCCTCCGGTGGTTGACCGAGGCCGAGTAGTCCTCCGGGCCCGACCCGAACTTCTCCGCCAGCAGTTGCAGCATCGACGTGTGGTCGAGATTGCCGTGGAAGGCCTTTCCCGGTTGCACCCAGGGGGAGACGATCAACCCGGGCACCCGTGGCCCCGTCGTCTTGAACCCTATCGTGAACTCCGCTCCCGCGGGGGCCGGGTTCTCGATGGGCAGCGGCGGGACATGATCGAAGAAGCCGCCGTGCTCGTCGTAGGTGTGGAGGAACAGCGTCCGCGCCCACTTGTCCGCGTTGCTCGTGAGCGCCGTATACACCTGGTGCAGGAACAGCTCGCCATTGCCAACGAGGGCGAGTGGATGGTTGCAGTTGGCCGGCACGTCCGACCAGAAGAAGTCGAAGTAGCGCGGCTCGATGAAGATGACCTGCGGCGCCTCGTCCGGGTCCTCGCGTTGGAGGTCGCGCGCGAGCTCGCTGATGGGGCGGTACTTCATCCCCACCAGCTCGTGGAACCTCCCGAACAGCAGGAAGAAGGGAGGCCCGTCATGATAGACGCGCCACCGGATGCCCCGCTTGTTCAGCCAGTCGAAGACATGCTCCCGGTGCGGAATGAGCCGAGACCCCGTGTCTTCGATCAGCGTGGTTCCCGTGAAGGCCATGCTGCGGTTGGGCTGCGTGTCCGATGGCAGGGGGGTGAACCAGCGATCGCAGACGCAGTACTCCTTCGCCAGGAAGGACGTCATCCAGGCCCCTCGCGAATCGAAGTACCCCATCGGGGGTGGATGCTCCGCCTGATGCTGGGTGTACTCGAAGTACGCCTGGACGAAGCCCGACATGCGGTACTTCTTCCCGCTGGGGCTCCTCGCCATCTGCACGTCCACCAGGTGCCGGCTGTGCGGTGGATCCCGGATGACCGATGCCTCGTTATCGATCAGGAAGGGCCGGTGGATGCGGTGCTGGAAGACGTTGGCGTAGCGCGGATTCGTGTCGGGCTCTCGCAGCCCGTCCACGTCCCACTTCGGGTCCTCCAGCGACAGATGCCCGAGCATGTGGTCGAAGGACCGGTTCTCCATCATCAGGATGACAATCGTCCGGATCTCGTCGAGCGCGGCCATGGGTTCACCTCGGGCATGAGAGTTGGAGCTTGATGATCAACCGGCCATCCACCGACTCGAGCGCGTCCTCGCAGCTCTCCCCCTCCTCGAGCGGGACGCGCAGTTGCCAGAGTCCCTGGGCGGGCTGTCCTTCGAATCCCGGTGCCGCCGCGCCCTCCCCCACCGTCTCGGACACCTCGCCCTTGCGGATGACCAGCGCGCGCACGTTCATGTTCCTCACCTGCCCGATGCGCACGTTGGGCGAGATGTGAGCGCCGTCCAGTTGGAAGGAGGACTCCAACCCCCCCAGCTCGGCCGAGCACGTGAAGTGGCCCTCGCCCTCGGCATCGACGATGCCGTACTCGAGATCCTTCGGAGGAGAGAGCACCTCGCTCTCGGTCATCTCCTTCTTCAGTCCGAAGACGCGGGAGACCTCCAGGCGGAAGCGCGTGGGCCCGCTGACGGTGACCGTCTGCTTCCCCGCGTCGTCCTTCGCGCCGAGCGCCGCCACATCGGGAGTGGCCGAGAGGCGCACGGCCCCGTTCGTCTCCCAGTGCAGCGTGACCTCGTCGCCGGGACACGCCACGGGCGGCATCGTCGTGAACCGGTGGATCTGCGGCTTGGGGCAACCGCTCAGCAGCACCGCGAACAGGAGGCACACCCCAAGTCCCAACTGGCGGCCCACGCGTGTGCTCCGCGGACCCAGCCTCGATGCGGTGCTCATACCTTTCCCCCGAGCCCACCGTCTCCGGGATGGGCGGCTGTCGCACCTCGAGCGAGGGCGCCCTCGGAAGAATGAAGGAAGGCGCCCCCCTTTGTGATTCGGCACCCGCCGTGACTCTCCTGTACCTGACAGGAGGGGGAGCGGACCGCCCCGCCCACTCCGTGGAGTGCCGTCTCCCGGGATGAATGTCGCACCCCGGAGCACAGGAGGGACTGAAATCCGTGGAGTCCCCTTCGCCAGGCACCCAGTAAAAATTACCCGTCTACAGCCTTAAGCACGGAGGTGTCTCGATGCAAGTACCCGTATTCGCTGAGGAACGCTCTCTCAAACCCCTGGCATCCGTGTTGCTAAGGACATCTGGCACGCAGTCACGACGTCCCCCCGTCCTTCGCCCGAGAGACCCACCATGCAGGCCTCCTCCTCCTTCTCCTCCGTCGACTCCCTCTCCACGTACCTCTCGGAGATCAACCAGTACCCGCTGCTCACCCAGCCCGAGGAGCAGGCCCTGGCGCGCCGCTTCCGTCAGGGTGACCTGGCCGCGGGCCACCACCTGGTGACCTCCAACCTGCGCTTCGTGGTGAAGGTGGCCTACGAGTACCGCTCCTACGGCCTGAAGATGTCCGACCTCATCCAGGAGGCGAACATCGGCCTGATGAAGGCGGTGCAGAAGTTCGATCCGGACAAGGGCATCCGCCTCATCTCCTACGCGGTGTGGTGGATCCGCGCCTACATCCAGAACTACGTGCTGAAGAACTGGAGCCTCGTGAAGCTGGGGACGACCCAGGCCCAGCGTCGGCTGTTCTTCGCCCTGGCGCGCACCCGCCGCGAGCTGGAGAAGCTGGGCGCCGGCGATGGCCACGTCGTCAACGCCGAGGAGATCGCCCGGAAGCTGAACGTGAAGGCCTCCGAGGTGCGCGAGATGGAGCAGCGCATGGGTGGGCGTGACCTGTCGCTCGACGCGCCCGTGGGCGAGGACGGCGACGCCACGCACCTGGACTTCGTGGAGTCGGAGTCCTCCTCCCAGGCGGACGAGGTGGCCGAGCGTCAGGAAGCCAACCTCACCCGCGAGTGCATCCGCCGGGCGCTGACGCGGTTGGATCCGCGCGAGCGCTTCATCATCGAGCACCGGGTGATGGGCGACGCGGAGATGACCCTGAGCGAGCTGGGCGCGCACTTCGGCTTCTCGCGTGAGCGCGCCCGCCAGCTGGAGATCCGCGCCAAGGACAAGCTCAAGGCCGAGCTGGCGGGCCTGATGGCCGAGGGCGGTCTGGACCAGGCCGCGGCCGAGTAACGAGCCGGTCCGAGGTTCTTCCCGCGACGGTCCGGTCAGCCCTGACCGACCGTCGCGCGGCCGTTTCCGGCGCCCGTGCCACTCCAGGGCTTCTCCCGTGGCTGCTCCGTCGTGCCCGGCAGCTCGACCCGGCCCGTCTTGACCAGCGCGTACCCGGCCCCCACGAACAGCGAGCCGGCGGCGATGGACAGCAGATACAGCAGCACGTGATTGACCGCGTTGGGGATCAGCAGCACGAACAGCCCGCCGTGTGGGGCCATCAGGTGCACGCCGAAGTACATCGACATCGCGCCCGTCAGCGCTCCGCCCATCATGGAGATGGGAATCACCCGCAGGGGATCCTTGGCCATGAAGGGGATGGCCCCTTCGGAGATGAAGCACAGGCCCAGCACCAGTGAGGCCTTGCCCGCCTCGCGCTCCGGCTCCGAGAACTTGGCCCTGGCCATGAGGCTCGCGATGCCCATGCCGATGGGCGGCACCATGCCCGCCGCCATGATCGCCGCCATGGGACCTTGCGCTCCCGCGCCCGCCGACAGCAGACCGACACCGAAGGTGTACGCCGCCTTGTTGATCGGCCCTCCGAGGTCGAAGCACATCATCGCGCCGAGCAGCATGCCCAGGAGGATGGCGTTGCCGGAGTTCATGTTCGTCAGGAACGTCGTGACGGCCGACATGATGGCGGCCACCGGCGTGCCGATGACGTAGATCATCACCAGTCCGGTGACCAGGCTCGCCGCCAGCGGGATGATGAGGATGGGTTTCAACGCCTCCACGCTGACCGGGAGCTTGACGTGGCGGCTCAGCGCCTGGGCCGTGTAGCCCGCGATGAAGCCCGCGGCGATGCCGCCGAGGAACCCCGCTCCCAGCTCGCTCGCCAGGTAGCCGCCAATCATGCCGGGGGCGATCCCGGGCCGGTCGGCGATGGAATACGCGATGTAGCCGGCGAGCAGCGGCACCATCAGCTTGAAGGCCGCCCCGCCGCCGATCTGCATCAGCGCCGCCGCCAGCGAGCCCTTCTCCTTGGCCGCGTCGATGCCGAACACGAACGACAGCGCGATCAACAGGCCGCCCGCGACGACCATCGGGAGCATGAAGGACACGCCCGTCAGCAGGTGCCGGTAGGGGCCGCGCTGGCCCCCCGACTCGCCCCCGCCACTCCGGGCCGCCTGCCCTCCCTCCTTGCCGCCCAGGACCCGCGCCTTCTCCAAGGCGTCGTGGATCGTCTGGCCCGCGTGCTTCAGCGCGGCGCCGGTGGAGGTCCGAAAAACACGCTTGCCGGCGAACCGCGAGGGGTCGACCTCGATGTCGCAGGCGAGAATCACCACCTCCGCCTCGCGGATCTCCTCCTCGGTCAGTGCGTCCTGCGCGCCCACCGAGCCCTGCGTCTCCACGCGGATCGGATACCCGAGCCCTCGCCCGGCCTGGCTCAGCGCCTCGGCCGCCATGAACGTGTGGGCGACTCCCGTCGGACAGGCGGTGACGGCCACGAGCTTCTGCTTGCCCGGGACGGACGGACGAGACGAGGGCTCGGCCTTCGTGTCGCCAACGGCGGCGGCCGCGCTCAACGTCCTGGCTTCCTTCTGGGCGCGCGTCAGGAACGCGTCCAGATCCGGCAGGGCTTCCGAGATGGGCGCCTGGTGGACGCGCTTGCCGACGAACCTCGCGAGATCCACCGGTGCGCTCGCCGCGACGACGATGAGCTCGGCGGCGGCGAGCGTGGCACTGTCGACCGGGACGACCGGCTCGAGCTGGCTGTGCATCTCCACGGCCGCTTTCCATCCGCGCCGGGTCGCCGCGCGCTCGAGACCCCGGGCGGCCAGGAAGGTCGTGGCCACGCCACTGGGGCAGGCCGTGACGAGGATCACGTTCATCAGCGCTTCTCCCCTGTATGAGGGTCCACGGGCAGGGACCGGATGGAGGTCTGTTGTTGGAGCAGTTCGAAGTCCACGGCGGAGGGATCGCCCACGCCGACATGGCGCACGGATTCGGCGGCGAGCGCCGTCGCGAAACGCAGGCTTCGCTCGCGCGGCCAGCCGGACAGCACCCCGTGCAGCGTGCCGGCCAGCAGCGTATCTCCGGCGCCCACGGTGCTGGCGACCTGGACCCGTGGCGGTACGGCCATCAGTGCGTTGCCGCGCCAGGCCCAGAGCACGCCCTCGGCGCCGACGGAGACGAGCACCTCGTCCACGCCCTCGGCGTTGAGCCGCCGCGCCGCCTGGAGACGCGCCTCGGGAGTGTCGAGCGGGCGGCCCGCCCATTCGGCCAGCTCGGTCTCATTGGGCTTGGCCGCCGTGGGCCGCGCGGCCAGGCCGGACACCAGGGCCGCCCCGCTGGTGTCGAGCCACACCGGAACCTGGCGTTCGCGAGCCATGCGGACGAGGTCGGCGAGCTTCGCGGGGGGAACGTTCGGCGGCAGGCTGCCGGAGATGACTACCGCGTCGAGTCCTGGCAGCAGCGAGCCCAGGCGTTCGGTCAGCGCGTCCAGCGCGTGCGCCGGAATCAAAGGGCCCGGCCCGTTCAGGTCGGTGACGCGCCCGTCGGGCTCGGAGAGCTTCGCGTTGATGCGCGTCTCGCCCGGCACCCGGATGAACGCGTCGCGCAGACCGCACGCCGCGAAGGTCCGCACGAAGGCCGTCTCGTTGTCGGCGCCGAGCAGGCCCGACACGGTGACGTCATGCCCCAGCCCCGCGAGGACGCGCGCCACGTTGATGCCCTTGCCGGCGGCATCGAGCCGGGTGCTCTCGGTCCGGTTGACCTCACCGAGCCGGATCGTCCCCAGGCGGATCGCGAGATCCAGGGCGGGGTTCAGCGTCAGCGTCAGGATGCGAGCCATCAGGCCGCCTCCAGGGCTTCGCGCACCGCGGCGGCGGTCGGCTGCTTCAGCGCGAGCTCGGCCAGCTCTCGTGCCCGAGACAACGTCAGCTCGCGGATGCGGGCCTTCACCAGCGGCACCCGGCGGCTGCTGACGGACAGCTCGTCGACGCCCAGGCCGACCAGCACGGGGATCGCCTGCGGATCGGAGCCGAGCTCACCGCAGACGCCGACCCAACGGCCCTCGGCATGGGCGGCCTCGACCGTGAAGCGGATGAGCCGCAGCACGCCGGGATGAAGCGCATCGGACTGCGCGGACAGCTGGGGATGGCCCCGGTCGATCGCCAGCGTGTACTGGGTGAGGTCGTTGGTGCCGATGGAGAAGAAGTCGGCCTCCTTCGCGAGCGAGGGCGCGAGCAGCGCGCAGGACGGCACTTCGATCATGACGCCGAGCTGGACGTCGGTCGCCTTCACCTCGGCCTGGACCCGGTCGAAGATCGCCTTGCCCGCGCGGAACTCGTCGATGTCCTTGACCATCGGGAACATGATGCGCACCGGACGGGAGCCCGCGGCGGTCAGCAGCGCGCGCAACTGCGTCTCGAGCACCTCGGGCCGCGTCAGCGTCAGGCGGATGCCGCGCAGGCCGAGGAACGGGTTCTCCTCGTGTGGCATCGGCCAGTAGGCCAGCGGCTTGTCGCCGCCGACATCGAGCGTGCGCGCGACCAGCGGACGGCCCTTCAACGCGTCGAACGCCTCGCTGTACTCGGCGATCTGCGTCGCGAGATCCGGCGCCTGGGGGTGCGCCATGAACACGAACTCGGTGCGCAACAGGCCAATGCCCTCGGCCCCCCGCTCGACGGCGTCGGCGGCATGCGCGGTGTTGCCGAGGTTGGCGGCGACCTCCACGCGGTGGCCATCCTGCGTGCGCGCCTCCTCGTGGCGCCGGCCGTGGGCGGCCCGCTGGAGGCTCTCCTGCTCGACCATGCGCCGCTCGGTGCGCTCGCGGCGGGCCGGGCTGGGCGAGGCGACGACCCGTCCGTTCTCACCGTCGACGATCAGCTCGACACCCGAGGACAGAGCCAGCACGCGCTCCCCCGCCCCGACGACGGCGGCGATGCCGAGCGCCCGCGCGAGGATGGCACTGTGCGAGGTAGCGCCGCCGCGCGCGGTGACGAGACCTCGCACCTTCGCCGTCTCCAGCCGCGCGACGTCGGACGGCCCGACGTCATCGGCCACCAGGATGTAGGGATGCTCCGGCGGAGTCGGCATCTCGACACCACACAGCAGGCCGAGCACGCGGCGGCCGACGTCGCGCAGGTCCGCGGCGCGCTCGGCCAGCAGCCTGTCCGCGAGGGATTCCTGAGCGCGCGCCGCGGTGTCGATCGCGCGCCACCAGGAAGCCTCGGCCGACGCGCCCTCGCCCATGGCCTCGAGGGACGCATCGCGCAGGGCGGGGTCCGAGAGCATCTCCGCGTGGATGGACAGGATCTGCGAGACCTCGCCGCCAACCGTCCGCTGCACCAGGGCCTCGAGCTGCTGGCGGGCCCCCACCAGCGCGCGATCGAGCCGTTCACGCTCGCGTGCGGGGTCGTCCGCCCGTTCGGCATAACGGAACTCCGGCAGGCGCAGCACGTAGGCGGGGGCGATCGCGAGACCCGGCGCGGCCGGGACGGCCGTCAGCGGCTCGTCGGCCACCGGTGCGACGACCGGCTCCTTCGCGGTGACGCGAGGGACGCTCTCCTCGCGTGTCTCGGTGAGCGGCGTCACCGGCTCCCCGAGGCCGCCGCGCACCACCTCGACCAGCGCCGAGACGGCCTGGGAAGCGCCCTCCCCCTCCGCCGAGAACACCAGCGTCTGGCCGCGCCGTGCGCCAAGGCTGAGGACCTGGGTCAGGCTGGTCGCGGAGACCGCCTCGCCATGGCCCTCGAGCAGGCGGACACGGACCGCCACGCTCTGGGCCCGAGCCACCTGCACCAGCTCCCGGGCCGGCCGCGCATGCAGGCCGTGCGCGTTGAGCAGGCGGACGCGGGCGGTCTCGGCCCCCGCGGACTCACCGGACAATCGCGAGAGGACCTGCTCCGCCGACAGCTCGATGAGCCGCTCGCCGTCACCGCGCGCGAGCAGCCCGTCGAGCCGCTCGAGCAGCGCGCGGTGCGCATCGCCGTGCGCCGCCAGACAGAAGACGCCAGCCACGTCCCCCGCGCCGTCGCGGAGGCGCCGTTCGGGCGTCGCCAGCGCCAGGGCCGGGGAGTTGACGCCGGAGGCCGCGAACACGAGCCACAGGCCCTGGCCCAGTGGCACCGGCTGCTGCCCGGCGATCGCCGCGACGAAGCTCGCCTCCACGCAGCCGATGTGGCGCAGGCGCGCCGCGGCGGCCAGGGCCAGCTCCAGACGGTCTCGTAGCGGCAGGCCCAGACAGAGCGTCTCCGCGTCGAGTCTCGCCTTCTCCGGCACACGCGACAGCGTCGCGATCACATCATCGGGGTTCTTCGCGCTGGCCAGCGTCCGCGCCACGCCCTCGCGATCCAGCACGTGCGTGAGCTGGCGCAGGATGTCCAGGTGTTCGTCGGACTGCGCGGCGATCGTCACCAGCAGGCTCACCCGGGAGCCGTCGTGCCACGCGACACCTTCGGGGAACTGCAGCACGCGCACGCCGGTGGAGCGCACGTAGCGCCGGCTCTCCGGCGTGCCATGCGGGATGGCGATGCCGTTTCCCAGATAGGTGGAGGACTGCGCCTCGCGGGCGAGCAGCCCCTCTCCATATTCAGGCGACACGCGTCCGGCCTCGACCAGCGCCTCGGCGGCCTGTGCCAGGGCCGCCTTCCAGTCCGCGGCGCGGCAGCCGAGCCGGACATCGTCCCGAGTCAGCGTAAGCATGGGTTGCAATCTCCTGTACCGCCGCTTATAGCCGTTCTGCTGAATCGTGTCACCTGCATACGTTGAATGCTCGGGCCGCGCCCGAAATTTCCGAAACCCGGAAAGACGGGACGCACAACGGAGAATCAGGGGAGGTCGGAGATGACCCTGGCGGACATCGCTCGCCTGGCCGGAGTGTCGAGGACGACGGCCAGCTACGTGCTGAATGGCCAGGCCGAGGAGCGCCGCATCAGCGCCACGACCGTGCAACGGGTGCTGGCCGTGGCCGAGCGCCACAACTTCCGCATCGACGCCCAGGCGGCGGCCTTGCGGCGCGGCGCCAGCCGTACGCTGGGCCTCATCGTTCCGGACCTGGAGAACACCAGCTACGCCCGGCTCGCCAAGCTGCTCGAGCACGGCGCCCGGCGCGAGGGCTACCAGCTGCTCATCGTCGGCTCCGAGGATGATGAGCGGACCGAGCGGGAGCTCGCGTTGATGCTGCGAGCGAGGCGCTGCGATGCCCTGATCGTGGCGAGCGCGCTGCCGGCCGGGGATCCGTTCTACGCGGAGTTGATGGCGGCCGGCACTCCGGTGATCGCGGTCGACCGCGCGCTGGACCCGCGGCGCTTCGTCTGCGTGATGAGCGACAACACGGTGGCCGCCGAGGCGCTGACGCGCTCGGTGCTCGACGAGCACACCCGCAGCGTCGCCTGGTTCGACGCCGTGGCCACGCTGTCCATCACCATCGAGCGGCGCGAGGGATTCCGGCGCGCCGTCGCGGGACGGCTCGAGCGCGTCCACGAGGCCACGGGGGCCCGCTATGACCGCGAGAGCGGCGCCCGGCTGATGCGCGAGCTGCTCTCCGCGCACGGCCTGCCGGACGCGCTGGTCACCTCTTCCTATACGTTGCTGCAGGGAGTGCTCGACGTGCTGCTCGAATTGCCCTCGGGCCTGCCGCGGACGCTGCGGCTGGCGACGTTCGGGGATGAGCGCCTGCTCGATTTCCTGCCCTTGCGCGTCAACTCGATTCCCCAGCGGCACGAGCGCATCGCCGAGCTGACGCTGGCACGCGCGATGGAGGCGATCCAGGGCCGCTATGAGCCCGGCTGCGAGGTGGTCGCCCGCGAGCTCAAGCGCCGCAGCTGAGCCGCGACGGGTGTGACCCATGAGAAGACAACCCCGAGCGTCTGGTGTCCGACGGCTCTTCCTCGGACTGTCTGGCATTCCACGCGGTGACCGTCCACGGACAACGGTTCCAGGGGGGAATGACGCCCCGTGTGTATTCTTGCAAAATCAATACAGTGACACTTTCTCCTGGAGCCCACCTTCCCACCCGAAACCTCGGGAGCGAAGCGTCCGGTTCAGGGCTCTGGGGGAGACATCATGAAGCGCCTCGAGTTGTTCGGAGTGTTCCTGCTGCTGCTCGCGGAGGGCTGCGGCCCGGTGGAGGAGCCCGCCAGCCCACCTGGTGAACCCGGCGGAACAGTCATCCAGGCGCTCGAGGACGAGAATGGCCTGACAGGCAACGGCCTGGCTTTCAACGGTCTCGCCTTCAACGGCCTGGCTTTCAATGGCCTGGCCTTCAACGGCCTGTCGAGCAGCAGTTTCTCCGCCTGGTTCCAGCAGAACCCGGCGGAAGCCGACCTCGTCATGAAGTATCTGGTCCGTTGCGCCGTCCCGAATGGACAGAACCGGACGTACTCGAATGGCACGTCCACCTATGTCTGGCCTGGCCTGCTGGGACTGGCACCGGACTGGGCCAACGACCAACCCGCGACCCTGGCGGAGCAACAGGTCGTCTCCGCGTGTCTGGGCGCCCTCGTCAACAAATACGGGCGCACCGTCACCCTCTCCGTCCTGGGCACCGATGCGCGGAGTCAGCGCATCCCCTACACGCCCTCGGAGCTGTCGTCCTATCCACTGAGGGAGGCCTGCTTCTTCGGCAATCTCTTCAATGGAGAGGGGCTCTTCGTCGGCAATGACCAGGGCATGCTGTTGGCGACACAGAGCAGCCTGCGTGCGTGCGCGCTCTCGGGGACGAACGAGTGCCCTCCGCTCGTCCATATCGGCAGCTGCCACGCGCGCTGCACGCCCGACAGCACGGGGACGTACTTCACGCGGTGCAGCCGGAACGGAGTCAACTACCTGCCCATGACCACCCGGATCCGCCCCCAGGATATCTACACGTGCGGGGACGGCATCTGCCAGGCCACCGAGTCCTGCGGCAACTTCGACCGCGCCAACAGCTGCAAGCGGGACTGCGGAACCTGCGATTGAACCCCCTGGAACCCACGAGGGCCCGCCATGTGTCACGGCGGGCCCTCGCGCTCCTACCAGATGCGCACGCGCTGCTCGGGTGCGAGGTAGAGCGTCTGCCCGGGAGTGGCGCCGAAGGCCTGGTACCAGGGGTCGAGGTTGCGCACGGTCGAGGCGCGGAACTCGCCCGGTGAGTGCCCGTCCGTCAGCAGGATGCGGCGGAGGGTCGGCTCGCGGTACTTGTTGCGCCAGACCTGACCGAAGCCGAGGAAGAGGCGCTGCTCACCGGAGAAGCCGTCGAGCACCGGCGCCGGCTTTCCTCCCAGCGACAGCCGGTAGGCGTCGTAGGCGATCGACAGACCGGCGACGTCGGCGATGTTCTCGCCGAGGGTCAGCTCGCCATTCACCGGGAGATCGGGCAGCGGGCGGTAGGCGCTGTACTGGGCGGCGAGCGCCTGGCCGGCGGCCTTGAACTTCTCGGCGTCCTCCTTCGTCCACCAGTTGGCCAGCTTGCCGCGAGCGTCGAACTGCGCGCCGACGTCGTCGAAGCTGTGAACGATTTCATGCCCGATGACGGAGCCGATGCCGCCGTAGTTCACCGCCGGGTCGGCGTTCGGGTCGAAGAAGGGCGGCTGCAGGATGGCCGCGGGGAAGATGATGGAGTTCTGCTGGGGAGAGTTCAGCGCGTTCACCAGCTGCGGAACCATGAACCACTCCGACCTGTCGACCGGCTTGCCGAGCTTGTTCAGGTTGCGCTGATACTCGAAGCGGGAGGCGCGCTCGGCGTTGCCGTAGGCATCCCCGCGCACGATCTCGAGCGCCGAGTAGTCCCGCCACCGGTCCGGGTGGCCGATGCCGACCTGGAGGGTGGCCAGCTTCTCCTTCGCGCGCGCCTTCGTCTCCGGAGACATCCACGCCAGCGCGTCGATGCGCTGGCCGAACGCCGCGACGATGTTGCGGACCATCTTGTCCGCCTCCGCCTTGGCTTCCGGCGGGAAGTACTTCTCGACGTAGCGCTTGCCGATGGCCTCGCCCAGGGCGTCGCTGGTGAAGTCGACGCCGCGCTTCCAGCGCTCGCGCAGTTGCTGCGCGCCGGAGAGCACCCGGCCATTGAACGCGAAGGACTCGTCGACGAAGGCCTTGGGCAGGAAGGGCGTGGCATGCGAGATGGCGTGGAAGGTCAGGTAGTCCTTCCACGTCTGCACGGGAGCGTCGCCGACGAGCCGGGAGATCCCCGTCACCGCGCTCGGCTGCCAGATGATGATCTGGCGCTGCTGTCCGAGGCCCGCGGCGCCAAGGTAGGCGTCCCAATCCAGGCCCGGAGCGCGCCGCGCGAGCTCCTCCCGGGTCCAAGGGTTGTTGGTCTTGACCACGTCCTGCGTGTCCACCTGGGCCCAGTGGACCCGCGCGATGTCACGCTCGAGCTCGAAGACGCGGCGGGCCCTGGCCTCCACGTCGGTGATACCCGCCAGACGCAACAGATTGGCGATGTGCTGCTGGTACTGCTTGCGGACCTCCACGAACCTGGCGTTGTCGACGAGGTAGTAGTCGCGATCCGGCAGGCCCAGACCGCCCTGCAACAGATAGGCGGCGTAGCGCGAGGGCTCGTTCAGGTCCTCGGCCACCCAGAGGCCCAGGAGCCGGTCCGTGGTGACATCGCCCATGTTGAGCGGATCGACGTCGGCGCGCAGCGTGTCTCCGAGGGCGGCGGAGAGCTCGCGCCGGGTGGAGATGGAGGCGATGCGGCCGAGCTCGGGCTGGAGCGGCGACACGCCCCTGGCCTCGATGGCCGCCTCGTCCATGAAGCTCGCGAAGGCGTCACCCATCTTGCGGACGTCGCTGCCCGCGGGCGCGTTGGCGCTCGCGGCCTCCTCGATCAGCGCGCGCGTGCGCAGGCTCGCCTCTTCCGCGAGCTTCGTGAACATGCCGTAGCTGGACCGGTCGGCGGGGATCTCCGTCTTCTCGAGCCACTTGCCATTGACGAAGCGATAGAAGCTGTCGCCGGGCGCGACGGACCGGTCCATCCCCGCGGTGTCGACACCGAAGCTGCCGTAGGTGGGTTTCGGGGAAGCAGCCGGAGCGGAGGCCGCCGCGGCAGGGGGCGTCACCTGCGCCGGCCCCGCCGCCTTGTCCATCGGAGCGGAAGTGGCACATGCGGCGAACAAGGCGGAGGCACTGGCAGTGAGCACCGCGCGCGTGGCGCCCGGAGTACGTCGTTTCTGAGATGGCATATGACGGAAAGTCCCTGGGGAAGTCGCCCTCCAACACCCGGTGCCCCGGCCCATTCCCCCTGTGCGGTGGAAAGGGGGTGAAGGGACCCCGGATGGGCGTGGTCGGCTATTGCATGAGCGGCGCCATGGCGGTGCACGGTCAAAGCAGGGCTTGATCCTTTCGAATGTGGACGCTTTGCTGCGTTCCCCGAGGAGCGCCCGGTGGAGACCCTCCCCCCCCCACCACCGGGCAACAACACCCCCATGACAGATAGAAGGATCCTCCGGCACTCCGGCTTGCTCGCGCTCGCCTTGTGCCTGGCAGGTAACGTGGCCCTGGCGCAGGGAACCTCCGTGCTCCTGGGCACGGTGGTGGATGCGGCCAGCCGGAAGCCCGTGGCGGACGTCGTGGTCACGGCGACCTCTCCCGCCCTCCAGGGCGAGCAGACGGTCGTCACCGACGCGTCCGGCCAGTATCGCATCCCCCAGCTTCCACCCGGCGTGTACACGCTGAGGTTCGACAGGGAGGCCTACAAGCCCCTGTCCCGCGAGAACATCGGCGTCCGGCTGGACTACTCGGTGCGCGTCAACGTGGAGCTGCTCCCCGAGGGGCTCGGAGAAGAGATGAGCGTGGTGGCCCAGGCGCCCACCGTCGACATCGGCTCCGCCTCCACCGGGGTGAACGTCAGCAAGGACTTCCTGCGCAACATCGCCGTCGTCTCCCCGAGCGGAAAGGGCGCGGGCTCGCGCTCCTTCGAGGCGCTGGCGGAGCTGGCCCCGGGCGCGAACGCGGACACCTACGGCGTCTCCGTCAGCGGCTCCACCTCGCCGGAGAACCAGTACATCGTGGATGGCGTCTCGGTGAATGATCCGGGCTTCGGCATCAACGGCACCCCGCTGAGCGTGGAGTTCATCGGCGAGGTGAACGTCATCAGCGGCGGCTACCTGCCCGAGTACGGCCGCTCCACCGGCGGCGTGGTCAACGCGGTGACGAAGTCGGGCTCCAACGAGTTCCACGGCTCGGTGTTCGGCAACCTCACCCCGGGTGCGCTGGGCAGCCGGGGGACGGAGATCCGTCAGGAGGCGGGCACCATCTCCGGCCAGGCCTCGCTGTGGAACCTGGGCGACATCGGCGCCGAGGTGGGTGGTCCCATCCTCAAGGACAAGCTGTGGTTCTACGCGGGCGTGGCGCCCTCCTTCACCCGGTACCAGCTGGAGCGCAACCTCAACGCCCTGGTGCTGGACGAGAACGGCCAGCCCGTGCAGGACGAGCTGGGCTTCTCCCAGACGCAGCGCATCGAGGGCACGCGGCGGCTCTTCTTCGCGGACCAGCGGACCTTCCAGTTCATCGGCAAGCTCACGTATCTGCTCAACCAGGACCACAACGTCAGCGTGTCGGTGACGGGCACGCCGTCGTCCGCGGGAGGCCCGGGCCGCTTCTCCATCAGCGAGCGCACCGGCGCCCCGGAGGTGGAGCGCATCAACGGCCAGCCGGGGGCCATCGCCACCCAGCGCATCGCCAACAGCCTGGACACCAGCCTCAAGTGGTCCTCCTCCTTCATGGAGAAGCGCCTGCTCTTCGACGCGACCCTCGGCTGGCACCACCAGGACTTCAGCGCGCGCGCCTCGGACGGCACGCGGGCCGGCAGCTCCGAGGGGCTCGCTGGCATCTCCAACACCACCTGGGAGCGCACCGTCGGAGGCCAGCACTCCGTCACCGAGTTCGAGCAGCTGGCGGATCCCTCCATCTGCGCCTCCCCCACCGCCGGGCTGGCCACGCGCTGCCCGGTGCTCTCCTACCTGACGGGCGGTCCGGGCCGCCTGGACGAGAGCAAGCTGGATCGCTTCCAGGGCAAGCTCATCGGCACCCTGCTGCTGCAGGCCGGGGGCCAGCACGTCATCAAGGCGGGTCTGGATCTGGAGCAGATGCGCTACGACCACATCCGCGCGGTGACCGGCAGGACCGTGCTCATCGAGTCGGATGAGGGCGACTACTTCTATGACTACCGCCAGTACGGGTACCTGATCGGCCCGGACCAGGTGGTCATCCAGGACTCCCAGCACCCGGTGTCCACGTCCAACTCCGTGGGCGGCTTCCTGCAGGACAGCTGGAGCCTGTTCGACATGGCCACCCTCAACGTGGGGTTGCGCTACGACGTCCAACACCTGGTGGGCGGTGGACAGCTCGCCATGGTGCTGGCCAACCAGTGGTCGCCGCGGCTGGGAGTGATCGTCGACCCCACCCGCTCCGGCAAGGCCAAGCTCTACGCCAACTACGCCCGCTACTACGAGAGCGTCCCGTTGGATCTCGTGGACCGCTCGTTCCCCGGCGAGCCCGGCGTGCGCTCGCAGAAGGACTCCAGCCTCTGCGACCCGCGCGACCCCGAGCAGCAGCGGGGCGTGTGCTCCACCGACGCCGCGCGCATGCCCTACCGGCCCGGGCTGGACTCCAGCCGCCTGTGGGAGACCGTGGGCGCGGGCGCCACCATCGTGGACCCGAGCATCCAGCCCCAGTCCACCGACGAGTTCGTGGTGGGCGGCGAGTACGAGCTGCTGGCCAACTCGCGCGTCGGCCTGTCCTACACGCATCGCTCCCTCAACATCGCCATCGAGGACATGAGCCGGGATGACGGCGCCACCTACTTCATCGGCAATCCGGGGCGCGGCTTCGCCACGGACTTCGACAAGCCGCAGCGCACGTATGACGCGGTGACCGTCTTCTTCCAGAAGAACTTCGCCGACCTCTGGCTGGCCCAGGTCAGCTACACGTGGTCCTCGCTGCGCGGCAACTACGAGGGCCTGTTCCGCTCCGACACCGGCCAGTTGGATCCGAACATCAACTCCGACTTCGACCTCGTCTCCCTGCTGCCCAACCGCTATGGCCCGCTGCCGGCCGACCGCACGCACCAGTTCAAGGCCTTCGGCGCGCGTGAGTTCGTCCTGCGGCCCGACCTGAGCATCAACCTGGGCGCGTCCTACCGGGGCAGCTCGGGCACGCCGTACAGCTACCTCGGGGCGCACGAGGACTACGGCACGGGACAGGCCTTCATCCTGCCGCGCGGAGAAGCGGGCCGCCTGCCCTGGGTGCACCGCATCGACGGCCGCCTGGCCCTCAACTACAAGATGACCCAGCAACTCACCGCCTCGCTCAGCGTGGACGTCTTCAACGTCTTCAACTTCCAGGCGCCCGTCGCGTACGACCAGAACTACACGACCGCGGACGTGCTGCCCATCGAGGGAGGAAGCACGAACGATCTGCCGTCGAAGCTGGTGGATCCGGACGGCAACCCGATCGACCCGTCGTCCGTCAACAAGAACTTCGGCAGGCCCACCGCCTACCAGTCGCCGCGCACCGTCCGGTTCGGCGCCCGGCTGTCCTTCTAACGACCGTGGACAGGAAAGATCCCACGCACATGACTCGACGAATCCTCGGTCTGGCGGTCGCCGCCACCCTCGCCTCTTCCTGTGACACCACGCAGCCGCCCATCGGCTGTCCGGTGCAGAGCCTGGAATGGGCCGCCACCTACAAGCCGAAGGGCGAGAGCACCTGCCCCGTGAAGCCGGGGGAGCAGCTCGGCATCCTGAAGTTCTCCACGCCCTCCGGCGACGAGCGGCTCTCCATCAACCCCGCGACGCTCGTCGCGCTCAATGAGCGAGACGCGGTGAACCTGTCGTACTCGCTCGGAGCGATGGCCAAGGCCTCGAACGCGGAGGGCTTCTGCTCCGCCTTGGACATGGCGGTCGCGGAGAAGCACGCTCCCGCCGATGCCACCCGGGAACTGCCCGCGGCGGACATCGTCTACAAGTGGAGCAACGTCCAGGTGCTCGCCATCGCGAGGGCTCCGGGCACGCAGCTGGTGGCGGACCTGGAGTACACCGAGAACGGGTGTACCGCGCAGTACGAGGTCTGGGCCATGTGGCCTGGAGACATCGACTGCGAGGGTGAGGACGGGCAGCCGGACAACTCCCTCTGCGAGACCGAGGCGAGCATCAATCCGGACTTCGCGGTCACCTGCGATCCGACCCAGCTTCGCTGCGTGCCGGCGAAGCGGCCCCCCTCCCTGAAGTAGTCGGAGATGGACCGGGAGGTGAGCGAGGGGTTCTTCAAATCCCCTTGCTCGACAAACGGTCTTCCCTACTCTCCTCCGGGCACCCGATCCACGGGAGCGCGATGCCCGGAGGAAGTAGCCCGATGAAGACCCTGCGTTCGTCCTTGTTGATGCTCGGATGGCTGTCCCTGTCCATGGGATGCCAGCCCGAGGAAACCCTTCCAACGCCCGGCACCGGGCTGGAAACCCGGGGCGAGTCCCTGACCAGTCCGGTCGGAAGCTGGTCCACTACCGCGTCCGCGGGAGGCTCGTTCCAGGTGGCCACCCTGATGCGTGGCACGGGCGATGTGCTGACCCAGCATTGCGGCATCGCGTACGTGTACAACCCGTACACGGACACGTGGCGGTGGTCGGGGACGATGAGCGCGCTGGGCCGTTGCGCCTACACCTTGACGGAGCTCCCCTCGGGCAAGGTGCTGGCGGCCGGCGGAGACATCGGCCCGAAGTACTCGGCCAGCAGGACGGAGCTGTATGACCCCGCCACCTCCACGTGGAGCACCCTCCCGAGCACCCTGAGCTCGCCCCGCTACCGGCACACCGCGACGCTGCTCGACTCGGGGCAGGTGCTGCTGGTGGGCGGCTACGGCTACCGGGAGCAGCGGACCATCCAAGGCACGGAGCTGTACACCCCGGAGACGGACACGTGGAGCATCGCGGGCAGCACCCTCATCCCCCGCTCGTCGCACACCGCGACGCTGCTCTACTCGGGCAAGGTGCTGGTGGCGGGGGGTGAAGCCCCCTCGCTCGAGTCGCACACCTCGGCGGAGATCTACGATCCGGCCACGAACACCTGGACGCTCACCGCCAGCATGGCCCGGGCGCGCAAGTACCACCTCGCGGTCCGGCTCTACTCGGGCAACGTGATGGTGCTGGGCGACGCGCATCCCACGGAGACCTCCGTGGAGATGTTCGACCCGTACAACGAGCGGTGGTTCGCGGGCCCGCCCCTGCCGTTCAGCGGCGCCTACTCCGCGACGATGCTCTACTCGGGTGAGGTGCTGGTGACGGGCAGCTTCGGGCGGGCGGCTGTGTACGATCCGTCGACGAACACGTGGCTCCCCGCCGCGACCAGGAACCAGATCCGCGCGGCGGGCGTCCCGGTGCTGCTCCACACCGGGCAGGTGCAGGTGTTCGGCCCCAACGGCCTGTCCGAGCGCTTCACGCGCTGACCCGGCGGCTGGAGGCCCGAGAGCCTCCAGCCCCGTTTCCCCGTCAGGTCACAGCGACTCGAGGAAGGCGATCACGGCCGCACGCTCTTCCAGCGAGAACGCCTCGAACAGCTCGCGGCTGGCGGTCGCCTCGCCACCGTGCCAGCCGATGGCCTCGGTCAGGGTGCGGGCGCGGCCGTCGTGCAGGTAGCGCACGTTCTGCACGCCCCCCTGCACATACTTCAGCGATCCCACGCCCCACAGCGGCGCCGTACGCCACAGGCTCGGGCCGGCCTGGCCCTCGGTCAGCGTGTCGGCCAGCTCCGGCCCCATGTCGTGCAGCAGCAGGTCGGTGTACGGGCGGATGGTCTGGTTGCGCAGCTCGGCGAACGGGTGGGTGTTGCCCGTGGTCATCTGCGGCGTGTGGCAGGTGGTGCAACGGGCCTGGGCGAACAGGGCACTGCCGCGCTCGATGAGCTGCGGATTCACATCGTGTTCCGGCGAGACGCGGATGCCCTCGGGGTAGCCGCTGCGCAGGCTGCGCTGGGCCGGCACACCGACCAGCGACAGGTAGTCCGACATGCGCTGCAGCTCCGTGTCCGACACCGCCGTGGTCGCGGTGGTGGAGCGGCAGTCGGGCGCGCCCTGCTGGCAGCTGCGCGACGGGAACACCGGCGAGGTGACGCCCATGTCCTTGACGAGCGCATCACCCACCTGGTGGCGCAGGCTCGCCTTGGTGGCCTTCCAACCGAAGCGGCCGAGGTGCACCTTGCCGGTCTCCGGGTCGTTCACCCAGTGCGGCACGCCGCGCACGCCGTCACCATTGGCGTCATCGGGGTCGGCCAGCGCCAGGATGGTGGGCTCGGCCACGGCCTCCAGCAGGCCCATGCCGATGACCTGCGGAGCCTGCCGCACGGAGAAGAGCGACGGCACGGGCCCCTTGAAGGTGTAGACGGGCTTGACCAGCTCGACCTGCTCGCCACCGGCCAGCGTGCGCACCGTCTTGTCGTAGGACGCCACGCTGACCGCGTAGTCGGGGGCGGTCGTGGAAGCGGCCCGCTGCTGCACGTTCAGACCGTAGATGGGGTCGGGCAGCACCGTGCCGTTGGCGCCCGCGACACCGGTGAGCACCGACAGGGTGTCGAGCCGCGCGCCCAGCACCGGCGCCGGGCTGCGGCCATTGGCCGTATGGCATTCGATGCAGCGCGACTGGTTATAGCGCGGGCCCAGTTGGCCCACGTGCTCGGTGAATATCGGGTTGGTGGTCGGGTGCTCGGAGTGCTTGCCATCCGCGAACGAGGTGTGGAACAGGCGGCGCCCCTGCACGAACCGCTTGGTGTTGCCGATGCCGATGTTGTTGGCCATCTGCTGGAACACCCGGTGCGGCTCCTCCGAGTAGTTGTAGGAGACACTGGCCTGTCCGCCCAGCAGGGTGGAGTCCGGCAGGGGTTCGGAATCCAGGTTGGGGACGATGCCGTACCAGGGACGCATGCCCTTGCCCACCACGTAGAGCTGCTCGAACGAGTAATAGCGCTCACCGCCGCCGTCGATGGCCGGGCTCTGCAGGCGCGGCGCGGGAGCCAGCTCGATCTTGTCGCCAATCTTCAGCGGGCTGTGGGGGGACGTGCGCCAGTTGGACGTGAAGGACATCTTGCACGTGCGCTGACCGGCGTGGCAGATGGGTTTGTTGCCTTCCTCTGGATTGTTGAAGCCATAGTTCAACGACCAGCCGAAGTCGCGCACATTGGGGTTGTTGATGTTGCGGAACAGGCTGAAGGTGGTGCCATTGAACGTGCCGTCGTTGACGTGCAGGATCACCTCGATGCGCTGGCGGCCGGCGGGCACTTCGTCACGGATCTCCAGACCGAAGGTCCTGTTCTGGAAATAGAAGGTGGGGAAGGTGAAGTACCGGCCCGGACCCTGGTCGGGTGCGTCCCAGGCCTCGCCGCGCTCACGCGCATGGCGTTCGGTGGGCCGTGCACCCATGAAGGTGACGAGGGTGCCGTCGGGCTCGGTGTACTGGAGCTGCTCGACGATCGGGGTGTCCGCCGCGTACAGCGGCGTGTACTCGGCCGTCACGCCGGTGCCCGATGGGGTGGGCGTGACGGGGGCGTTGGGAGGGGTGGCCGAGTCTCCACCTCCATTGCCGCCGCAAGCCGTCAGTGAGACGACAGCGGCGAACACGGTGGCCAGAGACGAAGCGGATGGGCGGCCGGACGAATCGAGGGGGGGCGGTATCGTCGATTTCGCGAAGCGCATGGGGGGGGAGCTTCTTTGATTAGGGTTTGTCGGCATTCATATCATATTCCTCTCATTGATGCGATGGATTGAGCATGGCGCACGCACTGGATGCACCCTCTCGCCAAACCTCATGATCTGGGAATGGACTCTCATCCTCACGATCTGGGAATGCATTCTCATCATCCAGATCCGCCCATCGTGTTGGGGAGGTGTTGAACATTCATTTTTTCATCTCTTGATTCATCCGCACGCCCACCAGTCGGCAGCGGTCATGTTACGCTGCCCCACCTCGGAGGTGCAGTGCATGAACGGAGCCCAGCCTTCTCGGCCAGGACATGACGGAGCTCGGCGGCAGCTGCCGCATCCGCCTCGGCGGCACGACGCGCCGGAGCAGCACCTGCCCCAGGTGGGAATGGAGGTGGCCGGCTACCGGCTGGAGGCGACCCTGGGCAGCGGCGGCCAGGGCACCGTGTTCCGCGCCCGGCGCGAGGACCAGCTCTTCGCGGTGAAGTTCATCTCCCGGCCCCATGCTGCGTCCTGGGCCCGGCGTGAGCTGGACGTCATGGTGAAGCTGTGGTGCGCGGGAGGGTTGCCATTGGTGGGACACGGCGAGTGGCCCGCCCTCGAGCCCCGCTTCCTCTTCCTCGTCACGCCCTATGTGCGCGGGCTGCCGCTGGACGCCTGGGCCCGGGAGCACAACCCCAACGCGCTCGAGGTGGCGGACCTGGTGCGCCAAGCCGCACGGTTGCTGGGAGCGGTGCACGCGGCCGGAGTCGTCCACCGCGATGTGAAGGGGTCCAACCTGCTGGTGTACGGCGAGCGTCGGCTGGTGCTGGTGGACTTCGGGGTGGCTACCTACGAGGGCGCGCCCAAGGTGACGGGGCCCGTGCCTCCGGGCACCTGGCCCTATCTCAGCCCCCGGGTGTGGCGCTCCTGGCGCGGTGAGGAGGACTCCCGCGCCAGCCCGGGTGATGACCTCTGGGCGCTGGGAGTGGAGCTCTATCAATTGCTCACCGGCGAGCTGCCCTTCCGGGGAAGCGAGGGCGCGCTGGTGCACGCCATCCTGCACCAGGAGCCGAGGGTGCCGCACGAGCTCAACCCGCGGGTGCCCAGGGCACTGGGGGAGGTGTGCTGGCGCATGCTGCGCAAGCAGCCTGGGGAGAGGTACGCGGACGCGCGGGCGGTGGAGGCGGCGCTGGAGGAGGCAGTGAAGCAGGCGGACGCGGCGTGGAAGGTGCCACTGTGCGAAGCCTGGGGTCCGAACAACGCCACCACCTCATGGCAACAGGAGCTGGGAGGAGACGTGGACCTGCTGGCGCTCTACGAGCGCCGGGCCGTCTACGCGCAACAGCCGGTGAGGGGAAAACCGCGTCCGCCGGATGAAGTATCCACCCAGGGCGTGCCAGGAGAGGTGCCGCCTGGACCCGAAGAGCCAGCGCGACCGCGTGCCCCGGACTCGCCCACCCCGCGCTCGCGACGGGTGCTCCAGGTCGCCGGTGCGGTGCTGGCGCTGGGCCTGAGCGTGTGGCTCGCCGTGCGCGCGCTCCCGCGTCCCTCCATGTCCACGACCTCACCGGTGGGGACACCCCGAGCCGTCCTACCAGAGGAGTTCTACCCCATCACCCTGGAGCCGGGTGGCCAGGAAGTGGCGCCTCCGTGGCGGCGGCTGGAAGGTGACGGCGGCGCGGCGCCCGAAGAGGCGGTAACCCCCGCGCCCGTTGCCAGCGCGACGCACTCCCAGGACACGCGCGTGAGGACACTTCGCAAGGCTCCCCAGGACACCCCGCAGCAGCCGCCGAAGGACTCGGGCTCCACAGCCACCAAGGTGGGGGCGGCCCTCCTCGGCTGCACCCTCGCCGCCGGTTGCCCCGGCCCCACCACCACGGCCGTGCAGGTGCGGCCCCTGCCCGCTCCCACCGAGTGCCCACCTGACTCGGTGCAAACCATGAAGGAACTGGGCTTCCGCATCGGCAAGAGCGAAACCGCCCTGTTGCCCCGGCAGGAGGAGAGCGAGCCCTTCGTTCCCGTGCGCGAGGGCCCGGGCACCACGATGCGCATCGTCCTGAGAAGACCCACGACGGAGGTGCCCGCGGGCTCCATGGTCTCGGGGCAGCTCTTCTTCGGCACGGACCGCATCCACGGCCGCTTCACTCAACTCCATACGCCGAATGGGTACACGTACCCCATCTGCATGGTGCTCGTTGATCGGAGCGACGACATGGGCGTGGGCGGCGACAACGTGAAGCCGGGCGAGAAGCCGGGCACCCTGCGCATGTCGTGGTCCGAGGGCGTCATGCCGGTGGAGCGTTTCAAGTAGAGGGCCCAAACCAGCTGGAATCAGTTCTTTCAGGGGTGCTCTTGCAGGAAAAGACGGGGCACCTTCCGGGCGCGCTCCGGACGAACTGGTCCGACAGTCAGACCAGTTGCTCCCGAGCGCGACCGGGACCTCCCTCCTGAAAGGACCTACCCACCTGGCCTGGCTGCGAACAAGGGCGGACGAAAAGCAGGGGCGACGTAGGAGGTGCTTGTTTCCCTGAGCACTCCGGAGGTAGTACGGCCCATGCCCAGCCCACCACCCACCGTCCCCCTGCTGCTCGCGATTCTCGCCACGGCTCCAGCCCTCGCCGAGCCTCCGTCTGAAGCTTGGGACACGGCGGCCGCTCGCCACCTCGAGCTGACGGCAGAGAGCCCCGGGCAGGTGCACGAGGTGCGTATCAGCCCTGGCCTCACCACCACCCTGGTGTTCAACGCGCCGCTGCTGCGCGGGGGAGTCGTGGTGGAGGAGCGAGAGCGCTTCCGGGTGGTAACGGTGGACGAGACCACGGGCTTCGTTGCGCTCCTGCCCTCGGGTGCGCTGTCACCAGGGCAGCGACTGCTCCTCACGGTGCGCTTCGCGGATGGCGCGGTGCCGGCGAGTACCACTTTCCGACTGGCGGTGCACCCCACCCGGGCCGAGCCACAGGTGAACGTGTACCGCCAGCCGCGCTCGGCCGAGTCCTTTCAGATGGAGGCGCGGCAGGAGCACGAGCGGGCCGAGCGGTGCGAAGCGCGGCTGGCGCAAGCCCAGACAGAGCAGAAGAGTCCCGGAGGCCTCACCGGGCTCATCGAGTCCGGGCTGGTGGAGGGCAAGAAAGGCATCGCGGCACAGGACATTTCAGACACCACCCAGCAGCCTCCCGGTGAGACTCTCAAGAGCAACAAGGCTTACAGCTACCGGGCAGAGGGACGAGTGGCGGTGGCGCTGGAGGTGGAGAACACGAGCGCGCAGCCCTGGACGGTGGATGAGGAAGGCGCGGCGCTGATGGGCAAGGGAGGCGCGCGGCTACGGTTGCTGCGTGTATGGCAACCGGAGCCCCTCCCCCCCGGAGGAACGGACCGGGTAGTGGTGGAGGTAGAGGCCACGGAGGTGCAGCCCCGGGGCACCTATGTCCTCCGACTGGGAGAGGCGAGCGGGCCGCGCACCATCACCCTTCGTGGCGTGACGTTTCCGTGAGCCTCTCCCAGAGGGCCGGGCCACATCCTCACGAGCGGAGGATGTGACCCGGGACGAGTGTGTGGATGGCGGCGGCCTGGTGACAGCAGTCATCAGTGATGACGGGTGTCACCTGGGGGCCTGATGACGGCGCTCACCCCCCGGAAGCTCGTGAGGTCCCTGCCTCCGCGTAACTCATCGGAATCACGTCCGGTTACGGGGCGGCCACCCCTGGCACGAGCGCTGCACTAAGGCCTTCACGTCAAGGCATCGCCCCCCTCTCTCGGCAACCAGCCCCGTCTTCTCAGGAGATAAGTCCATGCGTATCAAGAGCTTCCCGAAGATCTCGCTCCCCAACCTCAAGGGACCCAAGGCGCCCACCGCCAAGCCCGACGGCGTGAAGCCCTCGCCGCGCCCGGACATCAACGGCAACCTCCCTGGCAAGAAGCCCGACGTCGGTCCCAAGTTCTCTCCGCGCCCGGACATCAACGGCAACCTCCCCGGCAAGAAGCCCGACGTCGGTCCCAAGTTCTCGCCGCGCCCGGACATCAACGGCAACCTCCCCGGCAAGAAGCCCGACGTCGGCCCCAAGTTCTCTCCCCGCCCGGACATCAACGGCAACCTCCCCGTCCAGAAGCCCGACGTCGGCCCCAAGTTCTCTCCCCGCCCGGACATCAACGGCAACCTCCCCGGCAAGAAGCCGGACTTCAACCTCGACGGGTTCACGCCGGGCAACGGGCTGAACAACCTCAAGCCGAACCGTCTCGGAGGCCTCGGCGATGGCCTCTCGGCCGCGGGTGATGTGTTGGGCGGTGTGGCGAACGGTGTGGCCGGGCTGGCCGGCGCGGGTCTCGAGGCGGCCAGCATGCTGCCCGGCGCCCTGGGCATGATGGATCCGTACGCGCTCAGCGGCATGGCTCCGGAGCTGGCCGGTGGTCCGATGATGGACCCGTACGCCGCTGGCGCCCTGCCCCCGGAGCTGGCCGCTGGTCCGATGATGGACCCGTACGCCGCCGGCGCCCTGCCTCAGCAGCTGGCCGCTGGTCCGGTGATGGACCCGTACGCCGCTGGCGCCCTGCCTCAGCAGCTGGCCGCTGGTCCGGTGATGGACCCGTACGCCGCTGGCGGCCTGCCCCAGCAGCTGAGCGGCCTGACGCCTCCGACCGATCTCCAGCACTCGGACCTCGGGAACATCCTCGGCTCGGTGGCCCACGCGCTCGACACCGCGACCCAGGCCCTCGCGGCCGTGAAGGATCTCGTGGGCCAGGGCGCCGCCACCGTGGCCCAGCCCCTGCAGAAGAAGCTCGCCGAGAAGCTGCCCACGGAGCTCGCCGCCGTGGTGGCCCCCAGCCAGGACGCCCAGGCGGGCATCCAGGAAGTCTGATTCCCAGGGCCAGGGAAACCTGGGCAACCCCCTACGAACGGTGCACCCATGACCATCCGATTCCGCCCCCGAGTGAATGTCCCCCTGCCGACGAGCACCCAAGACAAACCCACCTCGGTCGGTGCACCGTCGAAGACCCCCCCCACCCAGAGCGCGAACGGGCTCCACACTCCCCGGACTCCGGGGAGCACCGACGGCTTCGACGGCCCGGTCCGCCCGAACAGGGCCAATCGCCCGGAGCTCGCCGGAACCCTGGCGGAGATGCGAGTCCCCGTGGAGCAGGCCATGGGCCCCGCCCTGTCCTCGGGCAAGCACAGCACCACCGCGGCCCAGGTGCTCGACCTGAAGAACCCCCTCTCGCACCCCGAGGCGCCGCAATTCCAGCAGGCCTTCAACGCGCTCGGCATGAGCGAGGGGAAGACATCGGAGGTGTGGAGCGACATCCTCCATGGCGTGAAGCGCCAGGAGGAGATCCGGGCCAACGTCAAGGAGAGCCGGACCACTCCCTGGACCCCGGACAAGCCCGTTCCGGACAAGTCCAACCCGCACTACGAGAAGGTGGCCCAGGAGCTGGGACCCTACCTGCGCATCGAGGACGGCCAGGGACCGCTGGCGCTCTGGTCGGGCGGCTACGATGTGAGCAAGCACGCCCAGCTCAAGGGGTACACCACGCTGGAGAGCACACCGGCCGGCCGGGCCCTCTCGGGGCTGGAGATCTACAAGGACCCCAAGGCCGTCACGCCCATGTGGAACCATCTCTCCGAGGAGTTCGTGAGGCAGAACCCGGAGGGGACCGCGCACGCCTTCATGCGCACCCATGATCCGACGAGCGTGCTCTACCGCCAGGAGATCCAGACGATCGAGAAGTTCTCGCCCGATCGACCCGTGACCTGGCATCCCCTCGTGGGAGACAAGTTGGAGGATTTCCAGGCCGTCCAGCCGAACAAGACGCTCGGTCCCGACTCGGCGTATACGAGCGAGGCGCAGGCGCGCAAGGACCTGAAGGACTACCTGTCCCAGACGAACAGTGAGAGCTTCTCGGCCCAGGCCATGAAGATCCTCTGAGTCAGGCCCTGGCTCCCGACCGGGGAACCGGGATACTGGGTGCGAGAACCCTCTTCCGCACCCGGAGTCCCTCATGTTCCCGCATCGCGCGCCCCTGGCGCGTCTGCTCGGTGTCCTGCTGCTCTCCCTGACCGCCCTGGCGCACGCGGCGGAGCCGAGCCCCAAGGCTCCCGCCACCCCCAAGGCTCCGGGAACACCGTTCCCCCAGGAGGTGCTGCACACCTCGGAGCTCTTCTACTCGGTGTTGCTGTTCCACCCGACGGAGCCGAAGGGCAACGTGGTGGCGGAAGCGAACGCGCTGCTGGCGGCGAAGTACAAGGAGCTCAACGGCGCGTGGAAGTCCGGCGCGCCGGCCCCCGAGGTCGTCATCGAGAGGGTGTCACAGGACAAGTTGGATCCGATCGACGAGGAGCTCCTGCGCTACTTCGGCGGGAAGGTGGAGCCCGAGGATCGCAAGCGGCTGCTGGGCGCGAAGCACGCGACGGCGCTGAACTTCCACATCCCCTTCGCCAAGCGCCACGAGTCGCTGCTGGCGGCCATGCGCTTCGCGCACCAGCTCGCCACCCAGCAGAAGGCCCTCCTCTGGGACGCCGAGACGCGCGAGTACTTCTCCCCCAAGAGCTGGAAGGAGATGCGGGTGGACGGCTGGACCGGTGGAGTGCCCTCGATTCCCGCGCACATCACGATGCACGTGTACGCCAGCCGTGGGGCCCAGCGGATGGTCACCCTCGGGATGGTGAAGCTGGGCCTGCCGGATCTGGTGGTGGAGCAGGTGCCGGGCTCGATGACGACCGAGATGGGGAAGCTCGTCAACGCCGTGGCGCAGTTGCTCACCGAGGGGCTGGAGCCCGCGAAGACCGGAGAGCTGGCGGTGGACCTGACGCGCGTGAAGGACGCCCGGGTGCAGCGCATGGTCGCGGCGGATGATCCGAAGACGGCGCGGCGGAACGCGAAGTTGTGGGCCATCGAGGGCCGCCGGGACAATGGAGACCCGGAGAACCCGCTGCTGGAGATCGCCTTCCCGGGGAGCGGGTCGGCGCACGAGCGGCAACTGGCGGCGCTCGACGGGCTGTTCGGCAAGAAGCCGGACAACATCACCGCCGCGCCCCCGGGAGACCCGGAGCTGGAGGCGGTGGCTCGCAAGGCACGCGCCCGGCTCAACGAGCTGCGTCCCCGCATCGCCAAGGGAATCCATCCACCCGAGGTGCTCCTGGTGAAGGCGGGCTTCCGCACGGATGACGACAACCTCGAGTACATGTGGATGGAGGTCATCACCTGGGAGAAGGACCGGCTGAAGGGGACGCTGGCCAACGAGCCCTTCAACGTGAGCCGGCTTCGCCGGGGCTCGCCCGTGGACGTGGCGGAGTCGGAGGTGCAGGACTACCTCTACATGAGCCCCAACGGCACGCGTGAGGGCGGCGAGAGCAGCACCATCCTCATGCGCCGCGAGCAACAGGGCCAGTAGGCCGGGGCACGAGCGGGACTCACGCCGGCGCGGTCGCTTCCCGCACCGCCCGGCGCAGGGCCGCCCTCGCGAGCAGGCGCGTGGAATCGAGCGTCGGCAGCGGAGAATTCGAATCGTTCATGATCAACGGGATCTCGGTGCAGCCGAGGACGACGGCGTCACAGCCCTCCCCTTTCATCCGTTCGATGACCCGCTGGAAGCAGGCGACCGCCTCGGGCTTGAAGACGCCGCACACCAACTCCTCCATGATGATGCGGTTGATCTCCTCGCGTTCGGCGGTGTTCGGGCGCACGTACTCCAGTCCACGCGCCGCGAGCTTCTCTGGATAGAGCTCGCTCTCGACGAGCCAGCGGGTTCCAGTCAGGCCGATACGCCGGAACCCGCGCTCGACGGCCCGTTCGGCGACGACCTCGGCGATGTGCAGCCAGGGCAGCGGTGAGCGCGGCTCGACGGAGGGAAGCGCCTGGTGGATGGTGTTGTCGGGGCAGATCAGGAAATCCGCGCCGCTCCTCGCGAGCTTGTTCGCCGAGGAGAGCATCAGCTCACCGACGCCCCGCCAGTCACCCCGGTCGATGCATTCCACGTACTCGGCGAGCGAGTGCGTGTGCATCGAGACCTCGGGATGGGCGTGCGGGCCAAGAAGCTGCGCGCCTTCCACGCAGACGGTCCGATAACAGAGAGCCGCGCCTTCAGCCGAGCAGCCAACGATGCCGATGTGGAGGGACATGACGATCGTATCCCATGATTTCGAGCCTTTGGGGCACCCCTGAAAAAAGATGCTCCGGCGTGTCGATCTCGCGGCTCCTCGTTCGACGAGACAATAGAGGCCCCAATAGAGGCCCCCAACCCGAAGCCAGAAGGAGCGCCGAGCATGCGATTCATGATGCTGATGATCCCCAAGGGGTACGAGAAGGCAGCGCCGGGCACGATGCCGGACGCCAAGGCCGTCGCCGAAATGATGAAGTACAACGAGTCCCTGAAGAAGGCCGGCGTGCTGCGCGCGCTGGATGGCCTCCACCCCCCCTCGATGGGCGCGCGCGTCTCGTTCTCCGGTGGGAAGCCCAGGGTGACCGACGGGCCCTTCGCCGAGACGAAGGAGGTACTCGGCGGCTACTGGATGATCGAGGTGAAGTCGAAGGAGGAGGCGATCGAATGGGCGTCGCGCTGCCCCGCTGCGGACAACGAAGTGATCGAGGTTCGCCAGGTGCAGGAGTTCTCGGACTTCCCCGCCGATGTCCAGCAGGCCGCGGCGAGGTTACCCGAGCTGCAGGGGTAGCCCGGCAGCCAACCCCTTCTATGGCACCTGCAGCTCGCGAGGGATGCAGGCATGGAGCTCCAGGCGCTTTCCCGTGAGCGGATGTACGAAGCACAGCCGCTCCGCGTGCAGCAGGTAGCCGATATCCCCGAGCAGTCCCGGATGCTCGGCGCGCGGCACGCCTCCCACGGTGTAGACGGGATCTCCTTCGAGCGGATGCCCGATGAAGGCCAGGTGGATGCGGATCTGCTGGGAGCGGCCCGTCTGGATGTCCACCTCGAAGAGGGTGCTCGCCGCGCGCCGCTGGAGCACGCGCGCCAGGCTCCGGGACGCCTTCCCGCCTGGAGTCGCCATGGGAACCATGCCCATGTCTGGATGCACCACCTCGCCGATGGGCGCGGTGATGTCGTAGCGCTCCTGGGTGGCCACGTTGAGCGACAGGGCCCGGTAGCGCTTCTCCACCTCGTGCTCGCGCCAGGCGCGGGACAGTTTCGCCGCCGCGTCGTGCGTGCGCGCGAAGAGCACGAGGCCCGAGGTACCACGTCCCAGCCGATGCAGGGGGCTCGCCTCCGGGAAGCGCTCCCGCACGACGCTGAGCAGGGTGTTCACGAGGAATCCCCCGCCCGGCACCGTGGGCAGGCCGACCGGCTTGATGACCGCCAGGATCGCCTCGTCCTCGTGCACGAGCGAGTAGTCGCGCGGCGTCTCCCTTTCCTCCCAGGGCGGCCGGTTCCACACGAGCCACTGGCCGGCCTTCAGGAGCTCCTCGCCCGTCGCGGAGATGTCATCCAACAGGACTTCTCCCCGAGCGAGCCGCTCCCGCCACACCGCCTCCGAGGAGTGCCGGTAGGCATCGACCAGGTAGGAGAGCGTGCTCGCTCCCCGGGCCCGCGTGCCCAGTTGTTCGCGGTAGGCATAGCCCGTATTGAGCGCCATGCCGCTACCCTCCCCCGAAGGGCCTCATGGAGACCCTCCCGTGCCGAGCCCCCGGGCCCGGTCCAGGTTCGCGCCTGCCCATCCGTGTCTTCTTCACGATGCACGGTGTAGGCATCCCGCGCATCACGACGCAACTGGAGCGAGCGCCTGAAATACTTTCAGCGATTTGAAGGCTCACACCCCGCGGCAGTGGTCGGATTCCTGCTCGCGGGTCAGCGATTCCAGGCGTTGAACGGCGGCCCGCACTTCAATTTCACCGAGGCCATCTCCCTGGTCGTGGACTGCGACTCGCAGGAGAGGGAAGCCTGCACCCCCCTCCCTATACCTGGAGTGTAGACCTCTATACACTTGGGTCTGACGCACAGCGTCGTACTGTCCGGGCCCCTGGTGTCCCGGGCTTCTCCAGAGAGGTGACCGCCGCGATGAGACGATTGCTGCACGTCCCGGGACTCTTCGAGGAATATGGAATGACGCCGGGGACCATCGACGAGCTGATCGGTCCCGATGGAGTGCCCCGGCCGGATTTCCTCGGACTGCTGACGTTGTTGGGGACGCGAGCACCGGAGGACTTCGCCCGGCTGCAGTCGTTGGCGGAGCGGGCCCTGCTCAACCAGGGCGTCACCTTCTCCGTCTACTCGGACCAGCGCGGCACGGAGAGGATCTTCCCCTTCTGCCTCATTCCCCGCCTCATCTCGGCGCCGGATTGGGCGCACCTGGAGCGGGGATTGGAGCAGCGCGTGCGTGCGCTGAACCTGTTCCTGAATGACGTCTATGGCGAGCAGCGCCTGTTCGCCGAGCGGCCCGAGCTGAGGGACCTCATCCTGAGCACCTCCCTCTACCTGCCCCTGTTGCGCGGCGTGCGTCCACCCGGCGGCGTGCGCATCCACATCGCGGGCATCGACCTGGTCCGCGATGGCCAGGGGACGTTCCGGGTGCTGGAGGACAACCTGCGCACGCCCTCGGGCGTGTCGTATGTCATGGAGAGCCGCGTCATCTCCAAGCGCGTGCTGCCCGACATCCTGGAGATGGCCCGGGTGCGCCGGGTGGACCACTATCCGGCCCGGCTGGCGGAGACGCTGCGGTCCGTTTCTCCCGAGGATCCGGAGCGCTCCACCGTCGTCGTGCTCACCCCGGGGCCGTACAACTCCGCCTACTTCGAGCACAGCTTCCTGGCGCGCACCATGGGCGTGCAGCTGGTGCAGAGCGAGGATCTCTTCGTGGACCGGGAGCGGGTCTTCATGCGGACCACCCGCGGGCCCCAGCGCGTGCACGTCATCTACCGGCGCATCGACGATGCCTTCCTGGATCCGGAGACCTTCCGTCCGGACAGCCTGCTGGGCGTGCGCGGCTTGATGAGGGCCTGGGCCGCGGGCCATGTGACGCTGGCCAACGCCCCGGGCAACGGCGTGGCGGACGACAAGGCGGTGTACGCCTTCGTGCCGGAGTTCATCCGCTACTACCTGGGCGAGCAGCCCGTGCTGGAGCAGGTGCCCACCTACGTGTGCGCCCGCGAGGAGGATCGCCGCTACGTGCTCGAGCACCTGGAGGAGCTGGTGGTGAAGACGGTGGACGAGGCCGGTGGCTACGGCATGCTCATGGGTCCCCAGTCCACCCGGGAAGAGCGCGAGGACTTCCGCCAGCGCATCCTCGCCACGCCCCGGCGCTACATCGCCCAGCCTCGCGTGGAGCTGTCCACCTGTCCCACCTGGGACGCGGCCTCGGGACGCGTGGTGCCGCGCCGGGTGGATCTGCGGCCCTACATCGTCTCCGGACCCCAGGGGCCCTGGGTGCTGCCCGGAGGGCTCAGCCGCGTGGCCCTGCGCGCCGGCTCCTATGTCGTCAACTCCAGTCAGGGGGGCGGTTCCAAGGACACCTGGGTGCAGAAGGAGGCGGCATGATCGCCCGCATCGCGGAGCATTGCTTCTGGCTGGGGCGCTACCTGGAGCGCGCGGAGAGCACCGCGCGGGTGCTGCAGATCACCGGCCAGCTCGCCCTGGACGCGGAGCTCCCCCCCGAGCAGTTCTGGACTCCGGCCCTGGCCATCTTCGGCGAGCGCCTCGCCTTCACCACGCGGCATGGAGCGCAAGCCGAGGCGGACGGCGAGGCCGTGCAGCACTTCCTCACGTGGGAGGAGGAGAACGCCTCCAGCCTGCTGAGCACCATCTGCGCGGCCCGGGAGAACGCCCGCACCATCCGCGAGGTGGTGAGCCGCGAGTGCTGGGAGGTCACCAACGAGCTGTACCTGTGGCTCGTGGGCGAGGCGGGCCGGGAGGAGTACGCCCACTCCCGCTTCGCCTTCTACCAACACATCCGCCGGATGGTGCAGCTGTGCCTGGGCCTGTTCCGGAGCACCATGCTGCACGACACGCCCCTGGACTTCATCTGGCTGGGGGTGATGTTGGAGCGGGTCGGTCAGACGGCGCGGCTGCTGGACGTGCACCACCACGTCTTCACGGGGATGAAACCCGAGCACCCGGTGGTGGAGACGGCGCTGTGGCTGTCCCTGCTGAGGGCCTGCTCCGGCTTCGAGCCCTTCATGAAGAGTCACTCGGGCCGGGTGACGGGAGACGCCGTGGCGGCCTTCCTGCTCTTCGAGTCCCGCTTTCCCCGCTCGGTCCGCTACTGCGTGGAGTCCGCGCACCGCTACCTGCGCCAGCTCTGTCCACCCGAGTCCCAGGGTCCCGGCCGGGAGAGCCTGGCCCGCATCGAGCCCCTGGTGGAGCTGCTGCGGCCCGAGTCCCTGGTGGGCCCGGGAGCGTCCATGCATTCGCTGCTCACTCACATGGTGGAGGAGACGGCGGGCCTGTGCTCGCTCCTCTCGCACGAGTACTTCGGCAGGCCCCTGACGACGCTGGGCGCACAGAGGATGGCCGGGTAGAGTCCCGCCCGCCATGCTCAACCTGCTCGCGTTGTCCTTCGAAGGAGAGCTCGCCCCCAGTCTGGACCTGCGGTGCCTTGCCCCGGGCCGCAAGCCACCAGACGGATGGGGGGTGGGCTACTACCCGGGCGGAGAGTTCGCGGCCACCCTGCTCAAGGAGGCCGCGCCCCAGTCCGGCAGCATCCGCAGCGAGCTGGTGAAGACGTGGGACCCGTTGGAGTCCTCCATCTTCATGATGCACATGCGCTCGGCGACCTGGGGCCCCATCACCGAGGCCAACACCCAGCCCTTCTGCCGCAGCGCCTGGGGTCGCGACTGGCTGCTGGCCCATAGCGGCAGCCTGGAGCAGCGCCTGCCCACCCCTCCGGGCGCGCGCTTCGAGCCGGTGGGCTCCACGGACTCGGAGGCCCTCTTCTGCCGGCTCCTGGACTGGATGCAGGAGCAGGGCTGGCGCAGCCTCGCCGAGGTGGACGCGCCCCGGCTCCGCGGCTGGCTGGAGGAGATGAACGGCCTGGGTCCGCTCACCCTCGTCCTCTCGGATGGAAGGGACCTGTGCGTCTACGCGGATCGGACGGGGACCACGAACTGCTGGCTGTGGCAGGTCTCCCCGCCCTACGAGCGGCTCATCGTGGGCGACGCGGACCTGGAGTTGGATCTCACGCGGCGAGGCGCCAAGAGCCGCAAGGGAATCATCGTCAGCACCCACCCGCTCGAGTCGCGCACCGAGGACCCCGTCACCTGGAAGCAGCTGCCTCCGAGCGCGCTGGTGATCCTGCGCCAGGGCTCCGTGCGCGCCGAGGTGCTGCCGTCCAGGCCCCCGGGGCCGGGAGCCGCCCCACCCGCCTCGGCCGCCGAGTTCGTGGCCCGCAGCCGCCTGCGCCGTCCGCCGGTGAGCCCGGTGCGGGTGATGGACGTGCGCCACCGGACCGTCTACCGCTACGAGCGGCCCGTGGAGCGCAGCTCGCACAAGCTGCGGCTCACCCCGCTGCACGACCGGCTGCAATCGCTGCTCTCGCACGAGGTGACTCTGTCCTCGGGCGTGACGCAGGCCGAGTACGAGGATGTCTTCGGCAACCGGGTGCGCAAGGTGCTGGTGGATACGCCATACACGGAGCTCATCATCGAGGCGCGCTCGCTGGTGGAGCTGCGGGACACGGATCCGCTGAGCTACCGCCCGCTGCGCGAGCGCTCCACCCTGCCGCTGGTGTGGATGCCCTGGCAGCGCAACATGCTCCAGCCCTATCTGCTGCCGCCCGAGCTGCCGGAGACCCAGCTGGAGGAGCTGCTCGAGTACGCGATGAGCTTCGCGCGCCGCAACGACTTCGATCTGCTGGACACGCTGCTGGACATCAACTTCAGCATCTTCAAGGAGTACCGCTACCTCCAGGGCTCCACGACGCTGATGACCACGCCCTTCGACGTGTACTCGTCGCGCAAGGGAGTGTGTCAGGACTTCGCCAACGTCTTCATCTGCCTGGCGCGCCTGCTGGGAGTGCCCGCGCGGTACACGTGTGGCTATGTGTACACCGGCCCCAAGCACGCCAACACGGCCCAGTCCGAGGCCTCCCACGCATGGGTCCAGGTGTACCTGCCCGAGGTGGGCTGGAAGGGGTTCGACCCCACCAATGGCATCCTCACGCAGACGGACCACGTGCGCGTCGCCATGGGAAGGCAGTACGCGGACACCACGCCCACCCGGGGCACCATCTACCTGGGCGGAGGTGGTGAGAGGCTCGAGGTCTCCGTGCGCTGCGAGCCCGTGGAGCCCGAACGCGGCGAACGTGTTGACCGGACGTAGACTCGATTCCCACTGAAGCTTCATACCCTGCGTGCTATGAAGCCGGCGCTCGCTTGCCTGGGCTGGATGCTGAAGGTTCGCAATCGGCCCAGGACCTTCGCGCGGCAAGCCGCGCGCATTCATCTTCATCACAGGAGGCATCGTGGAACGGACCCCCTTCGGTACGGCCCCAGGCGGACAGCCTGTCGATGTCTACACCCTCACCAACAGGCGAGGGGTAGAGGCGCGGGTCACCAACTACGGCGGAATCATCCTCAGCCTGCGTGTGCCGGATCGGGACGGCCGCTTCGATGACGTGGTGCTCGGCTACGACTCGCTGGCTGGCTACCTGGCGGAGTCCCCGTATTTCGGCGCGCTGATCGGCCGCTACGGCAACCGCATCGCCCAGGGCCGGTTCACGCTCGATGGTCGGCAATACACCCTGGCGACGAACAACGGCGTCAACCACCTGCACGGCGGTCTCAAGGGCTTCGACAAGGTGGTGTGGACCGCGGAGCCGTTCGAGAACGACCAGGGCATGGGCATCGTCCTCACCTACGTCAGCCCCGACGGCGAGGAGGGCTACCCGGGGACCTTGACCGCGAGGGTCACCTATACGCTGACCGGCGATGACGAGCTCGTCTTCGACTACCACGCCACCACCGACAAGGCGACGCCCGTCAACCTCACGCAACACAGCTATTTCAACCTGGCCGGCGACGGGAAGGGCGACATCCTGAGCCATGTCGTCACGATCAACGCGGACCGCTTCGTCCCGATCGATCCGACGTCCATCCCCCTCGGCGACCTCCGCGACGTCACGGGCACGCCGTTCGACTTCAGGCGGCCCACGGCCATCGGCGCGCGCATCCGCCAGGAGGACGAGCAGCTTCGCAACGGGCAGGGCTATGATCACAGTTTCGTGTTCGACAAGGGCGGCAAGGCCGGCGAGCCGACGCTGGCCGCGCGCGTCCTGGAGCCCACCACGGGCCGCGTGATGGAGATCCTCACCACCGAGCCGGGCATGCAGTTCTACTCCGGCAACTTCCTCGACGGCACGCTGAAGGGAAAGAAGGGCGCGGTCTACCACCGCCGTTTCGGTTTCGCGATGGAGACCCAGCACCTGCCGGACTCGCCGAACCAGCCGGGCTTCCCCTCGACGATTCTGCGCCCCGGTGAGCACTACCGCTCGCGCTCCGTCTACAGATTTTCCGTCTCGGGTGCGTGAGCCTGGCCCCCTGCGCGGCTCCTGGGGAACAACAAGGTCGCCCTCGAGTGACTCAGGGGCTTGCTCGTGGGATTCGAGGTCCAACACGCGCAAGCCATTCTGGAGCGCTCTGGTCAGTGAAGATAAGGCCCGAGGCTTTTGAAGTGGAAGTAGTGGGTCCGCTTCTGCTCGTCGTTGAGCCATCCGGGGGCGCCCCCCGCGGCGTTGTAGATGCCCTCCAGCTTGGAGGAATCATGCGTGTCGATTTCGTAGGCGACATGTTTCCCAGGGTGGCGCCCACAATCAGCTACACCTCCTTGAACTTGCCCCCGGTAGCTCCAATGCTCTCCAGGGCCTCTTTGATCTGCTCGGAGACGAGAAGCACTACGAGCCATCCCCAGGGACGGAACACCTTGGCATCACCGACCTTGGAGGGGTCGATGCGCAGGCCATGTACGGCTCGATAGTTGCCCGTCTTCTCCGGGCGACCGTCCTCGGGCTTCCAGTATTGGACCTCGGCGGACGCCTTGTCATCGATGCACTTCACCACGCGCGTGACATTGAGGATGAAGAACTCATCGGCCTGGTCTTCGACATCCACCGGAACGAGCTGCACGTCCGCAGAAGCCAGCTCCGCGAAGATGGCGGCCACCCTTGCGTGAACGATGGGGGTACCACCGACGGCCGTCACGCAGAAGTCCAGCGGCCTCCCAGGACGGTAAAGGGGAACCCGAAGGCGTCCGTCGATGGCTACGGGCAACCCGCCCTCAAACTGCCATCGGTCTACCTCGCGGCCCCGTGGATCAACGGGATCATCCAGATACCAGCGCCCGGAGACGTGAACGTCATCGGACAATCTGAAGTACCGCATGGGAATCAAGGCCTCCTTCGGGTCACTCAGCCCGCGTGACCAGCTTGTTGAGGTGAGTGCCCTCGGTGACGATCTCCTTGGCCAGCCTCCGGAGTTCCGCCGTCAGTGCCTCCCTGCACTGCTGCATGCTACGACAGCCCTTCATCGCGTCCCTCAGACGATCGAGCACTTCCTCATGGTACTCCTGCGGATGCGGGCCGACGTGGCCCCTGACGCGCACCTTGTTCGCCGGATCGTCCAGCGACATGCCAGCCTGATCAAAGAGCTGCTTGAACTTGGGAGTCCACGGGCCACCACTGTGGGTGGCATCGGTCCATTTGTCGGTGGCGATGTGATGCTCGGGCCCCTCCACGTCCACCGGCCTGGAAGCCGCCCCATACACGCTCTGGGCCGTGGCAGCGACTGCATTGGGAGCCAGGGCGATGGTGACGGCATCTGCGGTCACGGCCACGGCTTCCACCTGCGCAACTTCAGCCAGTTGGATTCCCACCCGCGCCACACCCGCCGCTGACGCTCGAGCCGAGCCGGGCAGGTTGGTCACCTTCGCCGAGAAGCTGGCGGCTGTCTGACCGATGGCGGCAGTGAGCAGCAGTGCGAAGGCCCGCGCCGCATTCTTCCCCATCACCTTGCCGTACTTCTTCCCGGCCTCGCGGATCGCCGCAAACGAGGTGGCGTGATCCTGCTCCTCCACCAGCCGCCTGAAGCCCTGGATGAGCGTCCAGAACGTGTCCACCCCGATGTAGCAGACGAAGGTGGCCGTGACGACCGTCGCCAGCCCCTTGGAGAACACCGGTTCGGGCGCCAGCCACATCGCGGCGTAGATCGCCATCGTCCAGTAGAGCGACGCCTTGATCGCCTCCGGGTCGGCCATGTCCTTGAAGGCCTGCATCATCTCCGGAACGATCTCCTCGATGGCGAAGGACATGCCCAGAGCGTAGCGGCCATCCCCGGTGAGGAGAGGGTTGTTCATCAGCACGTTCCGGCAATCCCCAGGCTTCCCGAGGGCCTCGCAGAACCGCAGGTACTCCTGGGTCACTCGCACATTCACCTCGGCCCACTGCGAAGCCGAGAGCGGCTCGTCCAGAGGAACGACACCGTCGCGCTGGGTGTACCGGTACCAGCCACTGCGTGGGGGGACCTCGAACAGCTCCCTCGCGGCTTTCTCAGGGTTGACCGAGGGCCTCTTCTGCCGGATCTCCTTCGCGATGGCCCGCGTGAACTCCTCCTCCCCCAACTCCACCGGCCTGACATCGTCCGTACGGGGGACGTGGATGAGGGGCTGGTCTTGTCCCGTGTCGAGGCGTACCACGCGCGTGGGGCTGCACGAGGTGGACAGGGCCAAGAACAAGGCCGCAACGACCAGACGACGAGGAGCCATGAGACACCCTCCAGCTCGAGGAGGGTTCGAGTCTACGGACGGGGTACTCCAGAGACGATGACGCCCCAGGTCCTATTCGCATTCCACCACGGGGGTGAAGCTGCCCGGCCTCCCCTCCACGGCGGTGCACCTGGTGTGCCGCACGTGCCCTACCGGGTTGGACGCATGACGTCTAGCGCTGGCCCCGGGTGCGTGCCTGGATGAACACCTCGAGTCCATCCAGGACGCGCTGCAAACCGAACTCGAAGGCATGTGCGGGATGGGTCGCGGCCCCGAACTCCGCCCCCGCCGCCGAGCCCACCCGGGCCGCGGTGGGGTAGCGCTGGGGATCCAGCACCTTCTCCAACAGCGGAGCGTGCGCCGCCCACCACTGCTCATCGCTCATGCCGGTGTGCCGCTCGGCCTGCGCTGCCTCCACCGAGCGGCGCGCCGCCCCCTCCACGTGCCCCGCCACCAGGCTCACCACCGAGTCCATCTCCACGTCGGTCAGGCCAATCCCCTCCACCGCACGCAGCTCGTGGTCATACCGGGCGATGAGGTTCGGTCCCATCACCGGCCGGCTCTTCGCGATGTGCAGCATCCACGGATGCCGGTGGTAGAGCGCCCAGTTCTCCCGGGCGATCCGCTCCAGCCGCCCCCGCCAGCCCCCGGATACGTCCTCGCTCCGCGGAAGCTCGCCGTAGGCCCGGTCCAGCATGACGTCGATCAGCTCCGCCTTGCTCGGCACGTAGGTGTACAGCGACATGGGGGCCACCTTCAGCGCGTCCGCCACCCGCCGCATGGACAGCGCTCCCAGCCCCTCCGCGTCCGCCAGCGCGATCGCCTCCTGGACGATCTGTTCCACCGTCAGCCGGGGCTTGGGCCCCCGCTTTCCACGCTCCTGGAGCCCCCACAGCAACTCGATGCTCCGCTGGGGATCTCCACTGCCGCTGTACTCGGTCGTCACCCCGTCATTCTTCCCACAAGCGGAAATACTGTACACCGTACGCGGTTATAGAGTAGAGAATCCGTACACCGTACGGAGTGGAGGAGCCCCATGCGTTCGACCCGGGAAGAGAGCCGTGAGATCCGTCCCTTTCACATCGACGTTCCCCAAGCGGAGCTGGACGAGCTGCGAGAGCGGCTGGGGCGCACCCGCTGGCCGGACGAGCTGCCCGGGGCCGGTTGGCGCCATGGCGCGTCCCTGGGCTACCTGAAGGAGCTGGCCGCGTATTGGCGCACCACCTACGACTGGCGAGCCCACGAGGCCACACTCAACAGCCACCCGCAGTTCATCACCCGCATCGACGGGCAGGACATCCACTTCCTGCACGTGCGCTCGCCCGAGCCCCACGCACTGCCGCTGATCCTCACCCACGGCTGGCCCAGCTCGATCGTGGAGTACCTCGACGTCATCGGCCCGCTCACGAATCCCCGAGCCCACGGTGGAGACCCCGCCGATGCCTTCCACCTGGTCATCCCCTCGCTCCCGGGCTACGGGTTCTCCGGACCCACGCACGAGGCGGGCTGGGGCTCGCGCCGCATCGCCCGGGCCTGGGCCGAGCTGATGCAGCGGCTCGGCTACACACGCTACGGCGCCCAGGGCGGCGACTGGGGCACGTGGATCTCCCGCGAGCTCGGCCTGCTCGTACCCGACCGGGTCGTGGGCGTGCACACCAACGGGCTCATCACCTTCCCGGTGGGAGCGCCCGGCGAAATGGAGGGCCTGAGCGACGCCGATCAGGCCCGCCTGGCATTCGCGGACCACTACCAACGTGAGTTGTATGGCTACAAGAAGATCCAATCCACGCGGCCCCAGACCCTGGCCTACGGTCTGACAGACTCCCCCGTGGGCCAGCTGGCATGGATCATCGGGGTGTTCAAGGAGTGGACCGACTGCACCCACTCGCCCGAGGACGCCATCAGCCGGGACCGCCTGCTCACCAACGTCATGGTGTATTGGCTCACCCAGACGGCCCACTCCTCGTCCCGTTCCTTCGTCGAGACTCCGGACACTCCCGAGGATGCGGATCTCGCGGAGGACGTGAAGCCGACGCCGGTGCCCACCGGGGTGGCGCTCTTCCCCCGTGACATCCTGCGGCCCATCCGCCGCTTCGCCGACCGCGATCATACGAACATCCTTCATTGGAAGGAGTTCGACCGCGGCGGCACCTTCGCCGCCCTGGAGGAGCCCGACCTCTTCATCGGCGACGTGCGGGAGTTCTTCCGCCGCGTGCGCTCGAACAGGTAACCCGCCCCAGCTCCGCCGCCAGGATGTCAGTCCTTGCGCGGAGGAGAGATCTTCCGGAAGAACACCACCGCGTCCGCGTTCCGCCCCACGGGGCCGTGCGCGTATGAGCTCGGGTTCCCGTAGTCCGTGACTTCGTCGAGCAGTGTCCCCGGTGGGCGCTGACGCAGGTCGAGCAGGAATGCATCGCCATGAGGTGCGAGCGCGGCCTCGACGCTGCCCTCGCGTAGCGGCACGCGGCGGGTGACAGGCTGTCGGCCGTCGGGCATGAGGTGCTCTCCCTCGGGGGCCAGCAGCCAGAACACGAAGACCTCCTGGGGGCGTGGCTCCACGACATGGGTGCCGATGGAGCGCCACATCGGCTCGTGCTCGCCGTCCGACGGGCCGGCCCTCAGCGTCGAGGAGTCGCGAGACAGGTGCGTGTTGTGACCCAGGAGGATGAGCTTCTCGCCGGGGTGTGCCTCGAGCCAACGATCGAGGGTCTTGTGCATGAACTCCTCGCGCCGCGCGTAGAAGCGGTGTCGGTCCGCGAGTGTCCGCGACTGCAGCCGGCCGAGCTGGAACACGAACGACTCGGAGAGCGCGTCGAGCTGCTCCAGCAGGCGTGTCGCCACTGCCTCGCCGAAGGCCGCGCGGTAGGGAGCCGGATCCTCGCGGACTTCTTCGGCGAGCTTGAACACTCGCAGGGCCTCGTCGCCGAGGGACTCGCCTTCGACCAGCGCGAGGCGCGCGAGCAGCCCCTGGGCTTCGGCGCGGTCGGCATGAGGCGCCAGCGTGTCGCGGAGATCCTGATAGCCTCCGCCGAGAATGCCCTCGGTGTCGAAGCCGAAGAAGTGCAGCCGCTCGGTGCCCGGCGCGCGAGACTCGCTGAGCTCGCGCATCGCATGAGCGAAGCGCTTCTCCTCGGCGGCGAAGGCGGTGGTGGCCTCACGGTCGGACTCGGTCCGCGGCTGGAAGCGCTCGAGCTCCCGCCGCTCCTGCGGAGTCGCCCCGGAGTAGCCATGGAGCACCACGCGCTCGAGCGAAGCCGGGTCGCCAAGCTCCAGGAAGCGATCGATGCGCGCCGCATCGGAGGTTCCCATCTCCATGCCCACGTGGCGGAAGCCACGCGCGAAGAGATGACGCAGGAGCGCGAGGCGGTACGGGTACTTCTCGTGGATGTAGTGATCGGGCTCGCCGAGATAGACGATGCGCGCATCCCCGATCATCGCATCCACTCGCTCCGCGACCCTGGGCTCGAGCTGGGTGGACTCTGGGTCGGACCACCCCGTGCTGTTCGCTCGCACCCACGCGGAGTCGAGCTTCGCGCCGGAACAACCGGCCAGAAGAGCCGCCAGTGCCGTGAGCACGCGCACGCATCCCATGCCTTCTGACTTCCCCATGTTTCCTCCAGTCCGATGACCGTGATGAAGAGGACCGCGGAGGGTAGTCGGCGAGCGTGACTGGAGAATGACTGGGAGGGCGGGTAATCGTGGGCTGGGATGTCCGGACGGCACCACGCCCTCAGGACGGTCGGCTAAGGAACCCAGCCGGGCAACGCGGCGGCCTGCTTCACCCAGGTCGCCATCTGGGCCTCGTCGAGCTCGTCGCCTTCGCGGATGTCGAGGTAGCGCGTGTTCTTGTCCTTGCTGGGGCCGGGCGGGACCGGTCGCAGCGACGTGCCGCGGAAGAAGGTCACCTTGACGTAGTGGGTGAAGACGTGGAACCCCAGGAACCAGCCCTGGCCTTCGATGCCGTACAACGGCGTGTTCCACTTCACGGCCTTGCGCACGTTGGGCACGTTCCGCACGATGAGCGCGTCGAGCCAGCGCCCGACGTCACTCTTCCAGCCCGGCATCGCGGCGATGTACGCCTGCACCGGGGCGTCGCCGTCGGCCTTCGCGATTTGTGGATTGCCGCCTGAAAGGAGTTTCACCGGCTTGGCCTCACTCGCACCTGGCTTGGCCTTGGTGCCTGCCTTCGGCGTGGACTTGGACCTGGTGGCCGACTTGCGTGGCTTGCTCGCGCGCGACGTGCCCTTGGCCTTGGGCTTCGCCTTGCTCTCAGTCATCATTCGTCCCTTTTTATTAGATGGTTCTCGAGCCGCTCCAGGTGTTCATCCCAGAACCGTTCATAGTACGCCATCCAGTCCCGTACGGGCCTGAGCCGCGCAGGGATGAGGCTCCCACAAATGGGGGCAGAGCCGAAGCCGGAAGAGGCGAGCGGGCCAGCACAGACAGCGGTGAGGGTGGAGCCGACGAAGGAGCGCACGCCGCCGCAGGGGAGTCTCGTCGCGAAGTCACACACGTTGAACGCGGGTACCGAACTCTTTCAACCGTGCGATCACGTAGGCCGGGTCGAGCAGTCCCTCGGGGTGGTAGAGCCCTGGCGATACGGGAGGACCTCCCGCGAGGCCGAGCAGCCGCTCTACCGCGAGCGCCGCGCCTCGGGCGCTCATGCCGGAGTGCACGTCGCCGTCGGAGAGCTCGTGACGGACGCGTCCCGTCGTCCCGTCCTTCCGCTCGCCCACGATTTCGATGATGACCTCGTGTGAAAGGCCTTGGCCGGGGCGGCGGCTGGCCGTGGGCCTCACCGCGAAGTCGAGGCGAACGGTTCTGGCGTCCGTCGCGGCCGCGAGGCTCACGACGTCGAGCAGCGGGTAGGCCTGCCCCTTCCACTCCGTTCCATCCACACCTCGGAAGACGCGGGTTGCTTCCTCTCCCCGGGCCCAGAGGAACTTCCCGTCCTCGAGCATCAGCGGATGCGGCACGCTCTGGGCGACACGCTCCAGGTCGCCTTTCGCCGCGGGCCCACCCACGTCCTCCTCATCGAAGACCGCGCCGATTTCGATGGAGTGAATGCGCTGGAACTCCCTGGCGAAGTGGAGGGCCGCCAGCGTCACCGTTCCGCCGAGGAAGTGGCCGAGCATGAGGATGGGGGCGCTGCCAGGCTTCTGGATGTAGTGCGCTACCGCTGGCCCGATGTCGAAGACGAAGTCCGAGAAGGCGACATAGGGGATGCCCTTTGCCTGCGCGTACTTCAGCGAATGGAGCGAGGTGTCCTTCAGGAACACGACCACGGCACTGAAGGCCGCATCGGTGGGGAGGCCCAGGTCCTGGCGCTCCAGGTCGATTCTCACCGCATTCGCACCGCCGAGCTCCTTCGCGAGCGCGTCGGCCCGGGCGAGGTCTCGCGCGCCGATGGTCATGGCAAGGGCTGGCTGGAGCCGACGAAGTGCTCGGGCCGCGCGACCGCCGACGACGCCGGAGCCTCCGATGATGAGAACGGATGGATTCATGGGGGATGACATGGTGGATGCACTCCTGGGGTTGTTCTGGGAATGGACCGTCTGGGGACGTGCTGGCCGCCGCTCACACCCGACGGATGCGGGTGCCGATCTCCTCCAGGCGCCGCACCATGTAGGCCGGGTCGATGAGGACGTGCGGGAGGTAGAGACCTGGCGCCACGGGCGGGCCGCCCGCCAGGCCGAGCAACCGCTCGAGGCCCACGGCGACGCACTGGGCCGTCACGGGCGCCTGACCCGCCGGATGGACGAGCTCGTAGCGGACGCGTCCCGTCGTTCCATCCCGCTGCTGGCCCGACAGCTCGATGATGATTTCCGTCGAGAAGGGCTCGCCGCGCCTGCGGGTCGCTGACTGCCCCACCGCGAGGTCGAACCGGATGGACCGGGCGTCGGTTGCTCCGGCGAGGCTCATGAGGTCGAGCGGTGCGTAGGCCTGGACCCGCAGCTCCGCTCCGTCCACGCCCACGAGGGTGCGTGCCGCGTCCTCGCCCTGGGCCCAGCGCCACTTGCCGTCCTCGAGGAGAAGGGAGCTCGCCGCGGCCTTCGTCATGCGCTCGAAGTCGGCATACGCCGCCGGTCCGCCCATGTCCTCCTCATCGAGCACCGCGGCGATTTCGATGGCCTCGAGGGTCCGGAACTCCCTGGCGAAGTGCAGGGCTGGCAGCGTGGCGGCTCCTGCCAGCCAGAGGCTGTCCATGAGGATGGGCGCGCCGCCGGGCTTGTGGATGTAGAGCCCCACCTCCGGTCCGACTTCGAACAGGGCCGTCGAGATGCTGACGTAGGCCGCCCCCGTGGCCTGCGCGTACCGCAGCGAGTTGAGGGTGTCGTCCTTCACGAACATGGCGATCGCGCTGAAGGACTTCCCGGCAGGCAGGCCCAGGTCCGGTCGCTCCAGCTCAATCCTCGCGGTGTCCGCGCCGCCCACCTCCCTGGCGACGGCGTCGGCCCGGGCCAGGTCGCGTCCTCCAATCGTGATGGGCAGCTCCGGGTGGAGCCGGCGGAGCATCTTCGCGGCCTGGGAGCCGACGAGGCCGGAACCTCCAATGATGAGGACGGGCTGCTGCGTATTCGTGGACATGGCGGGAGGGCTCCTCTGCATGGCGGGGCGGCGGCGTGACCGGAAGCGGTCGCGCCCATCCGGCCCAGATTCCTACCTTTAGTAAGTTACCAATAGTAGGTTCGCCACGATTTGTTCATAGGGAGGGCGAGGGGCAGTGACGCGGCTCGTGCTCCGCGCCTGGCGGCGAGTTACAGTCACTTGACACCGGTTCAGGTGCGAGCCGCGTTGCCATGAGCGAGACATCCAGCAAGAAGCTGCCGAAGGCCCAGAGGCGCGACCAGTTGCTCGACATCGCGCAGACCCTCGTGCGCGAGGAGGGGACGGACGCGTTGACCCTCGGCTATCTCGCCGAGCGTGCCGGCGTCAGCAAGCCGGTGGCCTACGAGCATTTCAAGACGCGCTCCGGGCTGCTCATCGCGCTCTACGCGGAGATAGACGCCCGGCAGGTCAAGGTGCTGCAGGATGCGCTCGCGCGCACACGGCGCCGGCTGGAAGACGTCGCCCGTGTGGTGAGCCGCGCCTACATGAATTGCTACACGTCGGTCGGCCCGGAGTGGCATGCCATCTCGGCCGCGCTGAAGGGCGACGAGGAGATGGAGGCCTTCCAGCGGGAACTGATCGACAGCTACGTGGCCCTCTATTGCGAGGCGTTCGCGCCCTACACGAACCTGTCGAAGGAGGAGCTCCACCTGCGCTGCGTCGGAATCATCGGCGCGGCGGAGGCGATTTCGCGGGAGATGATTCGAGGCCGCGTCGAGGAAGCCAAGGCCGCCGCGACCCTGGCCGCGCTCATCATCCGCGGGCTCTCCACATAGGCGCCGCGGAAGGCGCGGAAGGTCTCAACGGCCTCGGGCCGCGCTCGAGCTGCTCGGGCCGGGTATGCGGGTGCCCCTGTGATGGCGCTCACTCTCCGGGCGTTGGCGCCGTCACAGTCCCCCGGCGGCCTCCAGGGCAGAGTGCTTCGTGTCAGGGCGTGAACCCCACACGCGACGCCCTGGCATCGAGGCCGCCATGTCCCGCATCACGAGCACCGAGGTCATCCTCCCCTCCTCCCTGTCCGCCGAGGCGCGGCACCAGCTCACCGACAGCCTCTACGCCGTCCACGCCCGGCTCTTCGAGTCGGAGGAGGAGCGCGAGGCGTGGGCCCCCCGCGACGGGCCCGAGGCGCTCTACTTCCTCGAGACCGCTACGGGCCATGCCGAGGGGCACGGGCTGTTGACGGTGGCGCCCATCACCCTGGAGAACGTGCTGAGCATGGCCCGCTCCCTGCTGAAGCGGCGGCTGCACCAGTCCATGGTGAGGCTGGCGGCCCGGGTGCTGGGTACGCGGCTCGGGGCGCGCCTGGGCCGCTCCCTGGTGGTCCACACGTTGCGCCACGTGCCGCTCTTCGCCCAGCTCGACGAGGCCACCCTGCGCGACCTGGCCGAGCACGCGGAGCTCCTCGTGCTGCCCGCGGGCAGGGAGGTCTTCCACGCGGGAAGTGCCAGTGACGAGCTGTACCTGCTGGAGACCGGCGTGGTCCATGTGCTGGCCCAGGGAGGGAAGCTCATGGAGGAGCTGGGCAGCGGCGCCGTGTTCGGGGAGCTGGCCCTGCTCACCCGCGAGCGCCGCTCGGCGACCGTCCGCACGGCGACGGCCTCGACGCTCATCCGTATTCCCCGCTCGGCGCTCCTGCCACTGCTCGAGGGGAATGACCGCCTGCGCGAGCGGATGTGGAAGACGCTCGCCGAGCGGCGCTTCGATGATGTGGTGCGGGGGCTGGAGGGCTACGGGCACCTGGGGCGCGCGCGCCGGCTCTCCCTGCTGCGCTCCGGAGAGCATCGCGAGCTGAGGCCGCAGGAGTGGCAGAAGCTCGAGGCGGGCACCCACCTGTTCGTGCTGTCGGGCGCGGTGGACTTCGAGCACGCGGGGCTCGTGGTGACCCAGCGGGACGCCACGCTCCTGGAGGTCGGCCAGCCGCTCCGTGTGAGGGCCCGGGAAGCCACGCGGCTCGTGCTCCTGAATCCGCGGGCCGCGTGAGGGTGTCATGCCTACCAGGTCCGGGCCCAGCGGAGCTGGCTCACCGCGCCGCCGCCGGCTTCGTAGTAGTCGAGCGTCACCTCGTGCTCCCCGTGGAGCAGGAAGAGATAGGCGCGGTACGTGGTGGGGGGTTGATTCCTCCAGGCATCGATGAGCGGTGAGCCATCCACCCAGAGCCGCACCCCGTCGTCGGCGGTGGTGGTGAACCGGTAGAAACCCGCGGAGAAGCGGAAGCGTCCGGTCCAGCGCACCGAGAAGTCGTCGGACGGAAGGCCGGTGCCGGGCGGCGAGTCCGTACCCCAGTCATTGTTGATGGGCGCGGGCTCGCAGCGGACGAGGGCGGGGGGGCCATGGAGGTCTCGGTTGTTGAAGTACTCCGCGCGGAATTGCCCCTCCGGACAGGTGATGGGGGTCGGTGGGTTGAACGTCGCGGTGTACACGGCGTCCAGCTCGCCGGTCGTCACCAGGTGCTGCGGGTCGCCTCCATCCGACCAGGAGAAGAACGTGAGGTCTCCCTGCGGTGAAGGCGCGAAGATCGTGTGGCGTGTGCCGACGATCGCCATGTGGGTGAAGGGTGCCGTTCCGGCCGTGCCGTCGTACACCACCTGCAACCCGGGGGGCGAGGTGTCGAGCGTGAGTCGCACCGTCTGGGGATGGATGGCCACGCTCTTCGTGTCCGTCAGGCCATTGAGATCCGTGGCGGTGAGCCTGAGCTCGAGGAAGAACTCGTCGCCGTGGTCCGGGGCGACGAAGCTTCCACCCGCCCCCGTGCGCGAGAGGAGCGGGTGGACGTGACATCCCCCGTTGGGGCAGTGCTGCAGGACGATGTTCCACGCCAGGTTCGCGTCGGGAAGGGTTCCATCCTCGGGGTCCGTCCCCGACCCGGAGAAGGAGATGACATCCCCCACCTTGAACAGGAGCGAGGGAAGGGGTGCGTGGATGAGTGCGGTGGGGGCGTGATTGCCGACGCTGATGCCCACCACCGCCGAGCTGCTCCCTCCACGGCCATCCTCGACGGTCAGCCGCGCGGTGTAGGTGCCACTGGCGGAGTAGATGTGCAGTGGATCGCTCTCGCTCGAGGTGGGCGTGCCATCCCCGAAGTCCCAGGTGTAGCTCAGCGGGTCCCCCTCCGGGTCACTGGAGCCGGCACTCGAGAAGCGCACGCTCAAGGGGGCGCTGCCGTTGTTCGGGGTCGCCGAGGCCACCGCGAGGGGAGGCGAGTTCGCTCCCGCGTAGCGGATGCGGCGCAGCTCTCCGCTGAAGATGGAGAGGTAATAGAGGTGGGTGTCCGGGCCGAACTTGATGTCGACGACCCCGGCGGTCTCGGTGGCGAAGTCGTTCACACTGACCAGGTTGTCCCCGGCATCCACCGTCAGGGCGTGCATCCAGTCCTGCGTGCAGTCTCCGAAGATGAAGGCATCCTGGAACGGAGCGGGCCAGGAAGTGCCGGAATGAAAGGCGCCTCCGATGCTGCACGCGGTGGTCTGGTGCAGCCAGACATGGAGCGGCATCTTCACGGCGGAGGGGCCGAGTGCATAGAGGGCCTGGCATGCCGGCTTGGGCTCGTAGCCACTCTGACGTTCCGTGCCCTCGTAGCAGGGCCAGCCGAAGTTCGCTCCCGGGGTCGCGACGTCGATCTCCTCGTAGGTGTCCCAGCCGACGTCCCCCAGGTAGGGGACGCCGCTGCCCGGGCGCAGTCCGAACCGCAAGGCGTTGCGCAGGCCGAAGCTGAAGACCTTCGAGCGGTTGGCGGTGGCGTCTCCGTTCCAGAAGGGGTTCGTCGGCAGGCCGGCCCCGCCCGGTGTGATGTGGAGCAGCTTGCCCGCGAGCGAGTCGAGGTCCTGCGCCCTCAATGCGTCGTCGTCGACGTGGGTGAAGTGGGCGCCGTCCCCGAGGGTCACGAAGAGGCTGCCATCGGAGGCGAACTCGAGGTCACCCACGGAATGGGAAGGGCTGTCCGAGGGAATACAGTCGGTGCCCGGCGGGAAATCGTTGCAGGAGCGGCCCACGCTGGTTCCGAGGAGCACGGTCTCGCTATCCGGTGAAGCCGTGTCCCCCACGGCGGTATAGCGAACCATACGCCCTGTCTTGGGTCCATCGAAGTCACCCGGGTCGTTCTCGTAGGTGTAGAGCATGTAGACGAAACCATTGCGAGCGAAGTCCGGGTCGGCCGCCAGTCCGAGGAGCCCGCGATCGGCAAAGCCATTGACGCGGCTCCGGATGTCGAGGAAGGGCGTGCCCAGGAGGATCCCGTTCTTGTAGACCTTCACCACGCCTGCTTTCTCGGCGATGAGGATGCGGCCATCCGGGAGGGGGGCGAATGCCGTCGGGTCACTCAGGCCCGAGATGAGCACTTCCTGGGTGAAGCCCGCGGGCAGGGCTGACGGGACGGTTCCGGGAGCACCGGAGGCCCTGGGTCGGTCGCTGAACAGGAAGCCCTCGCGGCCTTCGGCGGCACCTGCTCCGGGCAGGTGCAACATCATGAACAGACAGACTGGACCCAGAACGTACGTGCGCCACGGATGGATGCTTCTCACTGTGGAACCCTCTCCCCGGACTCCGCGTCAGGGCATTCGATGAGAGGAGCACAAGTAGGCGAGTCTCCGGTGGATGGCTCTCGTCCAGCGGTTCTTGTCATCTGTAGCGAATCCTGCAAATCCCCACCGGTCCCGTGAGGGCCGTGAGGGTGTCAAAGAGTGAGCTGTCTCATGTTCGGAGAGTGGCGGGGGAGTGAGGCGATCTCGTCATCGTCCCCTCTCCAGGCGACGCCCCCTGGAGCTGGGAGCCTCTTGCTCACATCCGAAAATGTCCCCGTCTAGCTGAATGGCTGAGGATGTCAGGAGTTGGTCATGCGCACGAAGCAGCGGCGAGCCAGCCCCCGTGCCCTGCTCACCTGCGGGCAGCGGACACTACAACTGCCAGTGGTACACGCTGGGCGACGGGCGCACGGGCGGCACGCCGGTCTTGAGCTCCAACGGAGGTTGGTGGGCCTGGACCGAGGCGGCTCCCAACAACACGACGGGCTGGCCGCACCAGGAGCCACCATCGTCAGCAGTGGCACGGTCGACGGACCAGGACAAGAGCCCGCCAGCCATCGATATCGAACAACCGGTCTTCCTGCCCAAACCCAGGGCACTGCAAGGAGGGATGCATGGCTGACAAGTACTTCATTCGCCAATCCATCGCGAGGCTGCAGGAGGAATTGCGGCTCATACAAGCTTCCGGCGGTGATGAGTCGGTGGACTGGAAGGCTCGACGTGATGCTCTGCTGGCCGAGATCGAGCAGATAGTCGACATGGCGCTGCCTCCGGACTCCCAGCTCGTCAAGCTCCTGAAAAACACCATCGCGGAGGCGCCAAGACCGGCATCAGCAGAGAAGTCGACCGTGCCCGATGCGACCTCCAGCGACTCGCACACGTTCAGCGTCGTAGCCCGGGTGCTGGAGGCGACCCATCGCTTGAACGAAGCGCGCTTCGATGACGAGGCTATCGGCAGGCTGTCCGATGACATCAATTGGGTCTTGAGCCGCAAACTTCTAAAGCAGCCGGTGGTATTGGTATCGATAGCGATCCTGGTTGTGTCCTTCGGTTTCGCCGTCTTTGGAGCGCTCAGATTCAAGGACATGAAGTTCGACGTGATTCAGCAGATTCAAGAGCGAGGCGTTCAGGCGAAATCCGAAATTGACGAGAAGAGAAAGCAGGCCGAGCAGTCCTTCGTGCAGCTTCAGCAGCAGGAGCAGGCCACGGCCGGCAAGTTGAAGGATCTGGACAACGAGATTGACAAGCACGGTGACCGCATCACCAGCTTGTCGAAGAAAACCGCTGACGCCATCTATCAACAAGGCCAGTCCAAGTTGAACAGCCTCGACAAGGCAGTGAATGATGCGAAAGAAGAGATATCGAAAGCCGCCAACCAGCGCGCCACCGAAGTGAAGCAGCAAGTCACCCCTCAGTTCGATGAAATGCTGAAGGAGGACTTCGATAAGCTGCAAGAGCTCGACCGCAATCTGACGAAGCTGAACGAACGGGGGGTACTACTGGCCAGCTCATTTCGGTTGATGGACACGCCAGACAAAGACATCAGGCACAAGCTCGCCGCGGCGTTCAACACGACCGTGACCATGGTCCACGTCGTGTTGGTGGGGCTGCTGCTCCTGTTGATACTCAACGTGGTGCTGATCATCCGGAACTGGAATCCGCCCAGGCCTTTGTCAGACAAGGTCTGAAAGAGCGACCCGGAACAACGCGCGGCGAGAAGGAGCCCCCTGCATCCAGCACATGGACCCGGTGAGCGCCGCATCGGCGCCCACGCGGGCAAGACGTACCTGCGGCGGATTTGAAACCGTCTCCCCTTCCGCCTACTTCACCTCGCCGCTGGCGGTGCTGCTCGCCGCAGGGCTCATCAGGATGGGCGGCCGGTCCTTGCCCTCCACCGCCCGCTGCAATTCGATCTCCTGCAGCAGCACCGCCGGCGCCACCGTCGACACCGGCACGTTCCCGCTCTCCGCTCCGCAGAAGCCGTTGAACACTCCCTGCTTGCGGCCCGTCGCCAGAATCCGGTTCATCGACGACAGCGGCGTGCCCACGATCTCCACCCCTCTCACCAGCGTCTCCTGCCCCGTCTTCACGTCCACCCGGTACACCATCCTCGGCATCCCCTTGAACGCCTGGTACCCGTAGCTCGACGTGTTCGTGTTCCCTCCCGTGATGTCCCGGATGATCAGCCCGTACGGCTTGCCCTGTCGCTTCGCCTCCGCGATCAGCTGCTTCTTCAGCTCCACGTCATCCACCTGCTTCGACGACTCGGCGATCAGGTTCGCCATCCGCGCCACCGGCTTGCGCGTCCCCTGGCTCCGCCCGTGTCCGTTCGACTGCAGGAAGCCGTCCACCGGACGCCTCGACACCAAGTAGCTCTTCAGCACCCCCTTCTCCACCAGCACCGTCCTCTGCCCCTTCACGCCCTCCTCGTCGTACTCGTAGAAGCCGTTGAGCGGCTCGCCTTGCAGCGTGCGAAGGGTCGGGTCATCCACGATGCTCAGGAACGTCGGCAGCACCTGCTTGCCCACCTGTCCGCGGAACGTCTTCCCCTCCCCTTCCCCATCCTGCCGGTCTCCCTCCAGCCGGTGCCCCAGCGTCTCGTGGAAGAGCACCCCCGCCGCCTCGGGCGCGAGGATCGCCGGTCCCGTGTACGGATCGATCGACGGCGCCTTGCGCAGCGCCGCCAGTTCCTCGATCACCTTGTTCGTCGCCTCGGCCAGCTTCTTCTCGTCCGGCAGCCCCGCCTCGGTGGGCGAGTAGTAGTTGCGCGAGTTGTCCAGCAGCTGCCCGTCCTCCGCCCGCGTCACCGCCATCACGTGCAGCCCGTACATCGTCTGCTCGCTGATGATCCGCCCGCCCTCGCTCGACACGAAGACGCGCGTCACCTTGTCCGCCGTCACCCGCACCTCCGAGTCGAAGATGTCCGGGTGATTCTTGAACCTCGACGACACCTCGCGCGCCACGCGCACCCAGCGCTCGCGATTGAACGGGAAGGCCAGCGGCGGCTGCGTGTACGTCGCCGGCTTCTCCTTCGAGAAGGACGGCGGCTGCTTCGGATCCTCCACCGCGTACACGTTCTCCGCCTTCTTCTTGAGGAAGCTGGAGAGCGCCGCCTTGTACTTCTCGTCCGTCACCAGCCACAGCGACGTGCGCAGCGCCAGGGGCGAGTCGTCGAGCGGGGCGTCCTTGTTGGTGATGTAGCTGGAGCCCTTGCCTCCTCCGAAGAAGTCGTACTCCTCGGGCCCCGAGTTGTCGAACTCGTACGTGCCCACCCGCACGTCCACGTACAGCTTGCGATCCCGGTACGTGTCATCCAGGAAGACCGCCCCGTAGCGGGCGACGATGCCGTACTGATCCGTGTCCTTGAGCTGGTAGCTCATGAAGTACGGCGGCTCGTGGTTCTGCAGCTTGAGCTGCTGCTGGTTGCGCTGGAGCTCCTCCGCCATGGCGTCCATCAACACCACCCGCGTGTCCGGAGCGGGCGCGGCGGCGGTGAGCAGGGCGGATGCGGCGAGCAGCGGGAGGACTGGCCAGGTTCGTATTCTCACGCCCCGACTCTACCCGAGCCCTCCCTCGCTCCCCATCGGGGAAAAAACGGAGCGTCTCTCCCGGACAGCATGATGGGCACTCCTACCTGCCCGGGAAGCAAACGGCCGGGTTCTCCCCTTTGTCGGCCATTACCCTCACCCCCCGCCCTCTCCCAGAGGGAGAGGGAGCATGCGCAACACGAGTATGTCCACGAACTTCTTGGACTCTCCCATTAGCATTCGCTCCTCTGAGGAGGCCGTCATGGACAAGAAGGTCGTGGTCATCACCGGGGCGAGCGCGGGCATCGGCGCCGCCCTGGCCGAGCAGGTGGGCAAGAAGGGCTGGCAGGTGGTTCTCGCCGCGCGGCGCGAGCCCGAGCTGCGTCAGGTGGCCGCGCGCTGCGGCACCGAGGCGCTTCCGGTCATCGCCGACGTGTCCCGGCGTGACGAGGTGAAGCGCGTTCTGGACGCGGCGCTCGGCCGCTTCGGGCACGTGGATGTCTGGGTGAACAACGCCGGGCGGGGCATCAGCAAGCGCGTCTCCGAGCTCACCGACGACGACTTCGACGAGATGATGCGCGTCAACGTCAAGTCCGCCCTTTACGGCATCCAGGCCGTGCTTCCGCATTTCCAGTCGCGCGGGAGCGGGCACATCATCAACGTCTCGTCCATGCTGGGGCGGGTTCCCTATGTCCCCGAGCGCTCCGCCTACAACGCGGCCAAGCACGCGCTCAACGCGCTGACGGCCAACCTGCGCCAGGAGCTGAGCGAGCGCTACCCGGGCATCCATGTGACTACGTTCCTGCCGGGCGTGGTGGCCACCGAGTTCGGCGTGAACGCGCTCGGAGGCGGCGTGGACTCGCGCAAGATTCCCGGCGCCCAGCCCGTCGAGGAGGTCGCCTCCGTCCTCGTGGGCGTCATGGAGCGGCCCCGTCCCGACGTGTACTCGCGGCCCGAGTACAAGCAGCAGGTCCTCGCCTACTACGCGTCCGAGGATCTGACCTTCGCCAGGCCCGGCGCGCCCAACGACAAGCGTTGAAAGAATAGAGGCCCCGCCCCGGCGTCCCCCCCTCCGTGGACGCCGCAGCGGGGCCTCCTGCTTCACCGGACGGCAACCGGGCCGGCCGGTGTCAGCGTCAGGCCTTGGTCACCTTCTCGCGGCCCGGCCCGATGTTCTTGCAGGCGTTGCGGGTGTCGACGACCACCGGCGACTGCTTCACCACCATGGCGTAGTCGATGCTCGAGTGGTCCGTGAGGATGACCACCGCGTCGTACTTGCTGATCGTCTCCGGCGTCAGCGGCACCGACTGCATCGTGTAGTGGAAGCCGTGGCCCTCCTCCAGGCGCGGCACGTACGGGTCGTGGTAGTCGACCTCGGCTCCCTTCTCCTTGAGCAGCGAGATGACCCGCAGGCTCGGGCTCTCGCGCATGTCGTCGATGTCCTTCTTGTACGCCGCTCCCAGGCACAGCACCTTCGCGCCGTTGAGCGTCTTCTTGTTCTTGTTCAGCGCCTCCATGGTCCGGGTGACCACGTAGTACGGCATCTGCGTGTTCACCTCGCCCGCCAGCTCGATGAACTTGGTGTGGAACTCGTACTCGCGCGCCTTCCACGTCAGGTAGAACGGATCGATGGGGATGCAGTGACCGCCCAGGCCCGGACCCGGATAGAAGGGCATGAAGCCGAAGGGCTTCGTCGCCGCCGCGTTGATGACCTCCCACACGTCGATGTTCATCCGGTCGCAGAGCATCTTCATCTCGTTGACCATCGCGATGTTCACGCACCGGAAGATGTTCTCCAGCAGCTTGGCCAGCTCGGCCACGCGCGTGGAGGACACCGCCACCGTCTCCTTCAGCGCGCTCGCGTACAGCGCCTGCGCCACCTCCAGGCACGCCGGCGTGTGGCCACCGACGATCTTCGGAATCGTCTTGGTGTTGAAGCTCTTGTTGCCCGGATCCTCTCGCTCGGGGCTGAAGGCCAGGTGGAAGTCCACGCCCGCCTTCAGGCCGCTCTTCTCCAGCAGCGGCTTGAGCACCTCGTCCGTCGTCCCCGGGTACGTCGTGGACTCGAGGATGAAGAGCTGACCGGGCCGCACGTGCGGCGAGAGCGCCTCGCCCGTCTTGATGATGTAGCTCATGTCCGGCTCACGCGACGCCGTCAGCGGCGTGGGCACGCAGATGATGATGCAATCCATCTCCCGTGCCTTCGAGAAGTCCGTCGTGGCCTTCAGCTTGCCCGCGCTCGTCAGCTCCTTCAGTGGAGCGCTGGGGATGTGCTTGATGTAGCTCTCCCCCTTGCCGATGCTCTCCACCTTCCGCGTGTCCACGTCGAGCCCCATCACGGGGAAGCCGGCCTCCGCGAACGCCATACCCAGCGGCAGACCCACGTAGCCCATCCCCACCACGCCCACCTTCGCCTCCCGCCGGCGGATCTGCTCCAGCAGCGGGCTCACCATGACGCGCATCTGCTTCACCTCTCTGATGGCGTGCCGGTTCCCCGGTCACGCGACGTCCCTGTCTTCAATTGAAGACGACCACCCACCTCAGCCTCGCCGGGGGCGACAGCCGCACCCCGAACACCACCACCTGTGACGCCACCACCTGGCCGTAGCCCGGCGAGTACCGGGACGGCTCCAACCGTGGCACCAGGCCTTCCGCGAAGAGCACCAACGCCTCCGGTGCCTCCGCCGACCCCAGTTCCACGCCGAGAGACTCGAAGCTCCGTGGGGCGTCCGGCACTCGCAGCGCCCTCGCCAGTTCCTCCGGCGTGGGTGCCCTCAGCCGTGCTTCGCGGTCCGGAAGGTGGATCCTCCCCACCACTTCGTGAAGCCCCACCCCCACCAATGCGTCCGTCACCCCGAGCGCGCGCTCACGCTTGTCCAGCACGAAGGTGCGCTCCACGCCCACGGGCGAGGGCAGCACGCGATAGCCATCGTGCCGCACGGTGAGGCGATCCAGCTCGGCGCCCGGCTGGAACACCTGAACCCGCGCCCGCGCCGTCTCGGGCAGCGCGAACAGCCGGCCCGGCGACAGCGGCGTCTGCTCCACCCCGTCCACCTGCGGCGTGTTGTGCGCCGCCGTCGAGCGGAACGCGTTGCGCATCTCCGGGTCGCGTGTGTACGTGCCCGTGCCTGGATCCACGATGACGGGGCGTCCGTGCAGGTGCAGCTCGAACGACAGCTTGTCGTTGTGGCTGTGTCCCCCCACTCCGCCCTGGCCCTGCGGGCCCGCGCTCACCGTCACCACCGCTCCCGCTCCACGCAGCACGTGGAAGCCGCCCCGAGGGAAGCTCACCGACTCCGCGGGTCGCGCGGGCCGCAGCCCCTGGAAGCGCTCGAGCCCGGGTTGTCCCAGCAGCCACGCCGCCTCGTCCGGGAACTCGCCCTCCGCCAGCTCCGCGGCTCCGAAGAGCGCCGCCCCCAGCGGCACCAGGTAGCCCTGCTCGCGCGGCTCCCTCTCCCGGAACGGGAAGACTCGGCCCGAGTCGTTGTCCCCTATCTGCGGCGCCAGCCCGCGCTCGGAGCACCAGGCCCGCGAGGCCGCGTACATCCGGCGCAACCGCGTCTCGTATCTCGGCCCCAGTTCCACGCCCAGGCCTCGCGCCACCACGAGCGCCAGCGTGAAGAGCTCCACCGCCAGCCGGTGGTACGGCACCGAGCCCTCGAAGGAGGTGCCCTCCGCGTGCACCTGCGACGCCATCTGCGCTCGCAGCCCCGACACCGCCCGCGCCACCTGCCTCGGCGCGTCCGGCAGCTCCGGGAAGAGCAGCCCCATCACCAGCAGGCCCACGTAGTTGGAGACGAGGTGGTTGTTGGGCACCGCCCCCTTGTCCTCCAGGTGCGCCTCCACCCACGCGGCGTGCTCGGCCAGCGACTCGAGCACCGGCACGAGGAACTCCGGCCGCCGCGCCTCCGGTGCGTCCGCGAACATCACCAGCGCCTGCGCCAGGTTGGCCCCGCGCAGCGCGACTTCCATGGCGCACGTCCAGTGCACCCCCTGCCCCACCGGGTTCGCCTGGAGGAAGTCCAGCGTCCGCGTCACGAAGGCCCGCGCGAACGCCCTCCTCGGCTCCTCGTGGCGCCCCACCCAGTACCCCTGGCCGAGCGCCACCAGGCAGTCCAACCGGCCCAGCTCCCACGGGTACTTCGGATCCACCCCCGGGCGCTCCAGCCGCAGCTGCTCCACCGGCATGACCGGGTAGCGGTAGCCACTCACCGGATCCTTCGACCAGTCCACCGGCTGGCCCTCGCCGAAGCACACGTGCGTCCCGAAGACGTCGAACTCGCCCCGCAGTGCCGCCCGGGCCCGCTCCAGCGCCCGCGTCTCCGCCCCCGGAATGGCCGCCAGCGCCTGCTTCACCGAGGCCCTCTGCCCCACCTCGCACCAGGCCACCCCGGGACGCGACGACAGCACCCGCTCGGCCAGCGCTTCCGCCGTGGAGACGCCGAAGGCCTCCAGCAGCCTCAGCTCGTCCAGCCGCTCGCGCCTCCTATAGAGGGCCTGCCGCGCCGCCCCCTGGACCCGTCTCGCCATCCCCCTGGCGAGCCCCCCGGGCGCGAGCCGCATGATCGTCGAGTAGTAACCCAGCGTCCCCATTCCGCTCCGTCCCATCCCGGACGGCTTCGATAGCAAGTGGTCGGCCAGCGCCCTCCGAGGGGAAAACCCGCGTTGGGAACGAGGAAACCCTGTAGGCCAGTAAAAAAGTTGGGTGGCCGGGTGAATGGGTGGGAAAGAGTTTTCCTTCCGTCACCCCTTTCATTCCCACGCAGGGTTGCGTTGCACCTCTCGCCCACCGTGGCCATTCCTCCATGTGTGCAGGCAGGTGCTTGGAGTGGGCGGCGTGTGGGAAGGAGTGCCAGCGCCTCCGAGGTGGAGCGAACGGTCTCGGCTGTCGCCGAGCGGGCGCTGCACCACGGGGCGAAGGCAGGCCTCGATGCGCTCGTCGAGGCGGCTGTAGGTCTCACTGGTGCGAGCGGCGCCGCGCTGTACGCGGCCGGTCGCCGCGTGGCGATCTCCGGACTCTCGCCTCCAGCGCCGGCTCGCGCCCATCCCCTGCAGATGCAGAAGGATGGGCACACGACGCTGGTGATTGGCGAGCCCTGTGTGGAGGCTTCGGACCGGCTGATCCTCACCCGTCTGGCGGTGCTCGGCAGCGCGCTGCTCGCGTGCCGGGAGCGGGAGGACGCCGCCCGGGCCGAGCAGACACGTCTGCGGTGGGAGCGGCTCCGCCTCGTGGAGCTGCTCGCGCACTGGGACCGGGCGAGATCCCGCCAGGCTCATGACCTGCGCACCCCGCTGCAGGTCATCCAGGGGTATATCGACATGTTGAATCGGGGCATGGCGGGGGCTCTCACTCCCCCCATGCAGCGGTACCTCGAGCGCATCAGCCGCGCCGCCAGTGAGTTGAACGTCCGTCTCCAGCACCGGCCCTCGCGTGAGAAGGTTCCGGCGGAGGATCTCCGCGCGCTGTTGAGCGCTACCTTCGGGCCCGGACGGCGCGCGGCCGTGCGGCTGGAGTTGCCTGCAGTGCCCGTGCGCATCCGCGCGTCCCGGACGGTGCTCGCGCTGCTGGTCCGAACCCTGGAGCGACTGCTTCGCGGAGTCGGGGCCTCGGAGATCGTGCTGCGCGTGGAGGCGCCGGAGAGCACCGAGGCGTGGCAGTTGATCGTTCAGGCGAATGCCGAGCGTCCATTGTCGGAGAAGGCTCGGGCTTCGTTGGAACGGCTCGCTCGCGGCATGGAGGCCCGGCTCTCGGTGACGGAGTCTCCGGAGCTCCAGGTGTCCTTGCTGCTGCCGCGGATCCTGGGGTGAGTGGTTCCTCGTGGGGCGAGTGCCTCACGGGTGCGAATACCCTCACCCTGACCCTCTCCCAGAGGGAGAGGGGATATATGGCTACGGTTCAGCCTCGGGTGCTTGGATGACTCGCGCGGCTCGCATCAGCGCGCGACGTTTCATCCATCGCACGCAGAGCATTCCCACGCCCGCCGCCACCGCCACGTACAGCAGCCATCTCAGGCCCCCCTGTACGTCCGCGAGCACCGTGGGGCCGAAGCGGTAGCCCAGCCACGTCATCCCCATCGCCGCCACCCAGGCCGCCGCCCCATCCGCCAGCAGGAATCGGCGATAGGGCACTCCGGTCGCTCCCGCCAGCAGGAACGCCGGCGCTCTCAGTCCCGGCAGGAAGCGCGCGAGGAACACCGTCAAGGCCCCTCGTCGGGCGAACATCTTCCGCAGCAGCTCGACCCGTGTTGGCGTCAGCATCTTCGCCAGCTTCGGGTGCGAGAACACCCTCGGCCCCAGCGAGCGCCCGATCCGGTACAGCGCGCTGTCTCCCGCCAGGATGCCCAGATAGGCGGTGAGCGCCATCATCGGCAGGCTGGCTCCGCTTCGCGCCACCACCAGCCCTCCCGTGATGACGACCAGCTCCTCGCTCAGTGGCGCTCCCACTCCACAAAGCACGAGGAGCAGGAACACCGCCGGGTACGAGAATCCCGCGATCCACAGCGCGACCTGCGCCTCCACGCCGCCTCCTGGCAAGAACGCCAAGGTGCTCACGCCCGGCCATGGGGAGAAGAAGCCTCTTCAACGAGGCCCCGCTCCCTCGCCTGCTCAGGCGCTCGCGGGGAGGAGCTGGCGCACCAGGTCCAACAGCTTGCCGCGCTCCACCTCGCGCTTGACGAGGTAGCCGTCCGCGCCCGCCTCCAGTCCGGCGGCCCGCTCCTGCGGACTGTCCAGCGACGTACAGAGGATGACCGGGATGTGCGACAGCTTGGGGTTCGCCCGGATGCGCCGCGTGAGCCCGATGCCATCCAGCCGCGGCATCTGCCAGTCACTCACCACCATCTGGCAGGGCGTCCGCTCCAGGATGCCCAGCGCCTCCTCGCCATCCCCGGCCGTCACCACCGTGTAGCCGGCGATCTCCAGCAGCGCCTTCATGGCGAAGCGCGTGGTGAGCGCGTCGTCGCACACGAGGATGGGCGGGCGGCGCACCTCGGTGGCCGCGCGCAACACCACCGGCGCCGAGGCGGCGCGCAGCAACTCCGGCGCGTTGAGCACCGGCACCACACTGCCGTCGTCCAGCACGGCGGCTCCTGCCAGGTGCGCCACGCTCTGCAGGTGCCGCCCCAGCGAGCGCACGACGATCTCCTGCTGGCCCACCACCGCGTCGATGGCGAACACCGCGCGCACTCCGCCGAGCACCAGCACCATGGCCGTCTGCGGCTTGCCCGACTCCAGCGCCAGCGGCAGCCGGGGCATGCCGATCGCCACCGACAGCGGATAGAAGGGCAGGTGCTCGTCCTCCACCTGCGCCATCACGTGCCCGGCCACCGTGCCCACGTCCGATGGCGCCAGCCGCATCACCCGCTCCACCGCGTCCGAGGGAATGGCCACCACCGCCGTTCCCGTGCGCACCAGCAGCCCCAGCGCTCCCGCGAGAATCAGCGGCAGGTCGATGGTGAAGCGCGTCCCCTTGCCCTTCTCGAAGGAGATGTCCACCGCGCCCTGCAGCCGCGTGGCCGTCGTCTGCACCACGTCCAGGCCCACGCCGCGCCCGGACATCTCCGTCACCTGCTCGCGGGTGGAGAAGCCCGGCTCGAACACCAGCCGCGCGGCCTGCATGTCCGTGAGCTTCGCGGCCTCCGCCTCCGTGAGCAGCCCCCGGCGCACCGCCGTGGCCCTCACGTTCTCCGGCGACAGGCCCGCTCCGTCATCCTCCACCACCACCGCCAGGCGCGTGCCCCTCGGCTCCACCCTCACCGTCAGCTGCCCGCGCGGGGACTTGCCCGCCGCCACGCGCTCGTTCACCGCCTCGATGCCGTGGTCCAGCGCGTTGCGCACCAGGTGCAGCAGCGGATCCTTCAGCACGTCCACGATGCGCCGGTCGATGCGCACGTCCCCACCGGCGATCTCCAGCTCCACGTCCTTGCCCAGCCGCGCGCACAGCTCGCGCACCGTGCGCTTGAGCGGCTCCAGCATCTGCGAGGCCGGCACCATCCGCAGGTCGCGCAGGTCATCGCGCACCACCTGGGCCACCAGCGCGAGCTGCTCGCCCTCGCGGTGCACGTCCTTGGACAGCTGCACCAGCCGCTTCTGCACGCCCCGCACCTGCCCCACCCCGGCCCTCAGCGACTCCAGCGCCCCACCGCCACCGGACAGCGCCAGCTGCTGAGCCGCGCGCTCCAGCTGCAACAGGGCCTGGTTCGTCTGCTCCAGCAGCTCGCGGTGGGCCTCCGAGCGGCGCATCTGCTGCGCCCGGCCCGCCGCCAGCTGCTCCACCTGGAGCGCCAGCGAGTCGAGCGTGCGCACCGACACGCGCACCGCCCGGTCCATGTCCTGCTGGCGCCGGCCGCCCGAGGCCGAGCGCGCCGTCACCACCGGCTCCGCCGGGGCCACCGCGGGCTCGGCGGCCACCTCCTCGGTGAGCGACTCCAGCGCGCCCCTGAGCTGCACCAGCGCGCCCGCGATGTCCGAGGCCGCCACGCTCGCCCCGACGCCCGACTCCTCCATGCGCGCGAAGCCCGCGCGCACGGAGCTCGCCAGTGACTCCACGGCGGAGATTCCGGCCGTGTTCGCCGCCGCCTTCAACAGCTCGGCCAGGCCCACCGCCTCCCACACCGCGCCGGCCCGGTCCTCCAGGCCCGGCGAGCACAGCCGGCCCAGCGACGTCTCCAGCTTCTCCAGCGTCTGCATGCCCTCGCGCCGGAATTGCGCCGGCACCTTGGGCTTCACCTCGGTGGGCAGCTCCACCCCGCCCCGCCCGAGCCCGGACAGCAGTTGCGCCAGGTTCTCCACCGCCGGCTGCTCCCCGGCGTCCCCGCGGTTGATCGCGGTCTCGATGGCCGTGAGGCTCCGCAGGGTGCTCTCCACCAGCCCCGGCGGCGGCACATGCCCCGGCGAGCAACGCGCCAGCGCGTCCTCGATGGCGTGCACCAGCTGCTCGATGTCCGCCAGGCCCAGGCTGGCCGCGGACCCCTTCAGACTGTGCACCTCCCGCTTGAGCGCGATGAGCTGTTCCGACACCTGCTCGGACGTCCCCTGCTCCAGGCCCATCACGGCCGTGCCAATGGTCTGCAGTTGCTCGCGCGTCTCCGCGGCGAAGATGGGCCAGAGGCTCCGGAGTACCCGAGGATCCATGTGCCCCGCCTATCCCCGCCCCACGGCGGCGGGATCGGCCAGTTGCTCGAGGTCGAGCACCATCAGCCGCTCCCGGGTGAGGAACGTGAAGGGCCCCGGGGGCGGATGCGACAGCTCCGCGCGGGCCAGCTCCTGCCGTCCGTCCACCTCCTCCGCCGCCAGTCCGAAGAACTCCTCGGACACCTCCACCACCACCACGCGCGTCAGGTCCGACATGCCGCCCCCCTCCAGGCCGAGCACGTGCCGCAGATCCAACACAGGCACCACCCGCGAGCGCGACACCAGCGCGCCCAGCACATACCGGGGCGAGCCCGGCAACGGGCACAGGCCCCTGGACTCCAGCACATGGTCCACCGCGTCGATGGGCACGGCGTAGCGCTCCCCGCCCACGCGGAAGGCCAGCACCGACATCGTCTCCCTGCGCTCCTCGTGACGTGACTCGGCCAGCGCGCGCGCACGCTCGGCGAGGACCTCGCGCCGGCGCTCCGGACTGAGCACCTGCGCGCCCTCGAGCACGGCCTGCGCCTCGTCCAACTTGCGGCGCAGTGCCGCGTAGTCGATCTTCCCGCTCGACTCGTCGCCGGCCATGGTTCCTTCTCGGCTCCTCTAGTACTTGCTGGCCGGGAGCTTCAGGATGCTGCGCACCTTCTCGCGCAGATCGTCCACCGCCACCGGCTTGTTGAGGAAGGCGCTCGCCCCCACCAGGCGTCCCCGCTGGCGGCTGGCGTCATCCTTGAGCGAGGTGAGCATCACGAAGGGCGTGGCGAAGAGGATGGGGTCCGCCCTCACCGCCGCGCACAGCGCGAAGCCATCCATCTCCGGCATCTGCACGTCGGAGATGATCAGATCCGGCTTGACCTCCCGGGCGCGCGCCAGCCCCTGCACCCCGTTGCTGGCCTCGAAGAACTCCAGCCCCCACCCCATCAGGTACACCTGGATGAGGTTGGTGATGGTCTTCGTGTCCTCGACGATCAGCACCTTCATTCTTCCACTGCCTCCCGACGCGCCGTGTGCTGTTGTCATAGTTGGTACTTTCCAACGAGGTCCGAGAAGCGCTTGGAGAGGTTGGACAGGTTGCCCGCCACCTGCTCGATGCGCTTGGTGCCCTCGACATTGTCCTGCATGGCGATGGTGAGTTCGTTCATCGCCGCGGCGATCTGCTCCACGCCAATGGTTTGTTGCCGGGTATTCCCGGCGATCTGCCGGGCCGCCGACGACGACTCCCGGATGAGCTCCGACAGGCCGACGATGGCCGAGCCCGCGCTCTGCGCCATCTCCATGGCGGCCAGGGCCCGGCGGCTGCCCTCCTCGGTGGCCGTCACGGCGGCGCGCGTCCCCTTCTGCACCTCACCCAGCAGGGCGCGCACCTGGTTGGCGGCCATCTTCGACTGCTCCGCCAGGGTGCGCATCTCCATGGCCACCACCGCGAAGCCACGGCCCTGGTCTCCCGCCTTGGCCGCCTCGATGGAGGCGTTGAGCGCCAGCAGGTTGGACTGCTCGGCCACGTCCTTCACCGTGGTGATGATGTCGCCAATCTGCAGCGTCTGCTCGTTGAGGTCGGTGATGGCCAGGGCGATGGCCTTCACCTGCTCGCTGAGCTTCTCCATGGCGGACACGCTCTCGCCGACCACCTTCTGGCCCTCGGCGCTCAGGGACTCCGAGCGCTGGGTGCCGCCGATGACCGTGTCCGCGAAGGAGGTGGCCTGCTTGGACGTCTGGGCGATCTCCGCCACCGTGGCGCCCGTCTCGTGGATGGCGGAGGCCTGCTCGTTGGCCATGGCGGACTGCTGCGAGGAGGTGGCCAGCACGTTGGTGGCCTCGCGCTCCATCTCCGCCGCCGCGCTGCGCAGGTCCTTGAGCAGGTCCGTCAGCACCTCCGCCATGGTGCCGAAGCTGCGCGCCAGGTCTCCGATCTCGTCGGTGCCGCTGATGTCGATCTGCTGCCGCAGGTCTCCCGCTGCGATGCCGGCCGCCGCGCGCGCCAGCCGCTCCAGGGGGATGATGAGCACGCGGCACAGCGCGGCCACCGCCGCCAGGCACCCGGCCAGTGACAACACGGCCAGGCCGAGCGCGCGCCACACCATGCGCGACACGGTCCCATCCAGGACGCCCAGCTCCAGGCCCACCTGGACCGTGCCCACCTGCGTCTTCGCGTCCGCCCCACCATTGGGGGTGCGCGGCTCGAAGTAGACGGGGGCGGACGTCTCCAGCACGGACCGGCCGCCGACGTAGAGGACACGCCTGGCCTCCTGTGCCGGGGCCGCGGGCAGCTGTGCCAGGTCCTCCTGGGGCCGCGCCTCGGCGTGGCCGAGAATCTCTCCCTGGCGATCCCTCACCACCACGTACGCCACGTCCGAATTGCTCTGGAGGGTGGCGGCCGTGGCGCGATTGATGCCCGACTCGTCCCGTGCCCAGGTGGCGATGGCCAGGTGATGCGCCAGCTCCTGGCTGGCCGAATTGGCCCGCTTGGTGAACTCGTCCTTGAGCGACTCGCGCACCTGGAGCGAGAAGGCGGCCACGAGGATGCCCGCCACGAGCGTCCCCGAGACTCCGGTGATGGCCAGAATCTTGGTCCGCAGGCTGAGCCGCCGCATGTCCAGCCGCTGGATGGCGGGCGGCTTCATGGCGTTGCCTTCCACAAGTCCTCCGAGCTCCTACGGGCGCCTCTCATCTCGCCCCCGACTTTCCCTGCTTCGTCCCCGGCACGAGCGCCCGCCGCAGTCCACCGACCGTCATCGTTTCCACGCCTCGCAGCACGTGCTCGTCATCCAAACCTTCCAGCGCCCGGAGCGCGTTGCGCCGGGCCCGCTCGGCCTCCTCGGGGTGCCCCAGCTGTCCATACAACGCCACGAGCATGGCATGGCCAATGGCCAGTTGTGGCTCCAGATAGAGCGCCTTGCGCACCGCGGCCACGGCCCCCTGCACGTCCCCCCGCCCTTCGGACACCATGGCCAGCAGCAGGTAGGCCTCGGGTGACAGCTCCCGGGCCGCCAGCCGGGCGAGCTCCTCGGCCTGCTCGAAGTGTCCCTCGCGCGCCGCGGCCAGCGCCCGCGTCAGCGTCTCCGGCACCAGGGGCGCGGAGGGAGCCGGGGAGGACTCGGCCGGCGGGAGGGCCAAGGGCACCGGGGCCCGTGAAGCGCTCGGCGCCTCGGCGGCCCGTACTGTCTGGGAGGGAGCCAGCACCCGCCGCAGCGGGCTCGGCGCCCGCGTCGCGATCCGGAGGGGCCCGGGCCGGGAGGCGCGCGTGGCGACCCGCTCGCCGGGCAGGGGCTTGCGCAGGATGAGCTGCCCCCCCACCTCACGCTCCTCCAACCCCATGCCCTTGGCGAAGGGCACCTCGGCCGGAGAGAGGAAGAGCCAACCACCGGGCGCGAGCGCCAGGATGAGCCGCTCGACCACCCCGGGGATGACCTGGGTGGGGAAGTAGATGAGGACGTTGCGGCAGAAGACGGCCTGCGCGCCCGCCACGGGCGGCGCATCCGTGACGAGGTTGTGCCGCCGGAACTCCACCCGGGCACGCACCTCGGGGGGCACGGAGACGGAATCCGGCCGGAGGGAAAGAAAGCGTCGCTCCAGCTCCGGCTCCATGCGCCGCACGGACCAGGGGGAGTACGTGGCCTGCCGGGCGCGCTCGAGGGCCCGGTTGGACACGTCCGTGCCCACCACGCGGATGTTGTCGGGCGCGACGCCCGCCGCCAGCAGGGACATGGCGATGCTGTAGGGCTCCTCCCCACTGGCGCACCCGGCGCTCCAGACGAGGAAGGGCCCCACGTGCAGGGCGGCCAGTCGCGACAGCTCGCGCAGCTGCTCCGGATGGCGGAAGAAGTACGTCTCGCCGATGACGGCGTAGCCGATGAAGGTCTCCACCGCCGCGGTGTCCCGGGCCAGCACCCGCTGGAGGAAGTCGGCGACGGGCAGCCCCTGGGACTCGGCGGCGCGCGTCAGGGCGGTACGCAGGGAGCGGCGCACGCTGGGCGCGAGCACCATGCCGCACGCCGCGCGCAGCACGGACTCCAGCCCGCCCAGCGTCTGCTCGTCGAGGCGCTCCACGCGCACCGGCTCCTTCACGGTGCCTCCGGGATGGCCAGCACGGCCGAGGCGCGCAGCAGCGGGCGGATGCCCTCGGGGGTACGGCACAGGCCCGCCATCAACCCCGTCCCATCCCAGGACGTGCCCTCTCCCTCGCCGGCGCCTTCCACCAGCAGCGGCGACTCCACCAGATCGCGCACCCGGTCCACCAGGAGCGCCACCGTGCGCGGGCCGCTACAGATGACCAGATGTGCGTCCAGGTCGGGTTCCCTGCGCACCCGGAGCATCGCGGCCAGATCCACCACCACCGCGGGGGTGCCCCGGTAGAGCATGGTGCCGAGCACGTGGGGTTGGGCCGCCGGCAGGGGCTCGATGGCCACCAGGCGCACCACCTCCACCACGGCCTCCACGGGCAGCAGCGCCGTGGTGCCGGCCACCTCCACCGTCAGGAAGAGCCCCGGCAGCCGCTGGGCCTCGCCGAGCGTGGCCAGCTCCCGCCGGAGCCGGACGACCTCCTCTTCCAGCAACGCCAGGCGTTTCTGTACCGACGCACGCCTCGCCTGGGCTTCAGCCGTCATCGAAGGGGAATCGACCATCGCGAGCCCGCGTGAGTCCATACGCGGAAGGATTGAACGGTAGTCCGACATTGCGGGAAGCGTCAATGCGGGCGGCACACGGTGGACGAGCGGACGGCTGCCGGGCAGGCACTGATCTCCCAAGTCGCGTGTTTCCAGGAGATGTGGTTTCATGACGCGCCAGACGATGGTTCTCTCACCCAGGCAAAGACCGGGGGAGCACGACGAATGGTGACCGGCGACTCGCAGGGTCCGAGTGATACCGGGGCGGATCCTCTCATCGGGCGGACGCTCAACGGCCGCTTCAGCATCCTCGAGCCGATAGGCATCGGGGGGATGGGTCGGGTCTACCGTGCCCAGCAGACGCCCTTGGATCGGGTGGTCGCGCTCAAGGTGCTCAACCCCAATTTCCCCACCAGCAAGGATCCGGGCTTCCAGAAGCGCTTCCTGCGCGAGGCCTCGCTGTCCTCGAAGCTCCGCCACCCCAACACGGTGACGGTGATCGACTACGGGCAGACGGACGACGGCATCTACTACATCGCCATGGAGTACCTGGAGGGGCGCACCCTCGGCCAGGTCCTGGCGGAAGTGGGGCCGCTGCCCTGGGCGCGGGCGCTCAACATCGCCCAGCAGGTGTGCCGCTCGCTGCGCGAGGCGCACAACCAGGGCATCGTCCACCGAGACCTGAAGCCCGCCAACATCATGCTCCTCAACGAGGCCGATCAGGATCTCGTGAAGGTGCTGGACTTCGGGCTGGTGAAGTCCATCGCCCCGGGCTCCGAGGAGACGCCCAACCCGGAGATCACCCAGAGCGGCACCTTCCTGGGCTCCCCGGCGTACATGGCGCCGGAGCAGGCGCGCAACGAGGCGGACGTGCGCAGCGACGTGTATTCGCTGGGCGTGGTGCTCTACCAGATGCTGGTGGGGCGGCCGCCGTTCGTCTCGAAGGATCACATCGAGCTCATCTTCGCCCACCACAAGGAGCTGCCGCCGGCGTTCAGCTCGGTGCGGCCGGACATGCCGGTGCCGCAGGAGATCGAGACGCTGGTGCGCCGGTGCCTGGCGAAGGATCCGGCGCAGCGCTTCCAGACGATGGACGAGTTGCTGGAGGCGATGCGCGGGGCCAGCATGGCCGCGGGAGGCCACAGCGGCATCTTCAAGCGTCCGGGCGGGCACACCACCACGGGGCCGCACAAGACGCCGCTGTTCGCGGGCATCGCGGGAGAGGCCCCCTCGGGCGGCGATACGATCGCCGTGGACATCAGCGTGGAAGTGCCGCCCGACATGCAGAAGACGCGTCGGCGCACGCTGCTGCTGGGAGGGCTGGTGGGCGGAGGCATCGCCGTGGCCCTCACGGGTGGCCTGCTGCTGTCCTCGGGCATCTTCACGCCCAAGCCGCCCCCCGTGGAGACGGTGGCCCCGGCCGCCCAGGCCACCGCGCCCGCCGTGCAGAAGGCCCCGGCGGAGGTGGTGCGCTTCCGGCTGATGAGCCAGCCCAAGGGCGCGCGCGTCAGCTACAAGGGCCAGGAGCGCGGCGAGACGCCCCTGCTGCTGGAGATTCCCAAGGAGCCGGGCCAGGACACCGTCACCGCCGAGTTCACCTTCGCGCTCGACGGCTACCAGACGGAGACGGTCATCACCGGCGGCTCGGGCGAGGTGGTGTTCGCCCAGAAGCTGCAGCGTGCGCGTGGAGGCTCCTCCGCCTCGGCGCGCAACGCGAGCGCCGGGAGCCGGGTGGAGCAGGTCTCGGGCAGGGCGGGCGAGTCCCACACGATGGCGGCCATGGGCTCGTCCATCTCGGCGCCCGTGATGCTGGAGTCCGATCCGCCCCCGGCGCCGGTGCCCGCGGGAGCCCCGACCCGGGTGGACGCGAAGCCCGCGGCGGAGCCCACCGGTGGCCAGACGGTGTCCGCGTCGGCGCTGGCCAACAGCGCGCTCCCCACGGGTGACGGCCCCGTGCCCTACCAGGACGGCATGCCGCGCCTGGTGCAGCTCGAGGGCAAGGACATCGTCTACACGCGCGAGGCCCTCGCGGCCCGCGTCGAGGGACTGATGGTGGTGAAGTGCGTCATCACCAGGCAGGGCCGGGTGGACAACTGCCGCGTCATCAAGGGCCTGCCGCACATGAACGAGGCGGTGGTGGCGTCGCTGCAGTCGCGCGTCTACAAGCCCATCGCCCTCGAGGGCAGGCCGGTGGCGGTGGACTACGTGTTCACCGTCCGGCTCGTGGCGCCGCGCCGCCGCTGAGCCCCCTGCCCGCTCACCGCGAGGAGACGTCCAGCGCGACGTCTCCTCCACCCCCCGGTACGCCCCAGTCCACCACGGGCCAGCCGCGCCGCAGGGCCTCGCGGCGCAGGCGGCGATCCGGGTGGACGGCCACGGGGCGGCCCACCACCTCCATCACCGGCAGGTCCGAGTACGAGTCCGTGTAGAAGGCACACGCGGACAGCTCGACGCCGGCCTCCGAGGCGAAGGACAGCGCGTAGGAGCGCTTGCCCTCGCCGAAGCACACCTCGCCCAGGGGCCGGCCGGTGCACAGCCCCGAGACATCCACCTCGAAGCGGTTGCAGAGCACCGCGTGCAGACCGAGGTCTCTCGCCACCAGCTCGGACAGGTAGCCCGAGGACGAGGTGAGCAGGACGAGCGTGTCTCCAGCCGAGCGGTGCTCCTCCAGGGCGCGCAGGGCGCCGGGCCGGAACTGCGAGCGGACCCACTCCTCGTAGAACTGGACGGTGCGCTCGCGCAGATGCCGCTCGCCCATGCCCTCGAGATGGGAGATGGCCCGCACCAGCGCGTCCTGCATGGAGACGAAGCCCAGGTGGTAACGGGCCAGCCAGTAGCTGGCGCGCAAGGCCTGCACCCGGGTGATGTGGCCCTGCTCCAGCTCGCGTCGGACCCAGAGGGCGCCCGAGTTCACCGCGAGCAGCGTCTTGTCCAGGTCGAAGAAGGCGATGGTCATGCACCCTCTTCTTCCTAATCACGCGTCAGGCGCGGGACACGGCCGCGCCCACCCGGACGCTCGCGACGCCGGCCGAGCACCAGCAGTCCGAGCAGCGCCGCCGGAGCGAGGAGCGCTCCGGGCGCCGCACCACAGCCCATGCCCGGGCCATTCGACACCGCCTGGACGTGGCGGCCCAGGTCGGGGATCTCACCGCACTGGGTGGGCGGCAGGCCCCGGGGGTAGGCGTCGCAGAAGCCCGCGGCGCTCCCCACGTCGATGATGCGCTTGTGCGTCTCTCCCGGAGGCGCGGTGGGCTCCATGGTGGAGCCGGACACGGACACGTGGTCCAGCCCCACCACGTGCCCCATCTCATGGGTGACCGTGTTCTGCACGTCCGTGGCGACGCAACTGGTGGTCTGCACGCCCCCCTCGCACGGCGGCGAGTCGACGGTGGTGAAGAGAAAGCCCCTCCCGGGGGCGCCCGCGTTGAGCTCGATGTCCGCGTCGAGGATGTAGCCGGTGCGGAAGCTGAACGTGGTGGTGGTCAGCCCGATGACGGCGCTCCCGTGCTCCCAGCAGGAATAGACGTTGGAGCAGGTGTCGTCCTCGATGCACGGATCATTCGGCTCGACGACGTCGTTGCAGTCGCGCTCGCGGAAGGTGATGACGTTCTGGTTGTCCTTGCTGTCCTTGTCGTACCCCACCCTGGGATTCTGGATGTCCGGGCCGCGGGTGAAGGTGTAGTCGCTGCAGGTGTTGGAGACGGCCCGCCAGGAAGCGATAGCGGCCTCGACGGCCACGAGCTCGGAGTCTCCTGGAGTGCGGCTGCTGCCGGTGGGGTCCAGGTGGTACTGGTAGTCACGGCCGGGCCAGACGACGCAGAAGGGCCGGCCGGGCACCAGGGTGCGCTGGTACGTCTGCGCCTCGGACTCGGGAGCGGATAGCGCGAGCGCGGCGAGGGCGAACCACGGAAGGGAGCGCATCACGAGCGAGCGCCTCCGCGGCGGCGCCACGCGAGCAGGGCGAAGCCGGCCACCGCGGGCAGCCATGTCCCGGCGCCGGTGCTGGAACAACCCGAGGCCGAGTCCCCAAGCTTCGCCGACCTGGCGCCCGAGTCCGGCGTGGGCGTGAAGCAGCTCTGACTGGCGAGGCCCTTCGGGTACGTCGTGCACACGAAGTCACGCGAGCCCTCGTCGATGATGCGCTTGGACGTCTCGCCCACCGGGGCCCTCGGGAACATGACGGAGTTGGGAGCCTGGGTGTGGTCCAGGCCGATCAGGTGGCCGATCTCGTGCGTCATGGTGTTCTGCACGTCCGTGGCCACGCAGTTGCCGGGGTTGCTGGAGATGGGCTGGGCGCAGATCGGATAGGGCGGACTGTCCACCGTCGTGAAGACGAAGTTCGCCGCGTTCAGCTGGATGTCCGAGTCGTAGATGATGCCGGACTTCTCGTCGTAGGTGGTGAGCGTGAGGGCGATGGTGCGCTCATCGCCGTCCCAGCAGTCGTAGGTGTTGCCGCAGTCCGTGTCCTCGTCGCACCGGACACCGGAGGGCACGACGTCCACGCATTTGTTGGAGCGGAAGAGGACGAGGTTGCGGTTGGGACCCTTGGGGTCGTAGCCGACCTTGTTGCGCTCGCCGTCCACCAGGGGACCCTCCTGGAAGCGGAGGTTGCCGCAGTCCTCGAAGATGTCCTGCCAGCTCTGGAAGGAGCGGCGGATGGCGGCGAACTCGTTCTGCTTCTGGGCCTCCGAGCTCTTGGGGTTGCCCACGCTGCTGAACTGCCACTGGATGGTGGGCACCGTCCAGAAGAGGCACTGGGAGCTCGCGTTGCCCTGCTGCACCCGGCTGCGAACGAAGGGGTCCGAGCTCTGTCCGAGGGCGAGCGAGACCAGGAGCGAGGCGAGCATCACGGCCGTTTCTCCTGGGCGCGCACGGGAGGCTGTTGCAGCGCCGTGCGGATGGAGGCCTTGAGCTCCGAGAGCGACAGGGACTGGAGCGAGGAGGTGGTGGCCTGCCGGGTGTTTGGATCCACCAGGAGGGTGTCACCGGTGGGCTCGGGCACGGCCATGACCCGGGAGCCATCCGCCGAGCGCTGCACCTTGTACTTGCCCTGGGCCATGCCGGCCACGCGGAAGGACTGGGTGCCCCGGCGCTCGAGGAAGAGCACCACCTCCTCCCCCGGGGTGAACGAGGCCAGGCCGCTCACCCTCTGGCCGATGTCGCCTACACGCCCACCAGGCTGGGTGACGAGCACCGTGCCGCCCGCCTGCCCCTTGAGGGCCTCGGTCACCTGGATTTCCACATCGGTGACGATTCGGCGGCCATCCCCGCTCCACCGGCTTTCCACCCGGCGCACCGTCCCGTGGACGATGGTATCGGCCGAGCGGGCGAGCTCCGGCAGGTCCGCCCGCAGCATCGTGGTGGCGTCCGCCGACAGGGAGAGCAGGAGAACGACGGGGAGGAGCGCGCGGAGCGCGATGGGAAATTTCATGCAAGGACCCTCGGTGCGCGGCAGTTTAATGCATTGGCCACGCCACGGGCAGCGAACTCGGCCCCTCGTTGACCACCCAAGCCCGCTCCTGCTATCCGCGCCCCTTCTATGGCATCCGTACCCCGCGTCCGTTTCGCGCCGTCCCCCACTGGCTACCTCCACATCGGCGGAGCCCGTACGGCCCTCTTCAACTACCTCTACGCGCGGCGCCACGGCGGCGTCTTCATCCTGCGCATCGAGGACACGGACCAGGAGCGCTCCACCCCCGAGTCCGTGAAGGCCATCCTCGACGGCCTCACCTGGCTGGGCATCGACTGGGACGAGGGCCCGGGCAAGGAGGGCCCCTCGGCGCCCTACTTCCAGACGCAGCGGTTGGAGCTGTACACGAAGTACGCGGAGCAGCTCATCGCCGAGGGCAAGGCGTACCGCTGCTACTGCACGCGCGAGGAGATCGACGCGCGCCGCGCCGCCGTGGAGAAGGCCACGGGCAAGCCGGGCACCTACAAGTACGAGGGCACCTGCCGCGACCGCAAGGACATCCCCGAGGGCCGCACCTCGGTCATCCGCTTCCGGATGCCGGACGGCGAGGGCCAGGTGACGTTCGACGACAAGGTGCTCGGGCCCATCACCAAGGCGTACTCGGACCTGGATGACTGGGTCATGCTGCGCGCCGACGGCATCCCCCTCTACAACTACGGCTGCGTCATCGACGACCACACCATGGACATCACCCTGGTGGGGCGCGGGCAGGAGCACGTCAACTCCACCTTCCCGCAGCTGATGCTCTACCAGGCCTTCGGGTGGAAGCCGCCCGAGTTCGCCCACTTCCCGCTCATCCTCGGGCCGGACCGCGAGAAGCTCTCCAAGCGCAAGCACCCCGAGGCGGACGTGATGCTGCACAAGCGCAACGGCGTGCTGCCGGAGGCGCTGCTCAACTACGTCATCCGCCTGGGCTGGAGCCACGGCAACGACGAGGTCATCAGCCGCGAGCAGATGGTGGAGTGGTTCGACTTCGACCACGTGGGCACCACGTCCGGCGTGTGGAGCCCGGACAAGCTGATGTGGCTCAACCAGCAGTGGCTCAAGATGCTGCCCCCGGCGGTGGTGGCCGAGACGCTGGTGGACTTCCTGGTGGCCAGGGGCGTGCAGGTGAAGAAGGGCGACCCGCGGCTGGAGCGCGTGGTGCTGGCCTTCCGCGAGCGCGCCAAGACGATCCAGGAGATGGCCGACATGGCCCTCAAGTACTTCCAGCATGGCGTGACGCTGGACGAGAAGGCCGCGGCCAAGCACCTCACCGCCGAGTCCAAGCCGCTGCTCACCCAGGTGCGCGAGCAGGTGGCCGCGCTGCCGCAGTGGAGCGCCGCCGCGCTGGATGAAGTGGTGAAGAAGGTGAGCGAGCAGGCCGGGGTGGGCATGGGCAAGGTGGCCCAGCCGGTGCGCGTGGCGGCCACGGGCGGCACGGTCAGCCCGGGCATCGGCGAGACGCTCGAGCTGCTGGGCCGCGAGGAGACCCTCCACCGGCTGGACGCGGCGCTCGCCCGGCCGTAGCCCCTCGACAGGGGCCCGCACGCGGGGGTGGACACCTCCGGCGGCGGGCCCTATTCTCCCCCGCGATGACACGAGCGCTTGACAGCCTGAAGGGCCTTTTCTATAAGCCGCGCCCGCTCGGGACGGCGGTGGTCGCGGCGCTCTGGGCGTCGGTGGCGGTGGCGGAGGTGGTGAGCGGGGCTCAGCTCCCCGATGGCGCGCAGAAGGTGGGCGAGAACAGGTATCGGGCGCCGGGGGACCTCGAGAAGACGATGGAGTACTACAAGATCGTCTACCCGGCGGGCGCCTATCCTCGGAGGGCAGTCGTCAACCAGCCGGGCGTGAAGGCGGTCCACATCACCAACCCCTCGGGGAAGAATTTCGAGGGTCTGAACATTTACGAAGCGAACGACGAGGTCCGTATCTACGTCGTTCCGCTGCAGGCCGCGCCGGCGAAGTCGACACCGGCCAAGCCCGCGAAGAAGGCTGAACCGAAGGGTGGGAAGAAGTCGCGGTAGCCCGGTGGTTCGGAAAAAAGGCAGTTGAAGTGGTGAGGTAGTTGCGGTAGTCAGAAGCGCAGTTCTTGGGGAATCGTCTAACGGCAGGACAGCAGACTCTGACTCTGCTTATCTAGGTTCGAATCCTAGTTCCCCAGCTCGTTGTACCCGGTAGCAAACCGGCCCTGTCGTCTAGCGGTTAGGACGGTGCCCTCTCACGGCACAAACTCGGGTTCGAATCCCGGCAGGGTCACTCGTAGCAAAGGCGCCCACCTTCTTGGGAAGGTGGGCGCTTCGTTTTCCGGCCCTGTCGTCTAGCGGTTAGGACGGTGCCCTCTCACGGCACAAACTCGGGTTCGAATCCCGGCAGGGTCACTGAGGCGCCCGCTTCTCGCAAGAGAAGCGGGCGCTTCGCTTTTGCGGGCATCGCGCCCGCCCTCCCCTACCCGCCCTGCTGGAGGCTCTTGCGGAAGGCGGCCAGTGCCGAGGCCAGCCCCGCCTGGGCGCGCTGGAGGTTGCGGCGCATCAACAGCATCCGCACCCGCTCCGGCAACACCTGGGGCGATGAGGAGCCGAAGCCCACCAGTTCCAGCCGCAGGGTGATGGCGTCCAGCAGGTCCGCCAGGTCCGCGTTCGGGCCGGCTAGCAGCACCAGATCGGGCGCGGCGGACTGGAGGCGCTCGGCGAGCTCCCACCAGCGAGGCGCGCCCGTCTCCAGCACCACCACGGCCGCGCCCAGCAGCGCCGGCGAGTCCGGGGGCAGCGCCACGGCCTCGAGCCCCTCGCGCAACAGGGCCTCCAGCGCGTCGGGGCTGCCCACCACCGCCACCTGCCCGCCCGCGGCCATCCGGCTGGCCTGCTCGTAGGTGTACAGCTGGGACTCCAGCAGCTCGCGCGCCTCGGGCAAGGCCTGCCCGCCCGCCTCCAGCAGCGCGGCGGCCTCGCGCGCCATGCGCCGCGCCATCTCCCGGCCCCGCACCCGCTCGGCCCGGCGCTCCAGCGCGGCGCGCACCTTGGCCCGCACCAGCCGCAGGTCCTCGAAGGGCTTGAGGATGTAGTCGCTCGCGCCCGCCGCGAAGGCGGCGATCACCGACTCCGAGCTGGAATAGCCGGTGATCATCACCGCCTCCAGCGCCGGCTGCAGCGCCCGGGCCTCGGCGATGAGCTCCACGCCGCCCAGGCCCGGCAGGTTCTTGTCGGTGATGAGCACGTCGAAGCGCTGGGCACGGAGCAGCTCCAGGGCCTCCTCGGCATCCTGGGCCAGGCTCACCACCAGGTCCGGCTCGCGCGCCAACAGCCGGGCGCACACGTCGCGCACCACGGCCTCGTCATCCACCACCAGAACGGTCGAGGCGAGGGTTCCCCCACGACCCTGCTCACTCCCGCCACCCTCATCCGTTTCGAAGGGGAGATCCATGCCTTCGAGAATCGCACAGCTCGCGCCGGACTTCGAGCGAAGCGGAACGGGCCCTATGCTGTGAGACGTGGCGAGCTTCGAGAAAGCACTCGAGGAGAACCCCGCGCCGAAGCGGCTGGGTGACGTGCGCCTGCGCTACGAGCCCGGTCGGCTGCTGGGAGAGTCCCTGCCGCCCTCCTTCCTGAGGAGGCAGCTGCCGGGCACCTGTCTGGTCCTGGCGGCCCTGTGCACGGCGGGCGCGGTGGTGGGAGTGCTGCTGGGCAGCGCCCACGAGGCAGTGCCCCCCACGGCCCTGGCATTGGGCACGGCGGCCCTGGCACTGGTGGGCTATGCGCTGCGGCTGGAGGGCCAGCTGGGCCGGCGCCGCTTCGTGTTGCACTTCCCCTCCGAGCGCCTGCGGGTGGAGCAACTGCGGTGGGCACCCGGAGCCACGCGCACCGAATGGGTCCCCTTCGACGAGGTGTCCGCGGTGGAGATCGTCGAGCGCGCGCCCAAGCGCTACGCGCTGGTGGTGGCGTGGCGCCCGGGAGGCGAGCAGGAGACGCGGCGCGCGGTGCTGGTGGAGCACATCGGCGCCACCGAGGAAGAGGCCCTCTTCCGCGTGTGGCGCCTGCTGCACAACGCCTTCGGGCTCAGGGGAGCTGGACTCGCTTGAGGGTGAGCTCCACCTCGGTGCCCTCGCCCTGCTTCGACGACAGCCGCACCGCGCCACCGGACTGCACCACCAGCTCCTTGCAGATGGACAGACCCAGGCCGGTGCCGATACCCACCGGCTTGGTGGTGAAGAGCGGCTGGAACACCTTCTCCTGAAGCTCCTGGGGGATGCCGCAGCCGTTGTCCGCCACGGTGAGCACCACCTCCTGCTCGCGTGACGTCCACCGCACCTCGATGCGTCCCGAGCGGCCCGTGCCCTCCATGGCCTGCGCGGCGTTGACGATGAGGTTGAGCAGCACCTGGGTCAGCTTCACCGGGCCGAACGCCACCTTCACCGGCTCGCCCATGGTGGTGATGCGGGCGCGATCACGCACCTCGGCGCGCGCCAGCTTCACCGCGAAGGACACCACCTCGGCCACGTCCGCCGAGACCTCCATGTCCTCGCCCCGCGCCTGCGCCCTCAGGCCCAGCGCCACTCCGCGCAGATGGTCCGCGCCCGAGGCCAGGTCCTGCAGCAGCGACGGCAGATCCTCCAGCACGCTCGCCACTTCCTGCGACGAATCATTCGCCAGGTGCTTGGAGGCGTACTGCACCACGCACTCCAGATCCCTGCGCAGCGAGGACACGTTCTGCGACAGGTAGCCCACCGGGCCCATCAGCTCGTGCGCGATGCCGGCCGTCACCTGGCCCAGCGTGGCCAGACGCTCGGCCTTCATCATCCGCCCTTCCACCTCGCGGATGCGCAGCTCCAGGCGGGCGATCTTCAAGCCGTCCTCGAGCGCGGCCAGCACCTCGGCCCTGTCCCACGGCTTGACGAAGTAGCGGCTCACCTGACCGCGGTTCACCGCGTCGATGACGGCCTGCATGTCCGAGTAGGCCGTGACGAGCATGCGCTTGGCGTCCGGCGCCAGCGTGCGCGCGCGCTCCAGCAGCTCCACGCCCGTCATTCCCGGCATGCGCTGGTCCGACAGGATGACGCCAATCTCGTTGCGCTTCTGCTCCAGAAGCGTCAGCGCCTCGGCCGGTGTCGAGCAGCGGAAGATGCGGAACTTCGAGCCGAAGTTCGCCTCGAACACCCTCAGATTGAGCGCGTCGTCGTCGACATAGAGGACGGCGGGGAGGTCAGACGGATTCATGTAATTCCTCTCCGGGCCAGGCCGACCGACACCCTCACCATCCTGCCAACCCACTGCGCCCACGCCCCAAGAGATACCACGTCGCGAGCAAAACCCGATGGGCCGTGTTTCAGGATGTAAGAGGACCCGTACACACCGGGAACCCCAGCATGCTCGGCGTCCAGGCCACCACCCCGACAGCCGCGCCGGAGTGCTCAGCGAGGGGGCATGGGAGCCAGCGACAGCTCTGTCGCCTGCTCGCCTACCTCGTCCCGCGACTCCAGCTCCTGCTGAACCGCATCCAGGGACTCGAACCGCCGCGGTGGCAGGTTGCCCAGCAGCGACAGGACGACGGGAGGGGTGTCGTTCTCCCGGGCCAACCAGACGAGCTGCTCCGTGGAGAGCGGGAACACGGCGCCGAGCAGGGCGTCCTGGAGTGGCTGAGCCAGGGGCGAGGGACCTCCCATGCGCGTCTCCAGTTCCTTCATGCCCTCTTCGAGCCGGGTGCGTCTCGTGTCGTCGTCGTTCATCAGGGACAAAGTTAAGCAGCTCACGAAGGACTTGCGTGTCCTTTTCAGTGCTTCCCCAGCAAGCAGGTGTACGACCCACCTGGAGGCGACCCCCATGGCCGTCTCCCACCTCGACCCCCACCCTATCCCGAGACCCTACACACGACCCGAGGAGGAACGAGATGGCGGACAACAAGGACCCAAGCTACGCGGAGCACATCGAGCACGTGCAGGCCACGCACCCGGACCCGTGGCCCGGCATCAAGGGACGCTCCGAGGAGAGTGAGACGGACCTGCCCACCGGCACGAAGCGCGAGGAGCAGGCCAGCGTCACCGATGCCCAACGCCGGCTGGAGCACGAGATGCACGAGGACCAGAAGGAGCCGACCCGCGAGTGACGGGCCGGAGCTCCCGGGCGGGCCGCCCACCAGGGCGACCCGCCGGGACAGCGGGGGCTAGAACAGCAACCGCATCGGGTGCTCGAGCAGGTTCTTGAGCTCCCGCAGGTACTCGGCGCCGATGGCGCCGTCGATGACGCGGTGGTCGCCCGAGAGCGTCACCGTCATCAGCTTGCGCACCACCATCTGCCCGTCGCGCACCACCACCTTGTCCGAGACGGAGCCCACCGCGAGGATGGCCGCCTGGGGCGGGTTGATGACGGCGATGAACGAGTCGATGCCGTACATGCCCAGGTTGGACACGGTCAACGAGCCGCCGGTGTACTCGTCCGGCTTGAGGGCGCGCTTGCGGGCCCGCTCGGCCAGGTCGCGCGCCTCGGCGGAGATGGCCGACAGCCCCTTCTTGTCCGCGTCGCGGATGATGGGGGTGATGAGGCCGTCCTCGATCGCCACGGCGATGCCGACATCCACCGTCTCGAAGTGCAGGATGGTGTCACCGTGCAACGAGACGTTGATCTTCGGGTAGCGGCGCAGCGCCATGGCCGACGCCTTCACGATGATGTCGTTGACCGACACCTTCGATTCGAGCGCCTTGGCCTCCTCGCGGATCTTCAGCGCGGCGTCCATCTCCACGTCCACCGACAGGTAGAAGTGGGGCACGCCGGGCTTCACCTCGGCCATGCGCTGGCTGATGACCTTGCGCATGGAGGAGACGGGCACCGACTTCGGCTCGGGACGCACGCCCGGAGCCGCGGCGGGGGCCTTGCGAGCGGCGGCCGGAGCCGGCGCCTGGGTGAGCGCCTTCTCGATGTCGCTCTTCACGATGCGGCCGTGCGGACCGGAGCCACGCACCTGGCTCAGGTCCAGACCGCGCTCCCGAGCCATGCGCTTGGCGAGCGGACTGGCGCGCAGGCGTCCCCCCGGCGTGGGAGCCGGAGCGGCGGCCTTGGGCGCGGGCGCAGCGGAGGGCGCCGGAGCGGGCGCGGCGGCCTGGGGCGCCGCGGAGGGCGCCGGAGCCGGAGCGGCGGCCTTGGCGCCACCCTTGCCGGCCAGGAACGCGATGGGCGCGCCCACCTTGGCCATCTGGCCTTCCTGCACGACGATGCGAGCCAGCACGCCGTCGTCGTAGGCCTCGACCTCGAGGTTCGACTTGTCCGTCTCCACCTCGGCGATGGCCTGACCGGAGGAGACCTTGTCCCCCTCCTTCTTCAGCCACTTGACGAGCTTGCCCTCCGTCATCGTCGGGGAGAGCGCGGGCATCACCACGGGGATGCCGTCTCCCCCGCCGGCGGGAGCGGCGGGCTGCGCCGCGGGGGCGGGAGCCGGAGCGGGCGCGGCGGCCTTGGGGGCCTCGGCCTTCGGAGCGGCGGCGGGCGCGGCGGCCTTGGCACCGCCCGCGTCGACCTTCTCTCCCTTGGCCCCGAGGATGGCGATGGGCGAACCCACCTTGGCCATCTCGCCCTCGGGCACGACGATCTTCAGGAGGTAGCCGTCGTCATAGGCCTCGATCTCGAGGTTCGACTTGTCGGTCTCGCACTCGGCGATCGCCTCGCCGGAGGAGACCTTGTCGCCCTCCTTCTTGAGCCACTTGACGATCTTGCCCTCCGTCATCGTCGGAGAGAGGGCAGGCATCTGGATGGGCGTGGCCATACGGTTCTCAGGCTCCCTCGCGGTAGAGGACCTTCTTCACGGCGGCGACGATCTTGGGCGCGTCCGGCTGGATCGCGTTCTCCAGGTTCGCCGCGTAGGACATGTTCACGTCGAGGCCGGTCACGCGCACGACGGGAGCATCCAGGTCATCGAAACCCTTGGACTGGATGATGTCCACCACCTGCGCGCCCACGCCGGCCAGGGGCCAGCCCTCTTCCACGACGACCGCGCGGTTCGTCTTGCGCACCGTGGCGAGGATGGCCTCCTCGTCCAGCGGCCGCAGCGTGCGCAAGTCGAGGATCTCCACGGAGATGCCCTCGGCCTCCAGCTGCTTCGCGGCCTCCTCGCAGAAGTAGTACATGCGCGACCAGGTGATGATGCTGACGTCCTTGCCCTCGCGCTTCACGTCCGCCTTGCCGATGGGGACGATGTGCTCGCCCTCGGGCACCTCGCCCTTGAGGGCGTAGAGGCGCTCGCCCTCGATCATGATGACGGGGTTCTCATCACGGATGGCGGACTTGAGCAGACCCTTGGCGTCCGCCGGGGTGGCCGGGGCAACGACCTTCAGGCCCGGGAAGTGGGCGTAGGTGGACTCCAGCGCCTGGCTGTGCTGGCTGGAGAGCCGGCCGCCCGCGCCACCGGGGCCGCGGAACACGATGGGGCAGCGCAGCTGGCCGCCGGACATGTGCCGCAGCTTCGCCGCGTTGTTGACGATCTGGTCCATCGCCAGGATGGCGAAGTTCCAGGTCATCATCTCCACCACCGGACGCAGGCCCACCATCGCCGCGCCGACACCCAGGCCCGTGAAGCCCAGCTCGGAGATGGGCGCGTCGATGATGCGCGCGCTCCCGAACCGGTCCAGCAGTCCCTGCGACACCTTGAAGGCGCCCTGGTAGCGACCCACTTCCTCACCAATGAGGAACACGTTGGCGTCGCGCTCCATCTCCTCGGCGAGCGCCTGGTTGAGCGCCTCGCGATACATCAACTCGGCCATCTTTGGCTCCGAATGCGAAATCCGTAGGTTGAGAAGTCAGTGTGGGGAAGAACTAGCGCTTGAGGCCCGCAGCCTTGTCCGCCTTCTCGGCCTGCTCGCGCGGCTCGAGGTCCCACGTCACCTTCAGCTCCTGGCCCGACGGGTACTTCGGCCAGTTCGTCACCTTCGCCCCTAGCACGCGCTCGCGGGGGCGCACGTCCTCCTCGCCCTCCTCGACGATCGTGTCCTTCCACAGCTCGTCCAGGCTGGGCTCGGGAGACTCGTCGGCGAACTTCACCGCGGCGTCCACCTGCTCCTTCACCTGCGCCTCGATGGCGTCGAACTCCTCTTCCTTCGCCAGCTTCTGGGCGATGGCGTAGTCCTTGAGGCGCGGGATGGGGTCGTTCTTGCGCTCGTCCTCCACCTCCTGCTTGGTGCGGTAGGTGGCGGGGTCGGCCATGGAGTGGCCGCGGAAGCGGTAGGTGTTGGCCTCCATGAGCACCGGGCCGTTGCCCGCGCGGATGTACGCGGCCGCGTCCTTCACCGCCTCGTACATCTTCAACACGTCCATGCCGTCCACGGCCTCGTGGCGCATGTTGAAAGCCTGGCCACGCTTGTGGATCTCCGGCACCGCCGCGACGCGCGCGATGGCCGTACCCATGCCGTAGCGGTTGTTCTCGCAGATGTAGAGCACCGGCAGCTTCCACTTCACCGCCATGTTGAGCGTCTCGTGGAAGATGCCCTGGTTGGCCGCGGCGTCACCGAAGTAGCACACGGTGATGCGGTCCTCGTTGCGGTAGCGGCTGGCGAAGGCCATGCCCGCGGCCAGGCCGATCTGCGCGCCGACGATGCCGTAGCCGCCGTAGAAGTGGTTCTCGATGTCGAAGATGTGCATCGAGCCGCCCTTGCCCTTGCTGTAGCCGCCGGTGCGGCCGAAGAGCTCCGCCATCACCATGCCCGGGTCCGAGCCACGCGCCAGCGGCTGCGCGTGATCGCGGTAGCCCGACAGCATGTAGTCATCCGGGCGGATGGCCTCCTCGACACCGGCCGCCACCGCCTCCTGGCCGATATACAGGTGGCAGAAACCGGCGATCTTCCCCAGACCGTACTGCTGGCCCGCACGCTCCTCGAAGCGGCGCATGAGGTACATCTTCCGGTACATCGTCAACAGCAGGTCTTTCGAGTACTTGCTGGCCACCGCCAATGCCTCCGTACGATGAGGCCGCCCCAGCGTAGAAGGGCGGCAGACACGCCGAGCGCCTCATAGCGCGCGGCAAGGGGACTGCAAGCGCTTTCGTGCAACAAACCGGTGGGCGGGTCCTCCGTCCACCCTTTAGGCGCGTTGCGTCACGGTTCGTGAGAGAAGTGCGGCACCGAGACGATTTCGTCGAGCAGCACCACGGGCCTACCGGAATGGTCGGTCGCCAGGTGGACCACCTTGGCCTGAGGGAAGCGGCGCAGGTAGTCGTTGGCGTGAGTGGGCTCGTTGTCGAAGGCGGCGATCACCCGCCCCAGCTCTCCCAGCCGGGCATGGGCCTCGCGCTTGAAGGCGTCGTCGTTGTCGCGCTCGGAGGGCTTCATCAGCAGGTGCACCCGCCCCTCGCCGGGGACGGCCAGGCCGTTGCGGCGCATGCACTCCACGGTGCCCGCCCTCATGCCCTCGTGACGACCCGTGACGTAGGCCAGGTGCGCGCCCGTGGCCACCACCGCGTGGGTGAAGGCCGCGGCGCCCTGGGTGGCCACGTCGTCCACGCAGTATTCGTTGGTGAAGAAGCGCTCCAGCCAGAAGGCCCGGACCGAGGGGAAGTGGGACTCCACCTCCTCCTCCGTCAGGCCGCACCTGCGCATGGCGCCTCGCATGTCGAAGCCGCTCTCCCAGTGGTGCGGCTCACAGGCGCCCAGCTTCTCCACCGCCCGGGCCAGTCCGAACTCCCGGAGGATGCGCGCCTGGCGGGGACGGTTGTCGAAGAGGGTCGAGTCCAGATCGAAGGCGAGCACCGCCTGGGAGCCGAGCGAGCGAGCCTCGTCCAGGATGGAGCGCAGCGTGCTCTGCCAGCCCTCCCGGACGCGGGTCTTGAGGTCCGAAGCCATGGACCTCTCTATAGGCCACCCGGCCCCCGGAGCGCGCGGAATTCGGACGTTCAGGCGGCCGAGCGCAGGGGCTCGGGCCGGAAGGGCTGCTCCGGGTACAGGCGAAGCATCCGCTTGATGCCGTTGCGGTCCATCACCAGCCGGACGAGCTGCAGCGACACCCGCTCCTGCCCCGCCTCCTGGACGATGAAGCGGAAGGCCAGGTCCACCTGGTAGCTCTTGGCCCCGCGCACACGCCCCACGGAGAAGTCCTCCAGGTCCACGTACTCCAGCGCGTACTCGGGCTCGTCCATGTCGCGCAGGAAACGCTCCACGTTGAGCCGGATGATGTCGGTGATGCCGCTCACCCCCCGCTCGGTGCGCGGCAGCAGCTCCACGTCCAGCACCACCTGCTTCTGGTAGCGGATGACCGTCTCCGTCAGCTCGCCCTGGGACACGGTGATGAAGTCGTCCCGGGAGCGCAGCGCGGCCACCTCGGCGGGCACCCGCACCGCGCGCCCGTAGTCCACCTTCTCCTCGCACGTGCCCAGGCACTTCTCCGTCACCGGGTCCACGATGCCCGCCGTCCTGTCGTAGAGGTGCCGCGACGCCACCTGGCTGAAGATGCGGCGCATGCCCTCCTTGATGCGGTCCTTCATCATGTAGCCCACCACCATGATGAGGAAGAAGTTGAGGCTGACCTGGGTGTAACGGACCTGCGCCCAGAAGGCCACCGACGTCGCGAAGGCCATGGCCACGCCCGCCGCGAGCGCGAACAGCACCTCCTCCCAGCCCTGGCGCTTCTGGTTCCTCCGTGCCGACAGGAAGAGGATGTTCATGCAGAACTTCTTCAAGAAGCCGAACCGGTGCATGTACTCCTCGTTGTCACCGGTGGGGCTGATGACCGAGCGCAGCTGGTGGTCCTTGCGGTACTGCTCCTCGCGCAGCACCTCGTCCATCAGCTCCTTGCGCAGCTCGAAGTAGACGCCCGAGCGCGGCAGCGCGTCCATGTCCGCCACGGCCTTGCGGAAGAACTGCTCCACCGTGAGGCTCATGTACTCGTCCACCAGGCGGATGGAGGCGCGCGTCTTCTCCTGCAGCCGGTAGCGGTTGGCCGAGCGCGCCCACGCGCGGAAGCGCTCCAGCACCCGCCGAGCGCCATCGCTCACCGTGTGCGCCTCGGACTCCAGCCGCGCGCACACGGACTCCGCCGGGCCTCGCGCCAGTCCCTCGCACTGCTCGTCCACGCCGTTGGCGAAGCGCCGCAGCACCCCGCGGAAGATGCAGGACAGCAGCTTCGACTGGTAGACGAGATCCGCCTCGCTCACGAGCCCCGTGAGCAGCCCCGCCTCCAGCCGCGCCAGGGGCGCGCTGTCCGAGGACAGCAGCTCCGCCAGGCTCATCACCGGCGTCTTGAAGCGCACGTAGTTGTGGATGTCCGCGTAGAAAGCCGACCGCGGATACGTCTCCGCGTCGATGTTCAGGCTCGACGGAAGGAAGACGTACGTCTCCACGAGATAACGCGTCTCGTCGTCCGCCCCGGAAGGCTGGTACTCGAGCTTGATCTCGAACTGTTTCCGGTCGTGGACGTCCAGCCGGTTCTGCAGCAAAGGTGCGGGAGACGGGGACACACCCATACTCTAGGTCACGGGTCTGTCACGTCATAGTGACCCCCAGGTCAGGCCTGATGGTCAGTGGACATGGTTGCAACGCAAAGGGTCGTACCGCCGCTCCTGGCCATCACGGCCGGGCCCAGCCTTCCCGGGCCCGCAGCTCCGACACGCGCGAGCGCCCCGCGTCTTGATGACTACCCCTGGGTGCCGGTCCGGGAGCTCCGCTGCGGGTCGGCGGAGGGCGCCTCGGGGGTGGGGACCGCCGGAGCCGTCTGGGCCGCGTGCGCCTTGGGCCGGGCGTTCCACAAGGTGAGCATGAGGATGCCGCCGACGGCCGAGAAGCCGATCATGCTCGGGCCCCAGGCGCCCCAGCCGAAGCTGTCCAGCAGCCAGCCCATGCCGATACCCACCACGGAGCCGCCCACGTACTGCATGCCGTCGAACATGCCCGCCGCCGTGGCCGCGGCCTTCTTCCCGCCGAAGTCCATGGACGAGGTGCCCGACAGCATGGAGTGCACGATGCTGATGGAGAAGGAGTTCACCACGAAGGCGGCGATGACCAGGTTCAGGCTCGGCGCCTTCCAGATGATGGCCATGCACACCACCTGGAGCACGTAGCCGATGAAGGCCACGGGCGGCCGGCGCGCCTTGAAGAGCAGGTCGGACATGAAGCCCGCGCAGAACGCACCCGCGATGCCCGCCAGCACCACGCCCGTGGCGCCCTTCTGGAAGATGGGGCTGTCGAGCGACAGCTTCTGAGCCTCCAGCATGTAGCGGGGGAACCACTGCTCGAAGCCGTGGCGCACGAAGCCGGTGCAGAACTCGGCCGCCGCGATGGTGAGCGTGACGGGGTTGGTGAAGACCACCTTCGCCACGTACTTGAAGTCCACCTTGCCGGTGTAGCCGCTGGAGGCATCCGCCGTGTCCAGCGCGGGCAGCCCCGCCTCGTCCGGCGCGTCGCGCACCCAGAGGAAGGTGAGCAGGCCCAGCGTCGCCATCACCAGCGCCGGCACGAAGAAGACGAACTGCCAGGGCAGCGCCAGCACCAGCAGCGGCCCGATGAAGTAGATGAGCGCCCGGCCGCCTTGGATCATCGACCCGAAGATGGCGGAGAACACGCCGCGCTCGCTGATGTGGAACCAGCCCGAGTTCACCTTGATGAGCGCCAGGGCCGAGTAGGACTGGAAGTACATGTTCAGCGACCAGACCGTGGCCAGGTAGCCGAGCAGCACCGTCCCCGTGCCCAGGAAGCCCAGGTACGCGCCCAGGCCGAAGGCGAGGTTGAACACCACCGCGCCACCAGCGCCCACCAGCATGGCCTTGCGTCCGCCGATGCGGTCCGCCAGCGGCCCGTTGAGGATGGCGGACAGGCCGTAGATGAAGGTGGCCGCGCTGATGATCGCGCCCACCTGCGTCTTGTTCCAGCCGTACGTCTCCGACAGCCGGGCGTTGGCGAAGGAGAAGTTGTAGCGGCCCATGTACATGGCCGCGTACATGGTTCCGAGCGTGAGCCAGTTCTGTGCCCGGCGGAGGCGGAAGGCCCGCGAGTACTCCGGCCGTGGCGTCGAGGACGAGGGGGCTGCGTCGTGCATGTCGCCGGGCACCCTACCCGCCCGGCGGGCTCCCGACAATCGCACCCGCCTGAATCACGGCTGCTCGGCCAGCAGCCGCAGGATGGCGATCTCCGTCTTCGCGTCCGGCACCTCTCCGCGCCGGCACATCGCCAGCAGCTCGCGGATGGGCCTCCACTGCAGGTGCGTGCCCTCCTCCAACGGGGAGCCGTCCCCTTCCGGCACTCCGGGCTCCTTGCCCGTCACGTCCACCGCCGCCGGGAACACCTTCTCCGACAAAATGCCCGGCGCCAGGAAGAAGCCCGCCCCCAGCAATTGGATTTCCTCCGGCTTCACCTCGAACCCGGACTCCTCGAGCACCTCCTCCGCCGCCCGGTGCCTCAGACCCGCCTCGCCCTTGTCCTCCGGCTCCAGCAGCCCCGCGACGATCTCCTCCACCCGCAGGTACGAGGCCCCGTCCGGCACCGTCATGTCCTTGCCGCGCCGGAAGTAGGCCGCCGGCCGCAGGTTCATCCGCGTCAGCACCTCCAGCCCCGACGCACCGCGGCGGTAGATGAGCACCGCCACCGCGTCCAACCTCGGCCGATCCACCACGTCCACCCGGTACACCTTGGACGCCGTGCCGTCCGCCCGCCGGTTCTGGCACCGCAGCCGCCGCACTCGCAGAAAGCCCTCGTCGCACTTCGCGGTCGACGAGAAATCCTCGATGATCTCGATATCCGTCACAGCAGAATGACTGCTCGGTCGCATGGCCGTTCCCTTACCGGAGAAGCCTGACGTAGGGGCGTTGCTTGCCCACCTGCGGATCATCTCGTACCTTGGGCCGTCGTCTAGCGCTCAATTTCTTCAATCCCCTCGGATCCGCCCCCGAATGCGACGTTTCCTGCTCGGCCTCTTGTGCGCCCTGCTCTCCGCCTCGTGCATGCCCGTCATGGAGGGACAGGACATCGATCTCAGCGGACAGGAAGTCCGGCTCACCTTCCTCCATACATCCGACATCCACTCGCGGCTCATCCCGTATGACTTCGCGCCGCTGAAGACGGATACGGACCTGGGCATCATCCCCGAGGCGGGTCCCTTCGGTGGGGCCACCCGGCTGGGCGCCATCCTCAAACGCGAGCGCAACCGCGCCGAGCGCGTGCTGCACCTGGACTCGGGCGACTGCTTCCAGGGCGCCCCCATCTTCAACGTCAACAGCGGCGAGGCCGAGTTCCGCTTCCTGTCGAAGATGCGGCTGGACGCGGCTGTCATCGGCAACCACGAGTTCGACGCCGGCCTGGCCAACTTCGTCCAGAAGGCGCGCGACTTCGCCACCTTCCCGCTGATGGCGGCCAACTACTACTGGGACAGTCCGAAGGATCCCGGCAACGAGCAGGCCGCGCTCAACTCCGAGCCCTACGTCATCCGCAACGTGCAGGGCCTCAAGGTGGGCATCATCGGCATGGCCAACATCTCCTCGCTCAACTCGCTGGTGGAGGGCGGCAACTCGCTGCAGGCCACGCCGCTGGAGCAGAACGAGGCGGCGCGCGCCTACGTGGAGATGCTGCGCCCGGTGGTGGACCTCATCGTGGTGGTCAGCCACCTGGGCCTCACCGAGGATCAGGATCTCATCCGCGGCTACGAGGCCTATTACGAGTACGAGCGCGCCCGGCCCTTCATCGAGCGCGACCGCGACCAGTGGAAGGTGATGGAGTGGGCGGACCCCGACCTGGAGGGCAACCCCAAGGCGGTGGTGAAGGTGTTCATCCCCGGCGTGTCCGGCCTGGACGTCATCATGGGTGGCCACCTGCACGTGGTGCTCAACCCCCCGCAGGAGCTCACGGACCCCAGCGGTCGCAAGGTGGTGCTGGTGCACTCGGGCGCCTTCGCCAAGTACGTGGGGCGCATGGACATGGTGGTGAAGGTGCCCAGGACCGAGGAGCGCACGCTGGATGGCGCCGAGGTGAGCAGCCACTCCTACCGCGCCTTCCCCCTGGACGGGCTGTGGTGCAACGAGGCCATGCGCGCCTGGTACCGCGACAACTTCTGGAACCCCGGCCAGTTCATCAACGCCCCGGGCGTGCGCGAGGCCATCGCGCAGTGCCAGCAGCAGGAGGACCGGGAGACCACGGACCTGCTCCAGCCCTACATGCTGGGCATGGACTTCAACCTCCAGCTCACCTCCATCTTCTCCTACGCGCCACGCGACGTGGCCCGCCGCAACACCTCCTCGGGCGGTGACTCGCCGCTGGGCAACATCACCGCGGACTCCATGCGCAAGCGCCGCGCCGTGGAGGCGGAGATGGCCCTCACCAACTCGCTGGGCATCCGCGACAACCTCTACGCGGGCGTGGTGACGCAGGAGGCCATGTTCAACGTGTTCCCCTTCGAGAACACCATCAACATCATGTACCTGTCGGGCACCGAGGTGCAGGAGATGTTCGACTTCGTGGCCGAACGCTCCGCCAGCCGCGGCTGCGTCAGCCAGGCCCAGGTCTCCGGCGCGCGCTTCACCATGGACTGCGCCCAGGTGCAGCTCAACGACCTGCGCATCCCGTGCGACCCCGCCAGGAACGCCTCGGACTGCCCGCAGGAGGAACGCGAGGGCCACGCCCCCTGGCAGTGCATCGCGGACCAGGACGGCGAGCGCTGCTACGCCCACCCCGCCACCGACATCTCCATCAACGGCAACCCCATCAACCCCAACGGCATGTACCGCGTGGCGGTGAACGACTACATCGCCAAGGGCGGCTCGGGCTTCAGCGTCCTCAAGCGCAACACCACGCGCCAGGAGACGGGCATCTCCCTGCGCGACTCGCTCATCGGCTACATGCAGAACTTCTGCACCTGCGATGACGTCAACGCGGGCCGCGAGACGTCCAAGACGGGCGAGCGCTGCGGCACCCTCATCGAGGGCAAGTGGGTGGTGGACGACCAGACGCGCAACTTCTGCGCCAAGGCCCAGGAGTTCGAGGACGCGCTGGCGCGCACGGTGGGCGACTGCACGTGCCGCCAGCTGCTGAACATCCCCGCCGAGGAGGCCGCCGCGCGCTGCCACGTGGAGGATCCGGCGGAGATCCAGAGCACGTGCAACGTGCCCGCGGGCCCGTACACCGGACGCTGCAACTGCCGCGACGCGCTGTCGGGCCTCCAGGAGTGCGGCTCGGTCACCCGGCAGCTCGAGACCTTCTGTGAGAACCCGACCGAAATGCCCATCGCCAACGCCATCGAGGATGGCCGTATCGGCAGGAGGGTGAAGTGATGAAGAAGCGTTTCCTGCTCCTCGCGGCGAGCGCCGTCGCGGCGTCCGGCTGCTACGACGTGGAAGGGTCCACGCCTCCGGGCATCGGCTCGTTCCGGGTGGTGGTGCAGAGCGTCACCGCGGTGAATGCCAACGGCGGCACCCAGCCGCTCGACGTGGTCGCCTCCTGCATCTCCCGCTTCGGCGGTACCAGGACGGAGCACGTGCCCCTCGAGGCGCGTGGCAAGGAGGACTGCCGCTACGTCATCCCCCGTGGCCAGGTGGAGATGCTGGTGGACGTCACCGCCCTGGACAAGGCCGGCAAGCCGCTCGACTTCACCGGGCCGGTGAGCTTCAAGGTGGTGCCGGGCGATCTCTCCGACGACTACAGCTACAACTGGATGACGTTGTCCCGAGGCCGCGGCCTCGGGAAGCTGCGCGCCCAGTACATCTACGGGGACGTACGCGTCTGGGCCATGGACGAGCCCGTGGAGCTCAACTACACGGATGGCGGTATCGCGGGTGACCCGACGAAGCTGCCGAAGGAGCCCGAGTCGCGCACCTACGCCGCCGGCTCCTCCTCGCCCCTGCTGTTCGCCGAGCCCACGCTGGCCGCCGTCCAGACGCCGCAGCTCTACGACAACACCACCTCGCCCTTCGTGACGAAGTTCGTCACCGTGGGCCGGGCCCCCGAGTCCGGCTCCATCCTGTACCAGAACTGCCCCAGCGTGGACCTGGACAAGGACGGCAAGCCGGATCCGCAGCCGCCCGTCACCCTGCTGGTGACGGGAACGGACCCCTCCGGCTTCTTCGTCACGGACATCACCGCCTGCCGCGTCCCCGAGGACATCAGCACGGCCGCGCAGGTGGCCGTCCCCGAGCCCAACGGCTACCTGCCCGGCAGCTACGCCTCGATGTTCGTCTACAACTACAGCTACCCCGAGGGACTCGACCCGGGAGATCTGCTGTGGACGCTCTCCGGCTCCATCCAGGAGTTCACCTCCACCACGCAGCTGACCTTCCCCTCGTGGACGGTGCGCGAGCACGTGCGCCAGCTGCCGCCCAACCAGTGGGACAAGTACCTGAAGCTCAACCCGCCGGTGGAGATCAACCTGCGCCACTGCGGACTGAAGAACGAGCTGGCGGTCAGCAACGTCGACGGGCTCTGCGGCTACTACACGAGCAACCTGAAGATGGAGAGCCTGGAGTCGGGGCTGGTGAAGGTGCGCCACGTGCGCTTCCCGCGGGTCTTCAAGACCTGCGACTTCAACGGCGATGGCGATGTCCCCTTCTTCTGCAGCAAGAAGGGCGCGTGGAGCTTCTGCGGCGACGTGGAGCCCGAGGACATGGACGAGGTGCAGTGCAACATCGACTGCACCACCGGCGCCGGTGCCTACCAGCGCACCGTCTGCGCCGAGCGGACCCAGTACAGTGGCTACGGCCAGTTCGTGGTGGAGATGACGGGCCCGGGTCCGTACGCGGCCGGCCTGGATGACTCGCTGCCCCTGCGCGGCCAGGAGGTCACCCTCTCCGACACCCAGTCCAGGCCCATCGCCAAGGGCTACCCCGAGGGCGAGCCCATCACCGTCTGGTGCGACGTCGACACGTACATCCGTTTCGGAGCCAGCACCGCCACCACCGCCACCCCCGCGGACACGCTGCTGCCGGCGAAGTCGCGGCGGGACGTCACCGTGCGCGCTGGCGAGGGCTACGTGGCCTTCCTGGCGAAGCAGCTCCCGGCCGGGCAGTCCAAGTGCTACGTGGGCAGCAGCACGCACACGCGCATCATGGTCATCACCAAGGACGCGGTGCCGGACCTGCGGGTGGACTGCGACGAGAACGACGCGGACGCGGATCGCGCCCAGCAGTGCCGCTTCCTGCACGGCGCCACCTATGACGTGGTGGGCCACCTGCGGCAGGTCCAGCCGGCCCGTCCGCGCTGGATGGTGATGCCGCGCGACGCGGATGACCTGTGCTGCCACCCGGGAGAGGGCCTGGAGTGCCCGCGCCCGCTGAAGGCTTGTGAGTGAAGTAGTGCCTTGATGAAGTGAAGCGCCCCGTTCCCAGCGGGGCGCAGGGAGAGGAGCGGCTTCCCCCGCCGCCCCTTGGAGGGACTTTGAAGAAAACGCTGCGCACGCTGGCCCTGACCGGGCTGATGGCCCTCTCCATGCCCGCATGGGCCGGAGACTTCGTCGACACCCGCTTGTCGTTCGCCTTCGCGGACGACAACGTCTTCGCCAACGCGGGTGAGACGACGCCCAACAGCCCCACGGCCCGCTTCGGCGCGGGTCTCCAGAACACCCAGTTCTACGACAACTTCAACACCCGGTTCTCCGGCTTCGAGACGCTGTCCAACATCGTCCTCTACAAGAAGATGCCGGCGTTCTTCGAGGGCCTCACCACCGAGGCGGCCCTCACGGTGCTGTTGCTGGAGCGGCCCTCGGGTGGAATCGACCTGCGGGACAACTCCAGCTACATCCGCCTCAACTACCGGCCGCCGGGCTGGGGCGAGAACGAGGGCCTGTCCCTCACCGGCTTCCCCGTGTCCGCGGACCGCTTCCGGCTGGGCTATGCCTACCGCATCTCCTGGGGCGGCAGCGGCGTCTTCACCACCCGCGCCACCGCGGCGGGCGTGCCGGGCGCCAAGCTGCAGCTCACCCGCGACAGGTGGTACGCCTTCGCGGGCGCCAAGACGGCGCTGGTGCTCAACGATCTCATCAAGGAGCAGGAGACGCTCTACGGCTTCATGGCCGGCGCCGGGTGGGACGTGCTCGAGACGCTGCGCCTGGAGGCCGGTGGCGGCTACTTCCAGAAGGGCATCGTCCCGGGCCTGGCCGCGCTGGGCGTGGAGGCGCCAGTGAACTCGGCTGGCGTGTCCGCGCAGGCCGTCTACCACGTGGGCGTACCGGTGGGCACCAGCGTGGACTTCCGGCTGTACCGCAACGATCCGGACGTCTACCAGCGCTTCTTCGCCCCGGAGCAGTACCCGGGCGGGCTGTCGTACTCGGTGTCCGTCGAGGGCAGCTACCTGGTGCAGACGCTGTCGGATCCGGACGTGTTCGGCCGCACGGTGCCCCAGGACGCCACCGCGGTGGCGCTGCAGGCGCGCGCCAAGTGGAACTACTGGCGCTTCCACGTGCTGGGCCTCTACCGCAGCCTGTCCTTCATCCAGTTCGAGGTGCCCGGCCTGCCGCCCTTCACCGACTTCCCGGACGGCACGAAGCTCAAGCCGGAGATGTTCATCGCCGCGGGCGCGGACTTCCACATCCCCGCGCTGCACTTCACCCCGGGCTTCACCCTGGGCGTGCAGCAGCCGGCGTCGTTCCGCAGCCCGGAGCCGCTCTTCGGCGGCAACAACCCGCCCCCGGGCCTCACGGGCACGCGCACCGTGGTGGTGCGTGACGTCAACGTGCTGAGCATCCTGCCCACCACGTGCGGCAGCGACAACAGCACCTGCGAGGCCGAGCCCATCATCTCCGCCAAGGGCACCTTCCGGTGGGATCTGTCGGAGATCGTCTCCACGGTGGGCGAGGTCTATTACACCTACGACTCCAACCGGACGACCTTCCGGGACGACGTCTTCGGCGTGGCGCAGCCCAGCTTCGAGAAGCCCCACGCCCTGGGCTTCAACATGCTGCTGCAGGCGCGCTTCTAGGCGGCCCGCGTCGACTCGCGCCACCGAGGCCTCGGGTTCCGCGCGGAACCCGGGGCCTTTTCATGTTCACGACGGCCGCACTGGCCTCCGGGACGCGAGCGCCCGGCGTGCGCGCCGTGTTACAGACGGCTGGCATGGATAGCGATCAGCTGTTGTCGTCCTTCGTGAAGTTGCTCGTGTCGGACGCCGAGCGCTCCGCGCGCTTCTACGAGGCGCTCGGGTTCAAGCGCATGCACGCGGAGCCCCCCTTCATCCACCTGCGCTGGGAGAATCAGGCGGAGGTGTACCTGGTCGCCGTGCCCTCGGCGGTGGCCCTGGAGGGCCGGCGGGGCGTGGGCGTGCTGCTGGGATTCCGCATCGGCGCCACGGGCCTGAACGAAGTGGCCGAGCGGGCGCGGGCGCACGGAGCGGGCGTCGAGGGCCCCACCGTGCAGCCCTGGTACACGCGGGAGATCATCGTCACGGATCCCGACGGCTACCGGCTGAACTTCATCGAGCCCGTGTAGCCACCGCGGCCCTGCCTCACGGAGGTGGTGGGGTGGGGTTGCAGGAGTTCGAGCTGCCGATCTCCACCACCTCGCAGCCGTGCGAGTCGACCTTCCGAGTGTAGGGCCCCGGCCCATCGCAGATGCCATGGCATTTCGAGAGGTCGTCCGTGTCGACCCAGCCGCCGGTCCGGAAACAATTGCAGGACGGTGTCTCGATCGGGCAGCAGAAGCCACCCCCCGTAGGGGCGGGCTGGAGCGTGGAGCCACCATCCCCCGTTCCGCCATCCCCACGGATTCCGCCATCCACCGGCACCTCATCCGGCGGCGTGAGGCCATTGCACGACACCAGCAGGACACACCCGAGCAGGAGCGCTCTCCTCATCACTTCCTCCAGTGCGGCCTCCCCGGCCAGGGGCCGGGACGAACCATGCCAGCACTGCTCCTGCCCGGGCCAGACCTTTCCGGCTTCCGGCTCAGACGCCCGCGAACTGCACACCCTCGAAGACGAGGGTCGGCGTGCGCATCGCGCTGTAGGCGAACGGGTCATTGCCCACCGCCACGAGGCGCTTCCACAGGTCCATCTGGTTGCCGGAGATGTTCATCTCGCTGATGGGCTCGGCGATCTTCCCGCCGCGCACGCGGAAGCCCTGGACGCCGAGGGAGAAGTCCCCCGTCACGGCGTTGGAGTTGCCGCCGAGGAACCCCGTCACCAGGATGCCCTCCTTCAGGTCCGCCAGCAGCGCGGCCTGCCCCTTCTCGCCGAGCTTCCAGGAGAGGTTCGAGGCACCGCCCGTCGTCGGGCGGGCCTTCAGCTTGCGGCCGTAATAGCTGTCGATGAAGTAGGAGCGGAGCACGCCCGCCTCGAACAGCGGCAGGGGCTTCGCGGCGATGCCCTCACCATCGAACAGGCGGGAGCCGAGACCCCGCGGGATGTGCGGCTCATCCGTGAGCACCAGGCGCTCGCTGCCCACCTTCTGGCCCTGCTTCCCGTCGAGGAACGAGCGCTTCTGCTGGAGGGCCATGCCCGTCATGGGTCCGAGCAGCATCGACACGAGCCGGCCCGCGGCCCGGTTGTCGACGGCCATCGTCAGCACGGCGGACGCGCCCTTCGCCGCCCCGAGGCGGCCCAGGGCGCGCTCTCCGGCCCGGCGCCCCAGGGTGGTCGCGTCGGGCAGGTTCTCGAAGAAGCGCGCGACGGCGAAGTCGCTCTCCTCCGGCCGGCGTCCGTCCGAGTCCTTGGCGCTCACGTCGGCGGAGGCGAAGAACTGGGTTCCCCGCATCCCACCCTCGAAGCCGTTCGAGCTGACACGGTACGTCTCGCGCAGGACGTCTCCGAAGGCGGTGGTGACGGACAGGATGGCGCCCTTCGTGTCGACCGCGCGGGCAGCCGCCTCCAGCTCCCGGACGATGCGCTGGCGCTCGTCGGCGCCGAGCTTCGCCTGGTGAGGATCCTCGATCGCCAGGTCCACCTGCGTGCGGCCCGCGTACAGCTCGGGCTCCGGCAGCCGGCGGTGCTCGTCACGCGCCAGGGCGCGCGTCATCGCGATGGAGTCGGAGATGAAGCGCTCCAGCGCCTCCGGGCGCAGGTCGCTCGTGGACACCGCGGAGTAGCGCCCGTCGACGTAGAGCTGCACCGAGAGACCCCGCGTCGTGGCCTCGGAGATCTTGTCCAGCTGACCGTCGCGCCACTGCACCTCGACCTCGCGGGCGCGGCTGGCGTTGGCCGCCGCCTCGGAGGCGCCCTGCTTCTTGGCCAGTTCGACCGCCTGACGCGCGACCTCGGCCAGATTCGTGCTGTTCGTGCTCATGTCGGCCCCCTTCACGAGTTGCGTCCGCCCACGGTGATCGACGAGACCCGGACCGTGGGAAGGCCCTGGGACACCGGCACGCCCTGGCCGTCCTTGCCGCACGTCCAGCCGCCCTCGTCGATGACGAGGTTGTCGGCCACCATGTCCACCTTCTCGAGCACCCGGGGCCCGTTGCCGATGATGTTCACGTCCTTGATCGGCCGGGTCAGCTTCCCGTCCTCGATGAGGTAGCCGTTCTTCACGTAGAAGGTGAAGTCGCCTCCGCCGATGTTCACCTGCCCGTTGGTGAAGTTCGAGCAGTAGATGCCCTTCTTCACCGACGCGATGATCTCGTCGTGCTTGTGCGGGCCCGGGAGCATGTACGTGGAGCGCATGCGCGGCAGGGGCGCGTGGCGGTAGCTCTCGCGGCGGCCGTTGCCGGTGGGCTTCACCTTGTAGTGCTTCGCGGAGATGGAGTCATGGAGGTACGTGGTGAGCACGCCGTTCTCCACGAGCATCGTCTTGCCGGGCACGTTGCCCTCGTCGTCCACGTTGATGGCGCCGCGCGCGTACTCGTTCGTGCCGTCGTCGACGATGTTCACGAAGGGGTGCGCGATGGGCTTGTTGATCTTGTCCGAGTAGATGGACGTGCCCTTGCGGTTGAAGTCGGCCTCCATGCCGTGGCCGATCGCCTCGTGCAGGAGGATGCCCGACGAGCCCGCCGCGAGCACCACCGGCAGCTCGCCCGCCGGAGGCTGCACCGCCTCGAAGAGGATGGTGGTGCGGCTCACCGCCTCGCGCACGATGCGGTCGAGCCGGTCGGGCGAGTAGAAGTCGAACCCGGCGCGGCCGGAGACGTTGTAGCCGTTCTGCTCCCGCTTGCCGTTCTGCTCGGCCACGCACGAGAGGCCCAGGTGCGTCATGGGCTGGAGATCCTCGACGAGCCGCCCGTTGCTGTCGGCCACGAGGACCGCCCCGTACTCATTGGAGAACGAGAGGCTCACCTTGACGATGCGCGGGTCCGACTTGAACACCGCCGCGTTCAGCCCCTCGAGGATGGGCAGCTTCTGCTCGGGACGCACGGCATCCCAGCCCACCTTGAGCGCGTAGCGCTGCGGCAGCTCCTTGAAGAGGTGGAAGCTCTGGGGGCCGGGCCGGGAGGGGCCATCGGCGATCGCCGCGGCCGTCCGGGCGGCGCTGCGCATCGCGTCGAGGGTGAGCTCCTCGGTGTAGGCATAGCCCGTCTGGTCTCCCTTGACGACGCGCACGCCCACGCCGAGCTCGACGGTGGTGAACGCCTTGTTCACCGAGCCGTCCTCGAGCGCCATGGAGGTGGAGACGCGGTGCTGGAAGAACAGGTCGCTGTAGTCCCCGCCCCGTGACAGGGCGGCCGCCAGCGTCTCGCGGATGAGGTTCTCGGTGACGCCGAAGCGGGCGAAGTACCCGATCGAATTCGACGGCCCGCCCGAGCCACTACCCAATCCACCCGGGCCCGCCTGCTGGGTCGTCGCACAGCCGCTCAACAGCTCGCCTGCTCCCGCCATGGCCATTGCCGCCGTTCCGAGGCCCACGAAGTCACGTCGCGTCATTCCGGTTTTTCCTCTCGCCATGGCTCTCCTCAAGGGAAACGCACCACGCACTCGGAGCGTAACTCCCCGCGTGGGGGAGTATTCCTCGAATCCGCCGCGCCTCGTGTTGCGTGGGCTACACGACAGAGAACGGACCGGGCGACGGTTCGTCGCACCGGTCCGTCCCGGAGCCCCTCACGACACGGAGGTCATGCGCACCACTTCGTCGAAGGAAGTGAGGCCCATGGCCAGCTTGCGCACCGCCGCCTCGCGCAGGGTGCGCGTGCCACCCCGGCGCGCCGCCTCCAGCATCTCGTGGTGCCCGGCCGCGCGGGAGATGTGCTCGCGCAAGTCATTGGACATATTGACGATTTCGAAGGCGCCCGTGCGGCCCCAGTACCCGGTGCCACGGCAGCGGATGCACCCGGCGCCCTTGACGATGCGCACCCCGCCCGGCAGCAGCGGGATGGGCACGCCCAGCATGCTCAGCTCGTCGGGCGTGAGCGTCGTCGGCTGCGCGCAGTGCGGGCACACCCGCCGCATCAGCCGCTGGGCCATGATCCCGATGAGGCTCTGGGCCAGCAGGAAGGGCGGCACCCCCAGGTCCTTCAAGCGCGCCACCGCTCCAATGGCGTCGTTGGTGTGCAGCGTGGAGAGCACCAGGTGGCCCGTGAGCGCGGCCTGGATGGCGTTCTCCGCCGTCTCCGCGTCGCGGATCTCTCCCACCATGATGACGTCCGGGTCCTGACGCAGGATGTGACGCAGCGCATTGGCGAAGTCGAGCCCCACCTTGGGCTGCACCTGCACCTGGTTGAAGCCGTCCCACACCATCTCGATGGGGTCCTCGATGGTGGTGACGTTCACGTCCGGGCCGGCCACCGCCTTGAGCGCCGAGTAGAGCGTGGTCGTCTTGCCGCTGCCCGTGGGGCCGGTGACGAGGATGAGGCCGTGGGGCTGGTCGATCCAGTTCTCGAAGACGCTCTTCTCCTCCGGATCGAAGCCGAGCTGGGCGATGTCCTGCACCAGCGTCTCCGGGTCGAAGACACGGATGACCACCTTCTCGCCGAAGGCGGTGGGCAGGGTGGAGACGCGCAGCTCCACCTCGCGCCCATCCCGCTCGGTCTTGATGCGGCCGTCCTGGGGCTTGCGCTTCTCGGAGATGTCGATGCGCGAGAGCGTCTTGATGCGCGAGATGATGGGCGCGTGCACGCCCGCCGGCAGCGTGTACACGGGGTGCAGCACACCGTCGATGCGCAGGCGCACCAGCGAGGTGGTGCGCTTGGGCTCGACGTGGATGTCCGAGGCGCGGTTGTCGAAGGCGTAGCGCATCAGGTAGTCCACCGCCTGGACCACCGGCTGATCCGCCGCGTCCAGCTCCTGGCGACCGCTGAGCGAGACGAGCTGCTCGAAGTTGCCGATCTGCGACGCGTTCTGGGGGTTGGCGCCGAAGTCATCCGCGGCGCGCGCCAGCGTGCGCTTGAAGCCGTAGATGTCCGCGATGGCCTTGAGGATGTCCCCCTTCGCCGAGAGCACCGGCTCGATGGGCATGCCGGTGAGCACGTGGAGCCCCTCGAAGAGCTCCTTGTCGAAGGGGTTGGCCACCGCCACCAGCAGCCGGCCATCCTGACCCTTCTCCAGGGGCAGGATGAAGTGCTTCTGCGCGAAGGGCCGGGACACGGTGCGGGTGGCCAGCGCCATGTCCAGCTTGAGCGGGTCGATCTTCCGGTGGGCGATGCCGGCGGCGCGGGCCGCCAGCTCGCTGATGCGGTCCTCGTCGAGCACCCCGCGGTTGTCCGCCAGGGGCACCTGGAAGGCGGCGACGATCTCCACCGGCGACACCTCGTAGCGCGCCGCGTCTTTGCCCACCACCCCCTGGTTCTTGAGGACGCGGGCCCGAGCAGCCTGCTCACGCGCCAGGATGTTCTGCGCCTGGTCGGACGTGAGCACCCGCTGCGCGACGAGCGCATCGAGGACGAAGGAAAGGGTGAAGTCTGTCTTGCTCCGGGAGGGAGCGGGCGAGGTCACGGGCGCTGGCAACGGCGTCTCCTGGCGGCCACGAGGAACAAAGCAAGGGCGCCGAGGAATCCCGGCGCGTTCACGGCGGAACCCTGGCAGCCACACCCGGGGCCCGCCGACCCTCCCGAGCCCGTCCCGCCGTCCGTGGGAGACGGGTTGGGGCCGGTCCCCGCATCGGGGCTACCGGGACCCGGGCACAGGGGGCAGGAGCCACCGTCGTACGAGCCGCTCCCCACGCACTGGCCCGCGTTGCAGGTGGAGCCGCCAGGGCAGTCATCCTGGGTGCGGCACGAGGGCAGGCATCCGCTGGTGCCATCGGGGAAGGGAGCGCACTGCAGCCCCGAGGCGCAGGTCAGCGCGGTGCAGCTGCGCACGCACATGGTGGTGCGATTGGGGCCCACTGTCTGGCAGGAGGAGCCCTCGGGGCAGGAGCACGTGGTGGTCCCCGCGCAGGTCTGCGAGCAGAAGCCTTGGGGGTGGCCGTTCACCTTCAGGCACAGCTGGCCCGTGCCGCACTGCGCGTCGTCGTTACAGGCATCCCCAATGACCACGCCGGAGTTGCGCACGGGGGCGCACACGCCCTCGCAGATGCGGCAGGCGAACCCGGAACCGCAGTCCGCGTCGCTGTAGCACTTCGAGATGCAGAGGTTGCCCCCGGGCTGGCTCGCGCAGACGTAGCCATCGCGGCAGTCCGCCAGGGTGTTGCACTGGTCGAGGCACATGTTCGCGGTGGAGCTCACCTGGGTGCAGACCGAGCCCGTGGGGCAGGTGCCGACACCGCTACCGCACATCTCCGAGCAGTAACCGCCATACCAGGCCGTCCCCGACGAGGGCAGCAGCACCGGCTGCTGGCAGAAGCCGTACGCGGAGCCGCAGTTGAGGTCCTGCGTACAGGCATTGCCCACCTGGGTGGAGGAATCCGCGGGCAGGCACGCGTACTGGAAGCCCGGCACCGCGGTGGACGGCTTGCACACGAACGGATCCGGGCACTCCCCGGGCGTGGTGTTCGTGCAGCCCTTGGTGCAGAAGTTGTAGGCCACCTTGCCGCCCGTGCTCTGCGGCGTCACGCAGGTGAGTCCATTGGTGCAGGTGTTGGTCGACGAGCACGGCGCGGACACGTAGTTCGGCGTCGTCGGATAGCGGTTGCACAGCAGGTTGATGTCATACGTGGTGAGCGTGCGCCGGTTGCCGCCAACAGGCAGCTCGTTGAACATCACCGCGCTCGTCTCCTCGTACGTGACGTTCAACCCCTGGCAGAAGCCCACCGCCTGCAGCAGGTACGTCTGCAGGTCGTAATAGCCCGCCTGCGTCGGAGTGGTGACGGACCATTTGATGTCCCCCGTCCCGTTGAGGAGGATGTCGCACTGGGACAGGTGGCCGCCGTAGTAGAGCGGCACGGCGAGGAAGGGACGGGTGCCGAGATTGTTGCGGTAGAGCGGATCCTCCTTGTCGGTGATCCACACGGCGGCCACGTTGTAGCGGTCGTTCAGGGTGCGGGGCTCGGCGACGGTCGGCTTGCTCGGCCCCGCGTAGCTGAAGCTGGTGGTCGCGCAAGAAACGTTGTCCCACGTCTGGAAGGCGTTCTTGACGGCCGTCTCCACCAGGGACAGCTGGATACCCGCCGGCTGCGGGTACCGGGAGTCCACGTAGTACACGAAGGGGTTGTCCTTCGTGTTGAGCATCCGGAAGTTGAAATAGTTGTAGGCCTGGGCCAGCGCCACCTGGCTCCAGACCAGCACCCCGAGCAGCATCACGCCGCGCAACGACCCGTGCCTCATCTTGAGGACTCCTCGTTCCACCCGGAGCGCCAGGGGACGCACGCGTGCCCCCCCTCCCCCTCCGGCATTCAGTGGACGGCAGTCTACTCGCGAATCGCCCGGATGGTGGCGTCGACCAGTGCCTCGGGGGTGGGACGCTCGGCCACGGCGGCCACCGGCAGACCCAGCTGCGCCAGCGCCGCCGCGGTGGTGGGACCGATGGCCACCAGCCGGGCCGTGCCGATCCGCTCGCGCCCCACCGCCTCCAGGAACGCCTCCGCGGTGCGCGGCGAGGCGAAGAGCGCCACGTGCGGAGGCGAGGACTCGAGCAGCCCCTGGGCCTCGGGCGGCAGCGCCGCGGCCCGCGAGCGGTACGCCGTCACCCGCGTCACCCTCGCGCCGTGCTCGCGCAGCGCGTCCTCCAGCTCGCGACGCCCCTCCTCCGCGGCCGGCAGCAGCACCTCGTCCTCCGGCTCCAGCCCGGGGCGCATCACCTCGTAGAGCGCCGAGCCCGTGCCCTCGGGGGACTCGACGGACACCGTCAGCCCGTAGCCCTCCACGGCCCGCGCGGTGCGCGGACCCACCACGGCGATACGCACCCGTGACAGCAGGTCCATCGTGCCCGCCTCGCGTACCGCCTCCAGCAGCGCCTCCACCGCCGAGGCGCTGGCGAACACCACCCACTTGTAGCGCTGGATGGACTCCGCGGCCGCCGTCAGCGGGCGCGGATCCTCCGGGGGCAGCAGCTCCAACAACGGGACATGCAGCACTTCCGCGCCCTCGTCCTCGAGGAGGAAACACAGCTCCTCCGAGCGTTCACGGGGGCGCGTCACCAGGACGCGGATGCCTTCGAGTCGCTTTTGCACGGGCGCGCACTGTAGGCCATCTGGGCCGGGTCCACAGTTCCTCGTCGCGTCTCGATTTCGAGATAGAGGTAGGACCGCCGGGGGAGACTTCCGAGGTTCCCCGTCAGGACTCCGGCACGGGCTTGGAGCGGCCAAAATCGCGGAGGATCTCCGCCGCGCCACGCGACAGCAGCTCCTCGGCGAGCGCCTCTCCCACGGCGTGCGCCGCCTCCACCGGGCCGCTGCGCTCGCCCTCCACCACCTTCGAGCCGTCCGGCCGCCCCACCAGTCCGCGCAGGTGGACGATGCCCCCGTCCACGGTGGCGTGTCCGGCCAGGGGGACGGTGCAGCCCCCCTCCAACCGGGCCATGAGGGCGCGCTCGGCCGTCACCGCCACGCGCGTGGTGGCGTCCTCCAACGGCGCCAGCAGGCTGCGCACCATCGCGTCCTCGGTGCGGCACTGGATGGCGAGCACCCCCTGCCCCACCGCCGGCAGGCTCAGGGTGGTGGGCAGCACCTCGGAGATCTCCGTCTCCAGCCCCAGGCGCTTGAGGCCCGCGTAGGCGAGCACCGCGCCGTGCAGCTCCAGCTCGCGCATGCGCGCCAGCCGCGTCTGCACGTTGCCGCGCAGGCTGACGATCTCCAGGTCCGGCCGCCGCGAGCGCAGGATGCAACTGCGCCGCAGCGAGGATGTCCCCACCCTGGCCCCCTGGGGCAGCATCTCCAGCATGAGCCCGTTCGGGCTGCAGAAGGCGTCGCGAGGATCCTCCCGCCGGGGCACCGCCGCGAGCAGCAGGCCCGCGGGCAGCACGGACGTCATGTCCTTGAGGCTGTGCACGGCCAGGTCCGCGCGGCCATCGAGCAGCGACTGCTCGATCTCCTTCACGAACAGTCCCTTGCCGCCCACGGTGGACAGGGGCGCGGAGAGGAAGCGATCCCCCGCGGTGGTCATCTCCACGAGGGAGACCTCGAGCCCCGGGTGCTGCTGGGTGAGCAGCCCGGCCACGTGACGGGCCTGCCAGAGCGCGAGCGGGCTCTGCCGGGTGGCGATACGTACGGCCTTCATCCCTTGCCTCCGTTGGCCACCACATTGGGCCCGTTCACCTGCCCGCCGGACGCGGGCACCTCTTCGAGCCCGAAGAGCTCGGCGGCGGCTCCAGCCAGCCGGTTGCCCTCGTGCTCGGGACCCACCGCCCGCAGCCTGGCCGTGGGCTCGTGCAGCAGCTTGTTGACGATGGCGCGCGCCATGGCCTCGATGCTCTTGCGTTGCTTGTCGGAGAGGCCGTCGCCGATGGTGGCCAGCGTGCGCTCCACCTCCGCGCGGGCGATGGACTCGCCCCGCTGGCGCAGCTGGGCGAGCACCGGCACGCCGTTGCGCACCGCCCGGTCACGCGCGAAGCGCGCCACCTCCTGGGCCACCAGCACACCGGCCTTCTGCGCCTCCTCGGCGCGGGCGGCGGCGTTCTCCGCGACGAACTTCTGGATGTCGTCCACGTCGTAGGCGTGCACCCAGTCCAGCTCCCCCACCTCGGGGGCGATGTCGCGGGGCACCGCCAGGTCCACCATGAAGAGCGTCCGGTGCTTGCGGGCCTTGCCCACCGCCCCCACGTTCTCCTTGGTGAAGATGGGCACGGGCGAGGCCGTGCTGCACACCACCACGTCCGCCGCGGTCAGCAGCGAGAACAGCTCCTCGAAGGGCCGCGCGGTGGCGCCCACCTCGGCCGCGAGCGCCTCGGCGCGCGCCAGCGTCCGGTTGGCCACGAAGACGCGGGTGGCTCCTGCCTGCTTCAGGTGGCGCGCGGCCAGCTCCGCCATCTCCCCCGCGCCCACCAGCAACACCGTCTTGTCCCCCAGCCCGTCGAACACCTTGCTCGCGAGCGCCACGGCCGCGCTGGCCATGGAGGTGGCGGCCCGGCCGATGGCCGTCTCGGTGCGCACCCGCTTGGCGCAGCCGAAGGCCGCGCCACACACGCGCGTCAGCTCGCCGCGCACCGCGCCCGCCCCCTGCCCCCGCTCGAAGGCGTCCTTCACCTGGCCGAGGATCTGCGCCTCGCCCAGCACCATGGAGTCCAGGCTGGCCGCCACCCGGAAGAGGTGGACGAGCGCGGCCTCGCCGCGGTGCTCGTACAGGTGCTCCAGCGTCTCCGGGCCGCCGAGCCGCTGCAGCTCGTTCTGGGCGACCTCGCGGGCCCGGTGCACGTCCGGCGCCGCCAGGTACAGCTCCACCCGGTTGCAGGTGGAGACGAGGAGCGCCTCGTTGGGCGACTGGGCCAGGCGCTGCAACAGCTCCACCTGCTGGGACTCCGGCAGCGCGAGCCGCTCACGCACGGACAGCGGCGCGGTCCGGTGCGATAGACCGATGCACAGGAAGTCCATGGCTAGCGCAGACCTCCGCCGACCTGGATGAAGTCATACGACGAGAGGAAGCACACCAGCAGCAAACCGAACCCCGTCATGGTCAACAGCGCGACCCGCCGGCCTCGCCACCCTCCGAAGGCGCGGGCACCCACGAGCGCGGCGAATACACCCCACGCCACCAGCGTGGCGATCTGCTTGGACTCCCAGGCCCAGAAGAAACCCGGCGCCGCGCTGGAGAAGAAGGCCCCGGTGACGAGCGTCACCGACAGCGCGATGAAGCCCACCACGCCGAGCTGCCGGTTGAGGGTGTCGAGGAACTCCAGCGAGGGCAGGCGCGAGAAGAGCAGGCCGAAGCGCTTGCCCTTCACCTGCCGCTCCATCAGCAGGTACATCGTCGCCACCCCCGCGGCCACCGCCGAGGCGGCCACGCCCAGCAGGGCGATGGTGATGTGCAGGGGCAACAGGGGCCGCCGCAAGTCCGGGCTCAACGGCTGTCCCCCGTCCAGCAACAGGCCCGGCAGCAGCACCGCCACCGCCAGCGGGGTGATGAAGGCGCCGATCACCGGCCTGCGGTAGCGCACATCCACCACCAGGAAGATGGCCAGCAGCAGGAAGGCGAACGTGGAGAAGCCCTGGGCCACGCCCACCGGACGCCCGCCCTGGGCGCCGAAGAGCCCGAAGAGGGCCACTCCGTGGAGGGCCAGCCCCGTGCCCACCAGCACCCGGCCGGTGGTGGCGAGCGCCCCCGACTGGCGGACGAGGTAGGCGAGGTAGACCAACGCCGCGACGACGTAGGCGTGGCAGGCGAGGGAGACCAACGCATGGTTCATGGCGGATACAACCCACTGGACTGAACGAGTCAGCCCATCTTGTTCAGGAGGAAGGCGGCGAGGAGATCGGCTTCGGAGCCCGACCTGCCCTCCGCCGAGGAAGCATCCGAGGGAGGGATGGGCACTTCGGCCACATAACCGGGAACCACTTCGTATGCCGTATCTCCGAGCAGCACCGAGTCGGCCATCTGCTCGGCCCCCAGGCGCTCGAGCTGCTCCTCGGTCTTCACCTTGGACACCAGCCCGTTGGCGTCCTCGCCGGTGACGAGCTGCACGATGTGGACCGCGGGTACCACCGGGTACACCCCTTCCTCACCGGTCACCACCAGCACCCCGTCCTTGACGTCCGCTTTGTCCTCCAGTGCCCACTCCTCGAGCTGGGTCTGGGGAAGGAAGAGCCTCATCACACCGCTAGCTTACACCTCCACGCCCCGGGCCGAAGCGCCATCTCACCCGGGAACGTGAACGGGTTGCGACACTCCCGCCCCGTCCGCATCTAAGCAGGCAAAGGACCAGGAAGCCGGACCTTGCAGGCCCGACGGGCGCGTACTAGAGCACGCGCCGCCTTGCTTACCTGCACGCCGACGAGGAGACACCATGGCTGGCGATGACGTGATGAACATCGGGGACGGGGATTTCGCGAAGGAAGTGCTGCAGTCCGACAAGCCCGTGCTGGTCGACTTCTGGGCCACGTGGTGCGCCCCGTGCCGCGCCATCGCCCCCGCCGTGGCGGAGCTGGCCACCCAGTACCGGGGGAAGGTGAAGGTGGCCAAGGTCAACATCGACGACAACCAGGACACGCCGCAGCAGTACGGCATCCGCTCCATCCCCACCCTGCTCGTCTTCAAGGGCGGCAAGGTGGTGGAGCAGATCGTCGGCGCCGTGCCCAAGGCCAAGCTCGAGGCCGCGCTGCAGAAGGTCCTCTGAGGCCCACCGCCCGGCGCGGAGCTCCCCTCCGGGGCTCCGCGCGGGCGTTCACCGCCGGCTCACTCGCCCCGCCACGAGTCGGTGGGGTTGTTGGCCTTGAGCAGCTCCCACGCGGCGAGCGCGTCCACCACCCGCTCCAATTCATTGGGCAGGCCCCGGGCGCGATTGGAGCGCAGGTATTCCTCGGCGAAGGTGCGCAGCCGCATGTCGAGGAAGAGGCGCGCCAGCGACACCTCCGTCTGTCCGTAGAACTCCTCGAAGCGGATGCCGAAGCCGGACGGCTCGTCCTCCCGGCGGGGCCGCTGCTCGCGCACGATGCGGGCGCGTGCTTCCACGGGGGCGGCTCCCTCCTCCAGCGAGAAGCGCACCCGCAGCTCGGTGTCCAGGGGCAGGAAGAAGGTGCTCTCCAGGAAGGCCCCGCCCACGCTCACGTTGGCCGAGCGCAGCGTGGCCGTGAAACGCCGAGCCCCCTCCTCGTCGATCCACAGCTCGAAGTTCGTGGCGAGCCGCGCGCGGGGGAAGTGCCGGTGCTCCACCTCCTCCTGGGTGCCCACCTCGATGATGGGGGAGTAGAAGCTCTTGGCGCCCGGGGGACGGGCGGGCGGCCCCGGCCGCGTGGCCAGGGGCGCCGGGGTCGGAGGGCGGCGGAACGAATCCACCCGAGGGGCGGGCGCTAGCGGCTCCACCCGCCGGGCCGGCTCCGGCTTGGGGGCCGGGGGACGAGGGACCTCCGGAACGACCGGAGCCGCCGCCTTGGGAGGAGCCGCGGGAGGGGCCGCCTCCGGGCGCTGGGTGTCCGCTTCCTGGGTGGGAGCCTTCTTCCGGGAGCCCTTCCTGTCCATCTTCTCCTCCGGTGGCACGGCAGATTGCCGTACCCCTACCGGCGCGTTTCATACACCATGCGCCATGCGCGTGTCCGTCCACGCGCGGAGATCGCAATGCTGGGAAACCTCCTGAAGCCGGAGTTCGAAGCGCTCATCGCCGCCAAGGACTGGAACTCGCTGCGCGATGCCTTCACGGGCATGGAGCCGACAGACGTGGCCGAGGTCCTCGAGGACCTGCCCGCGGATGAGAGCGGCATCCTCTTCCGGCTGCTGCCGCGCGACACGGCGGCGCTCGTCTTCGAGTACCTGCCGCTGCACCAGCAGACGGAGCTCCTGGAGACGTTGGGGACCGAGCAGCTCAAGAACCTGCTGGACGAGATGGCGCCGGACGATCGCACGCGCCTGCTCGAGGAGCTGCCCGCCGAGGTGACGAAGCGGCTGCTCACCACGCTGTCCCCGGAGCAGCTGAAGGTCGCCCGCAACCTGCTGGGCTACCCGGAGAAGAGCGCCGGCCGGTACATGACGCCGGAGTACCTCACGCTGCCGGAGAACCTGACCGCGGGCGAGGCCCTCGCGTACGTGCGCGCCCATGGCCAGGGCCGCGAGACGCTGCACGTGCTCTACATCGTGGACGAGAAGGGCCGGCTGCTGGACGACGTGCGGCTGGCCTCGCTGGTGCTGGCGGATCCGGGCACGCGGGTGACGGACATCCACGACCGGCAACTGGTGAGCATCCCGGCCACGGCGGACCGCGAGGAGTTCATCAGCATGTTCGAGAAGTACGACCGGGTGGCGCTGCCGGTGACGGACTCGCGGGGCGTGCTGGTGGGCATCATCACCGTGGACGACGTGCTGGACGCGGCCGAGGAGGAGGCCACCGAGGACATCCAGCGCATCGGCGGTATGGAGGCCCTGGAGGCGCCGTACCTGGACATCGGCATCAGCGGCATGCTGCGCAAGCGCGTGGGGTGGCTCACGGTGCTCTTCGTGGGGCAGATGTTCACCGCCACGGCCATGGCCCACTACCAGGACGCCATCGCCCAGGCGGTGTTCCTCAGCGCCTTCGTCCCGCTCATCATCTCCTCGGGAGGCAACTCGGGCTCGCAGGCCACCTCGCTCATCATCCGCGCGCTGGCGGTGCGCGACGTGCACCTGAGCGACTGGTGGCGGGTGGCGGCGCGCGAGGTCGTCAGCGGCGTGGCGCTGGGCATCTTCCTGGGGCTGCTGGGCCTCTTGCGCATCCTGATGTGGCCCCAGCACGAGATCATCTACGGTCCCCACTACGTCTGGGTGGGGGTGGCGGTGGGCCTGAGCGTGGTGGGCGTGGTGACGTTCGGCACGCTGTGCGGCTCGATGTTGCCCTTCCTGCTGCGGCGCTTCGGGTTGGATCCCGCCACCGCCTCGGCGCCCTTCGTCTCCACGCTGGTGGACGTCACCGGCGTGGTCATCTACTTCACCGTGGTGACCCTCATCCTCTCGGGTCGCGGGCTCTGACCCGCTGGGGCAGGCGCACGGTGAAGGTGGTGCCCTCCCCGGCCAGGGAGCGCACCTCGATGGTGCCCCCATGCCCGAGGATGATCTGCCGGGTGATGAAGAGGCCCAGTCCGAGATTGCCCCGGCCCGAGCCCCCCTCCGTACCGCGCCGGTACGGCTCGAACAGCAGGGGCAGCAGCTCCTCGGAGATGGGAGGACCGTCGTTGTGCACCTCCAGCACGACGCTCCCCTCCTCCGCCCGCGTGGACACGCTCACGGGGGACTGCGGAGGGCCATGCTGGAGGGCGTTGCCCACCAGGTTGGTGACGACCTGGGCCAGCCGGCCCTCGTCCCACTCGCCCCGGCCATCGCCCTGGGTGTGCAGGTCGATGCGGCGCCCGGGGTTCGCCAGCCGCACCTCCTCCACCACCCGCCGCACGTTCTCGTGCAGGTCCAGGGACCTGGGCTGGACGGGGATGCCTCCCACCCGCGCCTGGGTGAAGTCGAGTAGATCCCGGATCATCCGCGTGGCCCGGTCCGCCGCCGCGGAGATGCGGCCGATCATGCTCGTGGTGCGCGCGTCCACGTCCCCGCGCTGAAGCAGGGAGGTGGCCGCCAGGGAGATGGCGCCCAGGGGGTTGCGCAGATCATGGCTGACGATGGCCACCACGTCCTCGCGCACCCGGACGGCCGCCTGGGCCTCCTGGTAGAGCCGGGCGTTGTCGATGGCCACGGCCGCGCGGTCGGCCAGGCCCCGGGCCACCTCCAGCTCCATGGCCGGCGACGAGGCTCGGGGGCGGGTCCAGGCGAGGTTGATGAGGCCGAGCTTGCGGCCCCGGGCCACCAGGGGCACGAGGACCGTGGACTTCGGGGCGAGCGCCTCCAGGATGGCCCGGTGCTCCGCGTTCCGGGCGGCGGCATCCATCCAGGCGGGAGTGATCTCCGGCACGCTCGCGATCTCCCCGCCATCCAGGACGCGGGTCATGGGACTGCCCCCCCCCACCAGGGGCGGGTATGCCATCGACCGACGGAGGAGTGCCTGCCGCTCCGGATCTCTCGCCGCCACCTCGAGGCGGTGCAACTGCCCGTCCTCCCCCAGCAGATCCACCATGCAGTAGTCGGCCAGGTGCGTCACGATCAGCGCGGCGAGGCTCTTGAGGGTGGTGGGCACGTCCAGCGACTGGGACAGCAGCGTGCCCGCTTCGACGAGGAGGGCCTGTGTCCGCTCGGAGTGTTTGCGCTCGGTGACGTCCAGCACCAGGCTGCCCACGAGAAACACCTGCCCGGCGCGGTTGCGCACGGGATAGGAGCTGACGAGCCAGTGGCGCACCTCTCCCGGGGTTCCCGGAGTGGCGCCCGTCATCTCCAGATCGAACCAGGCCCGCCCCGTCGTGAAGACCTCGCGCAGGACGGGCTCCATCCGCGAGGCCAGCTCCGGAACGACCTCGTGGAGCGTGTGGCCCAGCGTCTGCTCGATGGAACGGCCATTGATGCTCGCCAGCCGCTGGTTGATGCGCGCGTAGCGCAGCTCCCGATCGAAGAAGCACAGGCCCACCGGCACGGTGGTGAGCAGCATCTCCAGCAGCGCCAGGGCCTCCTCCACCTCCTGACGCGCGCGTTGCTCCCGGATGAGCAGCTCCGCCCGCTCGGCCTCGGCGCGCTTCTGCTCGGTGATGTCGACCGTCGACCCCGTGATGTGCAGTGGCACGCCAGAGGCGTCGGTGAAGATCTGCCCCTTCTGGCGCAACCAGCGCACCGTGCCCCCCGGAAGCAGGATGCGGAACTCGCGCGAGGGCCAGCGCATCTCGCGGTGGCTCAGCTCCTCTCCCGCCTCCATCCCGGGCCGGTCCTCCGGATGCACCCGCTCCAGCAGCGACTCCGGGGGATGGTGGGACTCCACGGGCTCCCGCCCGAAGAGGCTGTTGAGGGTGGCGTCCTGGTAGGACTCGCCCGTGCGCAGATCCCTCCACCAGGTGCCCACGCCCGCGGCGGAGATGGACTCCCGCAGGCGCTCCGCTCCACGCCCCCACCGGGCGGACAGCTGTCGCTGGAACTCGTCCGTGGCCTCGGCGAGGCCAGTGGAGAAGAAGGCCGTGAGGGCGCGCACCTCGGGCAGGGAGACATGCACGCCCGCCTCCTCCGCCAGATCGAGAAGGCACTCGCGCAGCACGTCGCACTCGCGCAGCAGCGCCTTCAGGTCGAAGCCGGGGCGCAAGCGCCACGTCCCCCGCGGCTGGCCCGCCCCACTCCCGCCCGGCACCGGGCTGGAAGCGGCCTGGCGCAGCACGGCCACCACCTCTCCCAGGATGTCGTCGAGGGACCCCTCCAGCTCGGCTCCCTCTCCCACCCGGTCGCGCCAGCGCTGGCGGAGCGCCTCCGTCCGGGACTCCAGCACCTCCGCCAGCGTGCGTGAGGATGTCTCAAGGCCCATGAGCGCCCCCCTCCACCCCGGCGTGGTCGGGTGGCGGACGGGTCTGGCACATCGCGGGAGTGGAGGACTTCCACTGCGGCATGAGGGCGTTCACCGTGCTCGCGGGTAGGCCGCGAAACACCTGAACAGCCTGCTTACCATGCCATTCACCGTACGTCAGGTAGTCTTGACGCGAGGTGTCGCCCGGGGACGGGTGGGGGGGTCGACCCTCCCCGGCGCGAGGAGGGCTCAGAACATGTGGCGGCGCATGCTGATGTTCACCAGCAGCCCGATGCTGAGCATCACGCTCACCAGCGAGGAGCCGCCGTAGCTCAGCAGCGGCAGGGTGATGCCCGTCACCGGCAGCAGGCCGATGACCATGCCGATGTTCTCGAATACCTGCCAGAAGATCATCGCCACCACGCCCACCGCCACGAAGGCGCCGAACCTGTCGCGGGCGTTGAAGCCCACCCCCAGCCCCAGGGTGAAGATGAGGCCGTAGAGCACCAGCAACAGCACGCACATGACGTAGCCGTGCTCCTCCGCCCACACGGAGAAGATGAAGTCCGTGTGCTGCTCGGGGAGGAAGGACAGACCCGTCTGGGTGCCCTCCTTCCAGCCCTTGCCGGACAGACCGCCGGAGCCCACGGCGATCTTCGACTGCGCCGCGTGGTAGCCGCTGCCCCGCAGGTCCGACTCCGGATCCAACCACCCGGAGATTCGCTTGCTCTGGTGCGCCTTGAGCATGTGCCGGACGATGGTGGTGCGCGGCTCGGGCACGTCCCGCACGTAGTCGTTCCAGATGATGATCGCCCCGGCGAGGATTCCCGCCACCATCACCGCCACCAGGTACCAGCGCACCTTGCCGAAGAGGATGACCGTCAGCGAGGACAGGAAGATCATCAGCGCGGTGCCCAGGTCCGGCTGCACCAGCACCAGCACGAAGGGCACCATGACGATCAGCACCGGCTTCACCAGGCGCTTGAGGCCGTAGGAGCCGTCTCCGGGCTTGAAGTCGTCGTGGTAGACCTTGGCCAGCATCAGCACCACGCCGATCTTCATGAACTCGGCGGGCTGGATGCGGATGGGGCCCAGCACGAACCAGCTCTCGGCGCCCTTGGCCTTGTGACCGATGACGCGCAGCGCGAGCAGCGCCACGATGTTGAGGACGTAGATGGGCAACGCCATGCGCTGGATGACGCGGTAGTCCACCAGGCACACGATGAGGCCGATCAGCAGGCTGATGCCCAGGTACGCCGCCTGGCTCGTCCACACGGGCGAGCTCTGGGCACGCGAGGCCGAGACGAGGTTGAAGAGCCCCAACCCCGACACCGCCAGCACGCTGAGAATGAGCCCCCACGGAATGTGGGGCACCATGCGTCGCTCAATCCGCAGCTGCATCGTCGTCTCCAGCACCCGGGGTGCTCCGGGTGAGCGCCACGTCGTCCAGGCTCGGCGCGTTCGGCAGCGTCGAGACGTAGGGCGTGTTCTGACGCGGCGGCGGGTTGGCCGCGTCCTCCTTCTTCAGATCGAAGTACTTCTGGATGACCGCCATGCCGGCGGGCGCGGCGTCCACGCCACCGTGGCCACCGTGCTCGTTGATCACCACCACGGCGATCTCCGGCTCGTGCGCGGGCGCGATCGCCGCGAACCACGCGTGGTCACGTTGGAAGAAGTCCATCTGGTGCGTCTTGAGACGCACCGCGCCGATCGTCGCCACCTGCGCGGTTCCCGTCTTGCCCGCCACCACGATGTCCTTCAGCCGCTGCCTGTAGGCGGTACCGCCCGGCTCGTTCACCGTGGCGATCAGCCCCTCCATCACCGCCTTGCGGTGCGCCTCGGGGATGTTCACCTTGTTCACCACCTGGGGCTCGAAGTTCTTCACGACCTCGCCATCCAGACCCTCGACCCGCTCGACGAGCTGCGGCTTGAGCAGCGAGCCGCCATTGGCGATGGCCGCGTACACCATGGCCAGCTGCAGCGGCGTGACGTTGTCATCGCCCTGGCCGATGGCGCTGTTGAGCGCCATGCCCTTGGTGTAGCCACCCGGGGACAGCTTGTTGTGGTACTCGCTGGACGGCATGATGCCCGGCACCTCGGCGAGCACGCCGATGCCCGTGGGCGAGCCCAGGCCCAGGGCCTTGCCCATCTCGGCGATGGGATCCAACCCCAGCGTGTCGGCCACCTTGTAGAACCAGGTGTCACACGAGTACTGCAGCGCCGTCTTGCCGTTCACCGGCCCGTGGCCGCTGTCCTTGTGGCAGCGCCAGGTCCGCGCGCCCAGCCGGTAGCCACCGGGGCAGTTCACCACCGTCTCGGGCCGGAAGAGGCCCGACTTGTAGGCCGCCAGCGCGGTAATCACCTTGAAGGTGGAACCCGGGCTGAAGTGGTCCGCGGACAGGCGGTTGATCATCGGCTGGAGCGGATCCTTCGCCAGCGAGGCCATCTGCGCCGGGGTGATGCGGCCGGTGAGCAGGTTGGGATCGAACCCCGGACGCGACACCACCGCCCGGATGAACCCCGTCTTCACGTCCACCACCACCACCGTGCCCGCAGCGCCCGGGAAGGCCCGCTCGGCCTCCTCCTGCAGACGCATGTCGATGGACAGCACCAGGTTGTTGCCCGGCCGCGACGACACCACCGAGTCCTTGCCCAGCTTGTTCTGCAGCTCCTCGATGACCTTGCCGCGCGCGTTCACCACTTCCTTGCGCACGCCATCCGTGCCGCGCAGCGTCGTCTCGAAGTAGCGCTCCAGGCCACGCCGGCCGATGTAGTCGCCCAGCGCGTAGTGGCCCCCCTCGGAGTTGAGCTTCTCCAACTCGTCGAGGTTGATCTCGTTCATGTACCCGAGCACGTGGGAGATGACGCTCCCGGTGCGGTAGTTGCGGTGCGGCACGGGCACCACTTCCACGCCGTCCAGCATGTCGCGGCGGGCGTTGATGCGGTCGTACTCGTCGCGCGTCAGATCGATTCGCACCGGCAACGGCTGGAAGGGCGCGGTGCGGCGCGCCTGCTTCACCTGATCCTCCACCCGCTTGCGCGTGGGCTCGTCCCAGCCGAGCAGCTCGCCCAGCCGGGGCAGGACCTCCACGGCGCAGTTGGTGCAGAAGGCCGGGGTGACGAAGGCATCGAAGGACGGACGGCTGTCCACCAGGATGGTGCCGCGCCGGTCCTTGATGAGGCCGCGGTCCGCGCGCAGGCGCACCTCCTTGACGAAGTTCGCCACGCTCTTGGCGGCGTACTCCTCACCCTGGGTGATCTGCAGGCGGTAGAGCTGCACGGCGAGCGCCACCATCCCGGCCACCATGGCCAGTCCCACCCATACGAAGCGGCGCTTGAGATCGCGCCCTGGAGTCGTCTCGGCCAGAGTCGGAGGCGTCAACGCAGCAACCCCGTGGAAGAAGAGCGATCCTGCGACGCCTCGAAGCGGCGCAGCAAGGGATAGAGGAACACGGCCGCAAGGCCCGTGAGCGCCACCTGCGGCAGCAGGCCGGGCAGCAGCGCCGCCGTGACCGAGCCATCCTTCGTGGTGAGCCACGTGAAGAAGTTGGCGAGCACCCCATGGCCCAGGTCCGCCCCCATGGCGAACAGGACGAAGGCCGCGCGGCCGCGCACCTCCACCAGGCTCACCGCCAGCTTGCCCACCAGGAAGGTGAACACCGCCAGGAAGGTGAAGAGGCCCGTGGGCTGGCCGCTCATGAGATCGAGCAGGTAGCCCACCGAGAAGGAGGAGATGGCCCCCTCCAGCGTGTTGGCGCGCACCGCCAGGAAGGCCACCAGCACGACGGTGACGTCGATGCGGGTGATGGCCAGGCCCAGCTGCTGCACGAGCACCGACTCCAGGGTGAGCAGGAGCAGCGCCAATCCAATGGTGACCAGGAACTTCATCAGCGATCACCTCCGCTGGCCGCCGGGGCCTGCGCCACGCTCCCGAAGGGATTGCCGACCACGAGCACCTCCTCCAGCTTGGTGGTGTCCACCGCCGGTTCCACATCGCCGCCCAGGAACATGCCGTGCTCCGTCTTCTCCAGGTGCGTCACCTTCCCCACCACCAGGCCCGGCGGGTACACCCCGTCCGTACCGGAGGTGATGATGGAGTCGCCCTCCTGGACATCCTCCGTGCGCAGCATGTTCTCCAGCCGCAGCGGACCCTTGCCCGCTCCGGCCGCCGTACCACGCGCCCGCGAGCGTTGCACCCGCACACCCACCCGGCTCTGCACGTCCGTCACCAGCGCCACGTCCGCCCAACCTCCCGTGGTGCGCACCACCTGGCCGACGATGCCGTCCGGCGTCACCACGGACATGCCGCGGAACACCCCGTCCGTCTCGCCCCGGTTGATTCGCACCGACAACAGCTTGGCCACCGGGTTCACCCCGATGACCCGCGCGGCGATCTCCGGTCCCGGCGCGGCCTCGGCGTAGGAGAGCAGGCCTCGCAGCCGCTCGTTCTCCGCCCGCGCCTCGCCCAACACCTGCACGCTCGCCCGCAGTTGCAGGTTCTCCGAGCGCAGCTGCTCGTTCTCCCTCCGCACCTCGCGCAGGTCGATGTAGCCGAACACCACGGCCTTGACCCCATCGATGAGGCCAATCAGCCCGCGTTGCAGGGGGGCGGTCAAGCCAATGACCGCCCGGTCCACGAAATTGGGCGTCCGCCCCCGCCTCCCCGTCGTCAGGAACGCCCCGAACGGGTAGAGCAGCAGCAGGCCCACGATGAGCAACGTACGGTAACGCTTGAGAAGCGACAGCACTTCGTGAAGGTCCGTGTGGGAGAGAGGGAGCGGCAGGAACGACGAGGGGCTCGCTAACTACTCTGAATCGCTTGCATTTTCCGGGGTGTTGCTCTAGGCAGTCAAGGTCTTCACGGAGGTGGGAGTCTCATCGTCCACCATCCGACCGGGCACCCAACACACACGCGCCGAGAATCCTTCCGCGAGGGGGGAAACACCGGACGCGTTTCACGGCAGCTAAAAGAAACACGGGCACGGCAACATGGACAGTCTCGAGCCGCGGAAGGTCCTCTCGCTTCTCTTCATCATCGCGATCGCGGTGGTGTTCACCCTGCAGTTCGGCCCGGGCAGCAACGGGTTCGCCACGGGTCAGCCGGGCGTTGAGGCTGCTCCCTCGGCCGCCGCCGTGGTCAACGGCCGGGAAATCCCCGTGCAGGAGTTCCGCCGCGAGTACGCCGGGCAGATCCAGTACCTGCGCCAGCAGGGCAGCCCGGTCACCGAGGCGGTCGCCCGCCAGTTCGGCCTCCCCCAGCAGGTGCTGGAGCGGATGGTGAACACGGAGCTGCTCGCCCAGGCGGCCGAGCGGCATGGGCTGCGCGCCTCGGACGAGGAGCTGCTGAAGATCCTCCACCGCAGCCCCGAGTTCCAGAAGGACGGCCAGTTCGACTACGCCACGTACCAGGCGACGCTGCGCGACTACTTCCGCCAGACCCCCGCGGACTACGAGGAGGACCTGCGCAAGCGGCTGACGGCGCAGAAGATGCTGGAGATGGTGCAGAACGGTGCCGCCGTGTCGGATGACGAGGTGCGGACCCGCTTCGAGAAGGAGGGCAACCAGGCGCGCATCGTGTTCGCCCGCTTCCTGCCCACCATGTACGCCGACAAGGTGCCGGCCCCCACCGCCGCGGACCTGACCACCTTCAAGCAGTCGCACGAGAAGGAGATCAAGGAGTACTACGAGGCCAACCGCTTCGTGTACCAGCAGCCCGAGCGCATCCGCGCGCGGCAGATCCTCCTGAAGGTGCCCGCCAACGCCACGCCGGAGCAGAAGGCCCAGGTGCTGGCGCGCGCGCAGGGGCTGGCCAAGGAGCTCGAGGGCGGCAAGGACTTCGGCGAGGTGGCCCGGGCCAGCAGCGAGGACGCCGGCAGCAAGGCGAACGGTGGAGACCTGGGCTGGGTGGAGCGCGGCAACTGGGAGCCGGAGCTGGCCAACGCGGCCTTCGCGCTCGAGGCCGGCAAGGTGACGCAGCCCATCGAGACGAAGTACGGCATCCACCTGGTGAAGGTGGAGGACAAGAAGCCGGCCCAGGACAAGAAGCTGGAGGAGGTGCAGGACGAGATCGCCACCTCGCTCTACAAGCGTGAGAAGGCCAAGGACCTGGCCCAGGCCGAGGCGCAGAAGGCGCTGGCCGAGCTGAAGGCCGGCAAGGCGCTGACGGCCCTGTTCCCGCCGGAGAAGGAGGGCCAGCCGGCCCTGCTGCGCTTCGAGACGGAGACGCGTCCGGAGGCGGTGCAGACGGACATCTTCAACGCGGCCAGCACCAACGTGCCGCACCTGGGCCCGGCGCCGGACCTGCTCACCGCCATCTTCGCCGCCAAGGGTCCCGCCCCGCTCGACCAGGCGTACCCGGTGGGCGAGGGCTTCGTGGTGGCGCAGGTGACCGAGCGCCAGCTGCCGGACGACGCGAACTTCGCGGCGAAGAAGGACGAGCTGCGCAAGCAGGCCGTGCAGGCCAAGGAGTACGAGGTGGCCGACTCCTTCCTCAAGCAGCTGAAGAAGAGCAGCAAGGTGGAGACCAACGCCGCCGCCATCGACCAGGTCGCGGGCGGGTAGTCGCCGAGAGAGAGGCCCGGACCTCTCGACCAGGGGGCGTCACCCTTCGGGGCGGCGCCCCCTCTTCATTTCTTGCCGGGCTTCGGCGCCACGCCGCCGGGCATGTCCGCGTGGGGCACGGCGAGGCACACGTCGTCACGACCCCGGGCCTTGGCGGCGTACATGGCGAAGTCCGCCGCGCGCACCAGGTCCACCGCCGACAGGGCGTGCTCCGGGTAGGTGGCCACGCCCAGGCTCGCCGTCACCTGCAGCTCCAACCCCTGCGACTGCTGGAAGCGCCGGCCACGGAAGGCGTCGCGAACCCGGGTGGCGCTCGTCATCGCCCCGTCCGTCCCCGTCTCCACCAGCAGCAGGGCGAACTCGTCCCCGCCGTAGCGGAAGACGTAGTCCAGCTGCCGGCAGCACGAGACGAGCAGCTCGCCCACCTCTTTCAGCACCGCGCTGCCCACCAGGTGCCCGTGGGCGTCGTTGATGGACTTGAAGCGGTCCAGGTCCAGGAAGACGAGCGACACCGGGTGGTGGAAGCGCTGCGAGCGCCGCACCTCGTGCTCCAGCTGCGCGCGCAGGTGCCGGGCGTTGTAGACGCCCGTGTGCTCGTCGGTGATCGTCAGCTCCTGCACCCGCCGGAAGTTGCGCGCGTTCTCGATGGCGATCGCCGCGAAGTCCGCGATCGCCGTCAGCGCCATCAGGTCCTCCTGGGTGAAGGGCCGGTCGGTGATGCCGTTCACCAGCTCGATGACGCCCAGCACCCGCCCCCGGGCGATCATCGGCACGGCCACGATGGAGCGGGTGCGGAACGCCGAGGCGGCGTCGAACCGGGCCGCGAAGGCCGGGTCATGCGCCACGTCCTCCACCAGCCGCGACGTCCCCGTGGAGAAGACCGAGCCGGCGATGCCCTCGCCCGGGGCCAGCTGCAGCCCCTTGAGCACGTCCGCCCCCTCCCCCACGGCGACCTCGAAGTAGAGCTTCCCCGTGCGCTCGTCCTGGAGGAGGAGCGACCAGTTGCGGGGTCGGAGCAGACTGCGCACCTTCTCCATCACCAGGTTGAGCACCTCGTGCAGCTCCAGCGTCGAGGTGAGTGCCTTGGCGATGTCGTTGTAGGCGGCCAGCTGCTCCACCGTGCGCGTCATGGCCGCGAGCAGGTCCGCGGGATTCATCCAGAGTCCACTCCAAGGCGCAGTTCTGCTAGAGGCGAGCCGTAACATGCACACACCAGTGGGTCAAACAAGGCTCGTCCTCGCGTCCGCCTCGCCGCGTCGGCGCGAGTTGCTCGGCCAGCTCGGGTTGAGCTTCGAGGTGTCCGCGGCGGATATCGACGAGACCCCTCGGCAGGGGGAACCGGCCACGAACTACGTGCTCCGTCTGGCCCAGGAGAAGGCCCGGGCGGTGACGGCCCGCCACCCCGGGGCCTGGGTGCTGGCGGCGGACACCACCGTCGCCCTCGGTGACGAGCTGCTCGGCAAGCCCCAGGACGCGGCGGAGGCCCGGGGGATGCTCGGCCGTCTGTCGGGTAGGACACACGAGGTCCACACCGGGGTCGCCCTGGCGGGGCCGGGCGGCGAGCACTCCACCGTGGTCCGCACCCGTGTCACCTTCCGGTCACTCAGCCTCGGGGAGATCGATTGGTACGTGGGCACTGGCGAGCCCCTGGACAAGGCGGGCAGCTACGCCATGCAGGGCAAGGGTGGATTCCTGGTGGCGGCGGTGGAGGGAAGCCCCACCAACGTCATCGGTCTGCCCCTGGGCGAGACGCTCGAGCTGCTCGCCCGGGTCGGCGTCCCCCTGCCCTGGAGAGCCCCATGAGCACCGTCGCCGAGCGGCTGGGGGAGATCCAGGCCCGGGTGGCCGCGGCGTGCGCCCGCTCGGGCCGGGCCCCCGGATCCGTCACCCTGGTGGCCGTCTCCAAGCTGAAGCCGGCGGCCCTCATCCGCGAGGCGTACGCCGCGGGACAGCGGGACTTCGGGGAGAACTACGCGCAGGAGCTCCGGGACAAGGCCGCGGAGCTGGCGGAGCTGGAGGGGCTGCGCTGGCACGCCATCGGGCCACTGCAGACGAACAAGGTGAAGTACGTGGCGAAGGCCGCGCACTCCTTCCACGCGCTGGACAGGTTGGAGGTGGCCCAGGAGCTGTCCCGCCGCCGGCAGGACGCCCCCATCCCCTGCTACGTGGAGGTGAACGTGGGCGGCGAGGCCTCCAAGAGCGGGCTGGCCCCCGAGGCGCTCGGGCCCTTCCTGGAGTCCGCGCGGGCCCTGCCCGGGCTGCGCCTGGAGGGCCTCATGTCGCTGCCCCCGCCCACCGAGGACTCCCAGGTGGCACGGGGCTACTTCCGCACCCTGCGGGAGCTGGCCCGCCAGCACGGGCTGACGGGCCTGTCCATGGGCACCACCCACGACTTCGAGCTGGCCATCGAGGAAGGCGCCACCCTGGTGCGGGTGGGCACCGCCATCTTCGGCGAGCGGGCCTGAAGCCGAGGCCCCCCGCCCGGGGGCCTCACAGCTCCTTGAACTTGAAGCGGCCGTCGTCCGAGCCCTTCACCAGGAACTCGCTGCCGCAGTAGTTGCAGAGCAGCTCCTGCCCGTCCGCGAGCGCGTCCTCGAGCGGGTTGTTGGCGTTGCACTCGGGACAGTCGAAGTCCTTGCGAGCGCCCTTCGAGCCCGAGTCCTTCTCGTCCTCGTCCTCGTAGTGGTTCAACGGCATCGCGTGTCTCCTCCCGGCTCTGGAGCGCCGGCTGGTACGCTCCAGGCTACCAGCGCCTCTGGAACTTCTTCCAGGCCCGGTCGGATGCTGGACGACCGAGTCCTACCCGCTGTCCGACCGGACGGACATGAATGACGGAATTCACGGTTGAATGGTGCCTTCGACCATCCGTCCATGGGCATGCAACCGGGACAGTCGGGACGGGCGGTGGAGTTGGCGCGCCAGGACGGGGCTGCCTACCTTCCCCGCCTGCCAACTGGCCAGGTCGCGGGGTACCCAGCCAGGAGCCATTGATGCGTAAGCAGTTCAGGGGAGTGTTCACCGGTGTGCTGTTCGGCCTCGCGCTGTCGGGGACGGCCCTGGCCCAGGGACAGACGGCCTTTGGCCCCGGTGAGCAGGCGCGCTACCGCGTCCACTACCTCGGGGTGACGGCGGGCACGGCCCAGGTGACGGTGGGCGCCCCCATGAAGCAGTGGGGCAAGGAAGTGTGGCCCATCGTGGCGGTGGCGAAGACGGACTCGGTGGCCGGGGTGTGGCCCATCAAGGACAAGTTCGTCTCCTACTGGGACTTTGGCGCGCAGCGGGTGCTGGGCTCGGACATGCACGAGGACGAAAACAACCGCCGCCGCCGCGTGCGCGTGAAGCTGGGCGAGGACGGCAGGTCCGCGCACGTGGTGAAGCAGAAGGAGGGCGAGACGCCCCGTGAGTACGATCACGAGCTGGCCGAGGGCACCCTCGACGTGGCCGGGGCCACCTTCGCGCTGCGCAACCGCGCGCTGGTGGTGGGCGGGGAGTACAGCTACCCCGTCTTCACCGGCTCGAAGAGCTTCCTGATGAAGGCGAAGGTGGAGGCGAAGGAGACGCTCTCCACGAGTCTGGGCAAGCAGGAGGCGTACCGGATGCGGGTGTACACCGAGTTCTCCGGCAACCTGGCCTCCAAGCGCGACATGGTGGTGTGGATGACGGCGGACGCGCGGCACCTGCCGGTGCGCATCGAGGCGGACCTGGCCCTGGGTTCGCTCGTCGCCGAGTTGACGGGGTACGAGCAGGGCAAGGCCATCGCGCCGGCTCCGGCGGTGGCGTCCGGAACCGGAAACTAGACGCGCGGCCCCGGATGGCCGCGACAGGGGGGACACATGGGGGCGGGTTGGTTGGCGGAGGGGTTGCTCGCGGGCCTGCTGGCCGCGGCACCCGAGCCGCGAGTGGTGTCCGCGCTGGAGAAGGTCCGGCCGGGAGTGGAGCTGAAGGGGGAGAAGGAGGCCCGGCTGAGCCTCGCGCGCGGTGAGTGCGAGGCTGCCCAGGTGGTGCTCCCCCCGGGCACCTCGGGTGTGCGGGTGAAGCCGTTGTCGCTGCGCGGGCCGGGCAAGGTGGAGCTGAAGGCCTCGGTGTGGCGCGAGGCCTTCCTGGACATCCAGACGCCCTCCAACTCCCAGGGCGGCACGGGCCCGTGGCCGGATCCGCTGGTGCCCGTGGAGGCGCCGCCAGGGCCGAAGGGAGTCCCCACCGTCCTCTACGTGGAGCTGTGCGCGCCGGAGTCCCAGGCGCCGGGCACGTACCAGGGCGCGCTGCGCGTGGAGGCGGAGGGCAAGGCCCTGGCCTCCGTTCCCTTCACCGCGGAGGTGCAGCCCTTCGTCCTGCCGGCCACCTCCTCGCTGCCGAACAGCTTCGGCGTCTCGCTCTACAGCATCGCCCGGAGACACGGGTTGAAGCCCGAGTCCCCCGAGGCCCGCGAGCTGCTACGGGCCTACGCGGGCGAGCTGCTGGCCCACCGCGTCAGCGCCCACGGCATGAGCATGGAGCCTCCACCGGTGCGCTTCGAGGGCGGCAAGGCGGTGGTGGACTTCCGCGCGTACGACGCGGAGATGTCGCCCTTCCTGGAGGGGACGGCGCTGGCCTCGGGGGCCCGCTTCACCACCGCCGAGGTGCGGGACAACCCCACGGCCCGTACCGACGCGGAGAAAGCCGCGTACTACCGCGCCTTCGCCGAGCACTTCCGTCAGAAGGGCTGGCGCGCGCAGCTCTTCTTCTACGCCAAGGACGAGCCGAAGCCCGAGGACGTGGCCCTCGTGCGCGCCCAGGCGCAGCGGGTGCGCACGGCCGGCGAGGACGTGCCCGTGCTCGTCACGACCCCGCTGGATGACGCACTGCGTGGCTCGGCGGACATCCTCGCCCCCACCCTCAACTGCTTCTTCCCCCGCCCCGGGCCGCAGACGTGCCGCAACGTCGTCCCCGCGCAGACCCTCCGGGGCAAGCTCGACCCCCACGTGAAGGTGTGGTGGTACCAGAGCTGCAACTCGCACGGCTGCACCGGCGGCCCCGCCGAGGACCCCGAGGTGGAGAAGGTCTACGGCAGCTGGGCCTCCTACATGGTGGACCACCCCGCCCCGCTCAACCGGGCCATGGGACCGCTGGCCTTCCTCTCCGGGGTGGACGGCGAGCTCTATTTCGACACCGTCTACGCCTACAACACGAAGGACCCCTGGAAGGACGTCTTCGAGTTCGGCGGCAACGGGGACGGCACCCTCTTCTACCCGGGTACCCCGGAGCGGCCGGGCTTCACCCGCCACCAGCCCGTGGTGTCCCTGCGCCTCAAGCACATCCGCGACGGGCTCGAGGACTACGAGTACCTCCGGCTGCTGGAGGCGCTGGGGGATCCGTCCTTCGCCCGGGAGGCCGCGCGCCGGCTCGCCCGCTCGGGGTATGACATCGAGACGGACACCCGGCAGTGGGAGCAGGTGCGCCGGGAGGTGACTTCCCGACTCAAGAAGCGCTGGGAAGCGTCCGAATACGTGAAGCGTTCGGGCGTCCGTCCGAAGTGACTCGAAGACTCTTCATGGGATCATCCAGGATGATGACCGACATGCGCCCCCTCCTCGCGGCCCTCCTCGCCTGCTTCTCCTCCGCTGCCTGGGCCCAGCTGCCCGACTCCGAGTCTCCCTCCGAGGAGAAGGCGCCGAAGTCCGCGCCGGCTCCGGCCAAGGTCGCCCCCTGTGGCCAGCGGCTGCCCGTCCTGCGCAACCCGCTGGCCTTCGCCCCGGGCGAGCTGCTCGAGTTCGACCTCGACGCCATGGGCGCCACCGCCGGGAAGATGACCATGCAGGTGCAGAAGAAGCAGGACGGCTCCCTGCCTGTGCAGATCAAGGTGCAGACCAACTCCTTCTTCTCCAAGGTGCGCAAGGTGGACGCCACCGCGGTGAGCTACCTGCACCCCAAGACGCTCCGGCCCTCGCGCTACACCGAGGACGCCACCGAGAACGAGGTGCGCCGCACCGTGGACGTGGCCTTCAACCCCAAGGACCGCAGCGTCCGCGTGAACTACACCCAGAAGGGCAAGCCGGGCACCAACAACTACTCCTACGACCACGAGGGCCTGGACGTGGCCGGCACCATCTACATGATGCGCCAGCTGCCCATGAAGGAAGGCCTGCCCGTGTGCTTCGACGTCTACGGCGTGCGCCGCATGTGGCGCATGACGGGCACCGTGATGAAGCGCGAGCACGTGTCGATGCCGCTCGGCGAGTTCGAGGCCTGGCACCTGTCGGGCACCGCGGTGCGCCTCGACAAGCCCTCCATGTCGCGCGAGGTGCACGTGTGGATCACCGACGACGAGCGCCGGCTGCCGCTCGCGGCCGTGGGCAGCATCGACCTCGGGGCGGTGCGCGCCACCCTCACCTCGTACTCGCGCCCGGGCGAGAAGGCGAAGCAGGCCCAGGGCAAGGAACAGCTCAAGTGGTAGACGTCTGGCGCATCAACCCCGCCGCCTGCGACAGTCGGCGGCGGACCCGCGTCACCACGTCCACCAGCACATCCAGCCGCTGCAGCACGAGGTAGTCGTCTCCCGCGTCGAGCAGCGACATGGGCGAGAGCGACCCCGGCTGGAGCGCATCGAGTACGTCGGTGAAGTGCGCCTCGACGTCGCCGAGCGCATCGAGTCCCTCGCGGAGGTCATCTTCCAGGAAGTCCAGCAGCACGGTGGCGTCGGCACGCTCGGGAAGGGCGTGGCCGAGATGCTCCATCGTCTGACGGAGCGGATCGCCCCCCGCGCGGCGCAGCGTCGCGGGGGCGGCAACGAGGGCGGCAGCGGGTGTTGTCATGTGCGACAAGCTACAGGCCGGTAGCAGGGGGTCAATTTTTCGCCCCCGCCGACGACCCTCACCCCAACCCTCTCCCAGAGGGAGAGGGAGCCGACACGGTCAGGGCGAGGGAGCCGCGCCACCCGAAGTCCCCCCGGTGGTGCCCGTCACCGGGGGCACCAGGCCCGGAGTCGTCGTCGGCGTCGTCGCACCTGGAACGGCCGTGGCCGCCGACGCCGGGGAACCCGGGAGCGTCCCCGAGATGGGTTGCGAGTTGAGCGGCGGCGGACTGGCGATGAGGGGCACCGCGGGCTGCGCGTTGATGGGCTGTGGCGTGGAGACGAGCGGCACCGGCTGCTGCGCGTTGATGGGCTGCGGCGTGGAGACGAGCGGCACCGCGACCGTCCGCGACTGCGCGGTCCCTGGCGTCTGAATCACTCCGGTCGCCAGCCGGGGGCCACCGAAGGCGAAGCCCGACCCGACGGGCACCCCGGGAACCGACGACACCACGGAGAACGAGCCACTGGTGGACAGCTGGGTGGGCTGCTGCACCGGGGTCTGCGGTACGAAGCCGCTCACCGTGGTGGGGGGCAGCTGGGTAGAGGTCGTCTGACGCTCGGGGTTGAGGAAGTTGCCCGGGAGGGGGTTCGGCTGCAACCCGGGGACCTGCGCGTCGAAATCACCGGGCGTCGAGGGCGCGCCCACGCTGATCGCCACCCGTCCCGTGTTGTCCGGCGACACGAAGGAGGGAGGGATGGTCTCCGGCCGCGTCCCGTCCGGCAGCGCATCGGGCTGGTCGGCTCGCGGCCGGGAGGTCGACACCCGGCCCGGGTTCTCGAAGGCCACGGCCGAGTCATCCAGGGACCGTGCGACTCCCGGCAGGGTGATGTCGGTCTCCGGCGTTCCCTGCTGCGTCCCCGCCTGGGGCGACAAGCCCGTCCCCAGCGTGACACCCGGCTGCGTGCCCGCCACGGCCCCCGTGTCCGTCTGTCCGGTGCCCGCCAGTCCGGAGCCCCCCACACCCTGCTGCTGCTGTGGCTGCGACGAGGTGCTGGGGACGGACGCGGGCGAAGACCCCCCTGGCACTGGCGTGCTCGGCGACGGCACCCCCGCGAACAGGCCCGCCGCGGGCATCGCCGCGACCGAGGGCACCGAGGCGCCATCGACGGTAATGGCCACGTCGTCGAAGCCCAGCTGGATGAAGCCACGAGGCTCGGAGGTGGGCGGCAGGTTCCAGACCAGCACCTCCACCTCGGTGTCTCCCTGCCGGGCTACCGGCAGCACGCGGAAGGTGTCGTCGTCCGCGTGCGCCCCGTGGCTCAGCGCGGAGGCGTAGATGAGGGCCGTGTCCGAGAGCAGCGCCCCGTTGCGCCAGACGCGGCCCACGCCCCACACCGCCGCCACCGCGTGCACCTGCGTCGTGCTGGGGAAGCCGAGCCCCGACATGCCGTGCACGTCCTGGTTCAGCAGCACCCCACCCCCGATGGCCTGGGCCGGAGGTGGAGGCAACGTTCCCGTGACGGTCCCGGACAGGGCCTGGGCAGGCGGGAAACCCGCCCGGTCCATCTCCACCCGGTACGTCTCACCGGCAATGACGAAGGTGGCGACGAGGCTCCCGGAGTCACCATAGGTGGCCCGGGGGTCGCCAATGCGGTCCCTCACGCTCAACTCGACCGAGCCGGTACCCCGCTCGAAGAGGTCCGTGAAGGGAACGGTGCCTTGTGTGAAGAAACCGACGTTCCCCACCGAGCGAGCGGTGACCTCGGGACCGTCGAAGCTGAAGCCGTCCGGGCCGGCCGTGAGCAGCCCGGCGAGCATGACACTGGAGAGGATTCCCACCATCGACACTGCCTCCTCTGGGGAGGGTAGGCAGCGGGGGTGGGGGTTGGCGCCCCTGAGCGACCGAGCGGGCCAGCGCCCGCTCCGCCCGACGGGTGCCTAGATGAGACCGCGAGCGCGGCGGATCTGCTCCACCGTCTTGTTGTACTCGATGTCGAAGGCGCTGGTGCCCTCCTGCAGGTGCTTCAGGCGGGAGCGGGCCTCCTTGTCGATCTCCTCGTCCACGTCGAGGTGCTTCTTCATCACCACGTGGATCTTCTGCCGCAGGATGTTGTCGGCGGCGTAGACCTCCTCGACGTTCCGGCTGATGAGGAGGAATTCGATCATCTGGTTGATGACGTATTCGATGCCCTCGTCGCCCATCTTGAAGCCGCGAACGTCGGCCATCTCACGCTTGACCTGGTTGAACTTGGAGTAGTCGTAACCGCGACGCTCCAAGGCCTCGCGCGTGGCCTGGTTCACGCGCTCCTCGTTGGCCAGGTACTCGCGCATGATGGCGGACAGGTCCATCTCGGCGTCAGCCACGCGCATCGGCTCCACCTCGATATCCCCGTCCTGCATCAACCTTTGGACGACCTCCCGGGAGATGATCGGGATCACCTTTGGATAGAGCCTCATGTCGGTCCCTCGTCCTCTGAACACATATCGACTGGACCCGTTCGCTATAAATCAGCGTGAAGCCCAGTCGCAATGAAAAACCCCAGGAACATCGCGGATTCAGCAGCCTTATGCCGTTCCGCTTTCGAGCGGAAATTAATCACGGCGAGCCGGGTGGCGACCCTTCTTCTGACTTTTCGTCCACCAGGGCACCCGCATCCGCCAGGGACGCTTCGCGGATGGGATCCTCCGATTCCTCCTCGGGGTGGCCATGGAGCGCCGCGTGGACCCGCTCGGACACCGTGGGCCCGAGCACCTCGGCCAGCTCCTCGATGGTGGCCTCGCGCACCCGCTTGAGCGAGCCGAAGTGGCGCAGGAGCAGCTTCTTGCGCACGTCCCCCACCCCGGGGATGTCCTCCAGGACGGAGTGGAAGTTGCCCTTGCGCATGCTTTTTTGCTGGAAGGTGATGGCGAAGCGGTGGGCCTCGTCGCGCAGGCGGGCGAGCAGGTAGAGCTCCGCCGAGTTCTGCCGCAGGACGATGGGATCCTTGCGGTGGGGGATGAACACACGTTCCGGGCTGCGGGAACTCTCCTCGTCCCGGTCGTGCACCTCCTGGTCCCGGCTCTTGGCCAGGGAGATGATGTCCACGCCCTCGATGCCCACGTCCTTGGCGGCGGCGAGCGCGCTGGCGAGCTGTCCCTTGCCTCCATCGATGACCAGCAGGTCGGGCAGGTCCCCCTCCTCCTGGCCGCGTTGGAGCCGGCGGGTGATGACCTCGTGCATGCTGGCGAAGTCGTCCTGCTTCTCCAGGGTCTTGATGCGGTAGCGGCGGTAGCGGGACTTGTCGATCTCCCCGTCGGTGGCGGCCACCTGGGAGGCGACGATGCTGGCGCCCTGGAAGTGCGAGATGTCGAAGCACTCCATGCGGCGCGGCAGGTTGCGCAGGTGGAGCCGCTCCTGGAGCCGGCGCAGCACCACCTCCGTCTCGTCCTTGGTGCGGCGGCGCTCGATCGTGGCCTGCTCGGCGTTCTTCTGCGCCATCTCCACCAGGTCGCGCTTCTCGCCGCGCTTGGGCACCATCACGCGCACCCTGTCGCCCTTGCGCTCGGTGAGCAGCGCCTCCAGACCCTCACGCTCCTCGATGTCGAGCGGGAGCAACACCTCCTCGGGGACGAAGTTGCCCTGGTCGTAATAGAGGTTGACGAAGGACGGCAGCAGCTCCTCGTCGGGGAACTCCTGGCTGCCGAGCGGGAAGGCCATGCCGCCGTTGAGCCGGCCCTGGCGAACGTAGAGGACGTACACGAGCAGCCGATCCCCCTCGCGGTGGGCGGCGAAGACGTCCTGGTCCTTGAAGTCGGTGGTGGCCACCTTCTGGCGCTCGAGGCTGCGCTCGATGGCGAGGAGCTGATCCCGGATGCGCGCGGCCTCCTCGAACTTGAGCTCGCTGGAGGCCTGCTTCATGCGCGCGCGCAGTCCGTCCACCAGCTCGCCGGCCTTGCCCTCCAGGAAGAGGGCCACCTCGTCCACGCTCTTGCGGTACTCCTCCACGGAGACGGGGTAGACGCAGGGCGCGGGGCAGCGGCCGATCTGGTGCAGCAGACAGGGCCGCTTGCGGTTGGCGAGCACGTGGTCCGTGCACGTGCGCAGGTGGAAGAAGCGGTTGATGATGCGCAGGGTCTCGCGGATGGCGCTCGCGCTGGAGTACGGGCCGAAGTAGCGCGCGCCGTCCTTCTGGTACTTCCGCACCACCTCCAGCCGCGGGTAGTCCTGGGAGCGATCCAGCCGCAGCGAGATGTACTGCTTGTCGTCCTTGAGCAGGACGTTGAAGCGCGGCTTGTGCTTCTTGATGAGCTCGTTCTCGAGGAGGAGGGCTTCCTTCTCGTTGTGGACGAGCACCGTCTCGATGTCGCCGAGGAACCGATCCAGCAGCGACACGAAGGCGCGCGTGTCCCCGGTGCGGGTGAAGTAGGAGCGCACGCGGTTGCGCAGGTTGACCGCCTTGCCCACGTAGATGATCTCACCCTGGCGGTCCTTCATCAGGTACACGCCGGGCTCGGTGGGCAGGGCGTCCAGCTTGGCCTGGAGCTTCGCGTCCATAGGGGTTTAGCGGCTCTTCCTCGGTCCGATGCCCGTCTTGCCGTGAGGAGGGCCGCCGGTGTCCTTGCCTCGGGACGGGCCTCCCCGCTTTCCACCTCCGCCACGAGAACCGGGCGTGCCGGGCTTCTTGTCATCGGCGGGCTTGAGCGGGGCCTTGAGCAGCGAGCGACTGGGGGGCTTGAGCCCCAGCTCCATGTCCTTGAGCAGCAGGATGCGGTCGCGCAGCTCGGCGGCCTTCTCGAACTGCATCTGGTCCGCGTAGTGCGTCATGTCCTTGGTGAACTCGCCGATGAGGCGCTTGAGCTCCTTGGGCTCCAGCACGTCGTTGGCCGAGTCCGCCGCCATGGGCAGCGCGGACGGATCCGCGTCGTAGAGGTGCTCGGCCAGGTCGAGGATGTGGCTCTTCACCGCCTTGGGCGTAATCCCGTGCTGCTCGTTGTAGGCGCGCTGCACCTCGCGGCGGCGGTTGGTCTCCTCGAGGGCCAGCTTCATCGAGTCCGTCATGCTCTCGGCGTACATGATGACGCGGCCGTTGAGGTTGCGCGCGGCGCGGCCGATGGTCTGGATGAGGGACACGTGGCTGCGCAGGAAGCCCTCCTTGTCCGCGTCGAAGATGGCCACCAGGGACACCTCGGGGATGTCGAGGCCCTCGCGCAGCAGGTTGATGCCCACGAGCACGTCGAACTCGCCCTTGCGCAGGTCGCGGATGATGGCGGTGCGCTCGATGGCGCCGATGTCCGAGTGCAGGTAGCGCACCTTCACGCCCACGTCGGCGAGGTACTCGGTGAGATCCTCCGCCATGCGCTTGGTGAGGGTGGTGACGAGCACGCGCTCGTTCTTCGCCACGCGCTTGCGCACCTCCTCCAGCACGTCATCCACCTGGTTGCGCGCCGGGCGCACCTCCACCTCGGGGTCCGTCAGGCCCGTGGGGCGGATGATCTGCTCCACCACCACGCCCTTGGACTTCTGCAGCTCGTACTCGGCGGGAGTGGCGGAGACGAAGATGGCCTGCTGCACCATCTCCTCGAACTCGTTGAACTTGAGCGGGCGGTTGTCCAGGGCGCTCGGCAGGCGGAAGCCGTGACCCACCAGCGTCTCCTTGCGCGAGCGGTCCCCCCGGTACATGGCGCCGATCTGCGGCACCGTCTGGTGGCTCTCGTCGATGAGCACCAGCATGTTGCGCGGGAAGTAGTCCAGCAGGCACGGCGGCGGCTCGCCGGGCGTCCGGCCCGAGAAGTGCCGCGAGTAGTTCTCGATGCCGTTGCAGTAACCCACCTGCTCGATCATCTCGAGGTCGTACATCGTGCGCTGCTCCAGGCGCTGGGCCTCCAGCAGCTTGCCCTCGTGCTTGAACTGCTGGAGCCGCTCGGACAGCTCGTCGCGGATGGTCTGCAGCGCACGCTTCCGCGTGTCCACCTCGGTGACGTAGTGGCTCGCGGGGAAGATGACGACCTTGTCCAGCTCGCCCAGCGTCACGCCGCGCAGGGGATCGAACTCGGTGATCTTCTCCACCTCGTCGCCGAAGAAGCTGACGCGCACGGCGCGCTCCTCCTCGTAGGCGGGGAACACTTCCACGGTGTCGCCGCGAGCGCGGAAGGTGCCGCGGTGGAAGTCCAGATCGTTCCGGTCGTACTGGCTCTCCACCAGCTTGCGGATGAAGCTGTCGCGGCCCAGCTCGGCCCCCAGATTCACCGTCACGGCCATGTCCACGTACGAGCGCGCGGTACCGAGGCCGTAGATGCAGGACACGCTGGCCACGATGATCACGTCGTCGCGCGTGCGCAGCGAGTGCGTGGCCGAGTGGCGCATCCGTTCGATCTCATCGTTCACCGAGGAGTCCTTCTCGATGAACGTGTCGGTCGTGGGGATGTACGCCTCGGGCTGGTAGTAGTCGAAGTAGGAGACGAAGTACTCGACGGCGTTGTGCGGGAAGAGCGACTTGTATTCGCCGTAGAGCTGCGCGGCCAACGTCTTGTTGTGCGCGATGAGCAGCGTGGGCCGCTTCACGTTGGCGATGACGTTGCCCATGGTGAACGTCTTGCCCGACCCCGTGACGCCCAGCAGCGTCTGGTAGCGGTCCCCGCGCAGCACGGCTTCGGTGAGCTCTCCGATGGCGCGCGGTTGGTCGCCCTGGGGCTTGTAGTCGCTGACGAGTTGGAACTCAGGCATGGCCCCAGGTTTAACACCCGGAGTAGGGGGTTGCCGGGTGCAAAACGTCCATCCGCGAGAGGGTGAACGAAGCGAGCGCTACCTCGCCCCCTGGGATTTCAGGTCTTCGAGCGCCTGAAGACGCGGGGCCTCGAACTCGTCCCCCTTGTTCCAGCGAGGCAGCTCCCTCGTCCGGGCCACGTTGGCGCCCAGCAGGAAGAAGAGCTGTACGTCCTCCACCGCGCCGGAGAAGTCCCAGTCCGGGGTCAGCTCGTCCGAGGGCTGATGGTAGTGCTGGGCCTCCCACTTCTCCCGGCGCTCCTTGCCCCACCCCGGCGGCCGGCCAATGAAGTCCATGCCGCTGCTGAAGTAGGCGGCGGGAACGCCCAGCCGGGCGAAGTTGAACTGGTCCGAGCGGTAGAAGAACCCCCGGTCCGGCAACTGGTCCGCCTTCACGATGCGCCCCTGCGCCCGGACCATCGCCACCAGGACGGAGTCCAGCGAGGACTTGCCCAGTCCGATGACCGTCACGTCCCTCGTGCGCCCGTGGATGTTGAGCCCGTCGATGTTGATGTTGGCCGCCACGCGCCCCGGAGGCACCGGCAGGTGCTCGGCGAGGTACTGCGAGCCCAGCAGCCCCTGCTCCTCCGCCGCCACCGCCGCGAAGAGGATGGAGCGCGGCGGCGCCTTCGGCAGCCGGGAGAAGGCCCTGGCCACCTCGAGCATCGCCGCCACGCCGGACGCGTTGTCCACCGCCCCGTTGTAGATGGCGTCCTCGCCCGGCTTCGCGTCCTCCTTCAGGCCCAGGTGATCATGGTGCGCCGAGTAGAGCACCACCTCCCGCGACAGCTTCGGATCGCTCCCCGGCAAGAGGCCCAGCACGTTCGCCGTGGGCCGGCGGCGCACCTGGTTGGCGAAGCGCGTGGACACCGTCACTCCCAGCGGCACCGGCTGGAAGTCGCGCTTCTGCGCCGCCGCGCGCAACACGTCCAGGTCCCTCCCCGCCAGCTGCAACACCCGCCGCGTCGCCTCGTCCGTCATCCACCCCTTCACCTGCAGGCGCGGCTTTTCCCCCAGCGCTGGTAACTCGAACTGCTCCCCCGACCAGGACGTCTGCACCACCTGCCACGAGTACCCCGCGCTCGGCGTGGTGTGGATGATGAGTGCCCCCGCCGCCCCCGTCTTCGCCGCCTGCTCGTATTTGTAGTCCCACCGGCCATACCTCAGCCGCGCCTTGCCCCCGAAGAGTGTCGGGTCGTCCTCCGGATCGTTGTTCAGGATGACGAGCGTCTTGCCCCTCAAGTCCTTGCCCTTGAAGTCGTCCCACTCGTACTCGGGCGCCTGGATGCCGTAGCCCACGAAGACCAGCTCCGACTCCCGCAGCACCGCCTCCGCCGCCTGCGCTCCCGAGGTCGCGATGAAGTCGTCGTGGTACTGGAGCTCCGCTCGGCTTGAGCCGCTCGTGAAGCTCAGCGTCTTGGGGTGGCCTGTCATCCCCACCAGCTCGAGCGGTTGGAGGTAGCTCCCGTTCGTCCCCGCTGGCTTCAGGCCCAACAGCTGGAATTGTGTTGCGATGTACTGCTGCGCCAGCGCGTCTCCGCGCGTCCCGGGGCCTCGGCCCTCGAGCAGATCCGACGCCAGGAAGCTCACGTGCGCCTGGAGATCCTCGCCCCGGATGGTCCGGGACGCGGATTTCTCCGCGGGCGTGGTGAGCTGCGCCTGTGCGGCGAGCGGGAGGAGCAACAGGGCTGCGAGGAGCACCAGCGTTCGCTTCATGGCTCGTGTGCCCCTAACACGACCTGTTGGGTGTCGCAGGGGGTTTTGTCGCTCGGATGGTCCGACGGTAGACCCTCACCCCAGCCCTCTCCCAGAGGGAGAGGGGGCGGACACCGATTCAACCTGGGATGCGAGCGACCCTCACCCCGTCCCTCTCCCGGGGGGAGAGGGGTTCTTCGAGGGGTTTTTCAGGCGCTCGGCTGCTCGGGTGCTACCGCCGGGCACACCTTCCACACCGTGCCTCCCGCCGTGTCCATGCTCTCGACTCCCAGCGCCTTGAGCTCCTCGCGCAGTCGGTCCGCCTCCGCGAAGTTCTTGGCCTTTCGTGCATCCGCACGTGCTTGGAGCAGTTGCTCCACCTTCGCCACGTCGATGCCCCGCTCCTTCACCGCGCGATCACGTCGTCTGAGCAGCCACTGCGATGGTTCGTCCTCGAACAGGCCCAGCACCCCAGACACCTTCCGCACGCTCTCGCGCAGCGCCTGTAGCGTCCTCCCCACCTGCGCCTTGTCCTTCACCGGCGGCTTGTCCGTCAGCTCGTTCATCTGCGCGAACAGCCCCGACAGCACCCCCAGCGCCCCCGCCGTGTTGAAGTCGTCGTCCATCTGCGACTCGAACTCCGCCAGGAACCGCGCCGGCTCCCCGTACAGCGCCCCCTTGCCGAAGTCCTTCCCGCTCACGCGCTCGTCCACCTTGCGCAGCGTCTCGTAGAAGTACTCCATGCGCTGCTCCGCGTCCGCCAGCCCCTTGTCCGCGAAGCCCAGCGGGTGCCGGTAGTGCGTCGACAGGAAGAAGAAGCGCAGCGCCTCCGGATCCACCTTCCCCAGCGCGTCCCTCAGCCGCACCACGTTCCCCAGCGACTTGGACATCTTCGCCCCCTCGAGGTCGAGGAAGCCGCAGTGCATCCAGTAGCGCGCGAACGTCTTCCCGCTCGCCGCCTCGCTCTGCGCGATCTCGTTCTCGTGGTGCGGGAAGATCAGATCCAACGCCCCACCGTGGATGTCGAAGGTCTCTCCCAGGTACCTCGCGCTCATCGCCGAGCACTCGATGTGCCAGCCCGGCCGCCCCTTGCCCCACGGGCTGTCCCACGCGGGCTCTCCCGGCTTCGCCGCCTTCCACAGCGCGAAGTCCAGCGGCTCGTGCTTCTGCTCGCCCGGATGCACCCGCTCGCCCGCGCACAGGTCGTCCACGTTCCGCTTCGACAGCTTCGCGTACTCCGGGTACTTCCTCACCGAGAAGTACACGTCCCCCTGCGACTCGTACGCCACCCCCCGCTCCACCAGCTTCTCGATGATGCCGATGATCTCCGGCAGGTGGTCGCTCACCTTCGGCGACACGTCCGGCTCCAGCAGGTGCAGCGCCCGGGCGTCCTCCCGGAACACCTCCACGAACCGCGCCGCCAGCTCCACCGCCTGCTCGCCCGTCTCGTGAGCCGCCTTGATGATCTTGTCGTCTACATCCGTGTAGTTGCGCACGTACTTCACGTCGAAGCCGCGATAGCGCAGGTAGCGCACCACCACGTCGAACGAGGTAAACGTCCTCGCGTTCCCGATGTGGATGTAGCTGTAGACCGTCGGGCCGCAGACGTAGACTCCCAGCTTGCCCGGCACCGCCGGCTCCAGGGTCTCCTTCTGCATCGTCATCGTGTTGAAAAGGCGGATCGATGCTGCGGCCACGTTCTCGAACCTCCGTTTGTCCGTCCGGGGTGGAACGCCGGACTCTAGGGCTTCCCCACGGCCACCACCACAAGTGCCTGACAGGACAGTGAACACTGCCTCCCCCTGAGCACTCCAGGCAGCCGAAAAAGGACTCTCCTCCGCCTTTCTCGCGGCACCCTATCTCCGTCTGCCGCCAAATCTGGGAGAATGCCCCCCGATGAGCCCTCCCAATCCCAAGCGCCCGCCCCGCTCGCCCGGCCCCCCTGGGGATCCGGCGTCGCGCCAGGATGCGGAGGTGGAGCTCCCCTTCGATGATGACGAGGTCGCCCCCCTCCAGGCCGACGACCCCCGCCCCCAGCGCGTCCCCCAGTACCCCGCTGGCGCCCGCCGCCGCCGCCGCCGGGGCCCCGGGGGCCTCTCGCGCGAGGCCCGCGACCGGGAGATGCCCGCCCGCTTCGACTCCGGCGAGTACGAGGACCCCGGTCATGCCCCCGCCTTCCTCTATGTCGAGCGCGGCCCCGGTGCCGGTCAGCTGATCCCCGTCAAGCAGGGCGTGCTCGTGCTCGGCCGCGCCTCCACGTCCGACCTGCGCCTCCAGCACCCCTCCATCAGCCGCCGCCACGCCCAGCTCACCCGCCGGGGAGATGCCCTCTCCCTCAAGGACCTCGGCAGCCAGAACGGCACCTACGTCAACCGCGACCGCCTCACCGCCGAGGTCGAGCTCCACCCCGGAGATGAGATCGCCCTGGGCAACGCGCTCCTGCGGCTGCGCGGGCCCGGCCCCACCCCCGAGCGGCCTCGCGCCTCCCTCCACAGGCCCACCTCGTCGCTCCGCGTCGGCATGAGCTCCCGCCGCCTGGTGCTGCTCGCCGCCGCCACTGGCTCCCTCGTGGCCGTGTTCCTCACCCTCGCCGCGGTGCGACTCGTGCGCTCCCGCGGAGAGACCGCCGGCCCCGAGGCCCTGGTGGAGCCCGGATACCCGGCCGAGGTCCCCGTGGCCGGGACTTCCGAGGCTTCGCGGGCCGCCCCGGCCGAGGTGTCCTCCTTCACCGAGGAGCCCCTCGTCGCCGAGCAGGCTCCTGCCCCCGAGCGCCCGGGTGGGAAGGTAAGGGGCGCCGCCGGGACACGGGCTCTCAGTGCCCAGGCCCTCGCGGAGACCTCGAAGGGCGCTGGCTCGAAGCAGCGGGAGGTGGGCGCTCGAGCGAAGGCGGGGACAGGGAAGGTCGTCTCCAAGCCTCCGCCCACCGAGCCCCGGTCCGCCCAGGACTCCGCTGACGAGGCCGAAGCCGAGGCCCGCTCCCGCTACGAGGCCGGCAATGTCGAGGCCGCCCTCTCCCTCGCCCGGCGCGCGCACCTCGATGCCCTGGCCTCCACCCTCTCTCGCTTCCAGGCCGAGTGGATCGCCGGCAACGCGGCGCTCGCCGCTCATGACCCCTCTTCCGCCCTCCAGCACTTCTCCACCGCCCGCGAGCTCGACCAGGAGCTCGCGAATGGTTGGGGCACCTATGCGCCCTTGATTCGCAAGGCGCTCGCTCAGGCGCAGATGCAGGAGAGCAAGCAGGGGAACGAGCGGTAGACCCTCACCCTGGCCCTCTCCCAGAGGGAGAGGGGTTGAAGCGCTTGTGGAGTCCTCGGATCAACAGCGCCGCGTTCGCCAGGATGAACGTCACCAGCACCAGCGCGATGAACGGCACCCCTTTGTCCCCTCGCGGTCGTTCACCCTCCACCACCAGCCACAGTCTTCCATCCCTCGGCTGCACCTCCCCCCACTCCCTCAGCAGCTTGAAGCCCTCCTGGTGGCGTCTCGCGTCCTCCTCCGACAGCAGCCTCCCCCTCACCCCGAAGGGTCTCTGGTCCGGCTGTCTCGGCACCCGCCCCGGCGTCCACTCCTCCCCCGGCAGCGCATGCCGGCGCACCAGGAAGGGCGACTCCCGCAGGCCCACCACCACGTACACGTCTTCGCCGTCTCGCCCGTAGGCCCCTCGGATCGTGGGGATTCCGTGCACCTGCACGTAGCGGTTGGACTCCAGCACCTCGTACCGGTACGCCCCCTCCGCTCCCAGCGTCAGCGGCGTGCTCGGTGAGAAGAAGTACGTCAGGTCCTTCCACAGCAGCCCCAGCAGCACGCTCCCCACCACCATCGCGAACACCGCCACCGGCGCCCTCACCCCCACCCCACGCCGGCGGATCCTCGCCTCCAGCTCCGCGATGCGCTGGTCCCGCTCTTCCCGCAGCTCCGACTCGTTCGACATGAAAAAACCCCGGTCCCCACCTTCGGGGAACCGGGGTTTTTTAACTCCGCCTCGTGACGACTAGGCGATGTTGAAGATCTTCTTCAGATCCGACTCGATCTCTTCCTCGGAGCAGTCCTTGGCCAGCGACAGTTCCTTGATGAGCAGCGAGCGCGCCGTGTCCAGCATCTTGCGCTCACCGAACGACAGGTCCTTGTCTCCCTTGAGGAGGTACAGGTCGCGAAGCACCTCGGCGATCTCGAACACCGAGCCCGTCTTGATCTTCTCCATGTACTCCCGGTAGCGACGGTTCCACGTCGTGGAGTCGACCGAGATGTCCTTCTCCTTCAGGATGGAGTAGACTTGCTTGACATCCTCCTCGCTGATGATCTCCCGGAGGCCGACCGATCCCACCTTGTTGATCGGGATCATGATCCGCATCCCATTCTCCAGGATGCGCAGCACATAGAAGGATTGGCGCTGCCCGGCTACTTCGGTGTGCTCGATACCCATCACCTCGCCGACACCCTGCCCCGGGTAAACCGCCTTATCGCCGGTCTTGAAGCTCGTCTGCACTCGTTACCGCCTCCTTACGATGGCTTGGCTTGACACCCGGCCTCAGAAAGCAGAGCACGAGTACCACAATCGACCCCATCCAGCAACATTGAAGCCTTGACCCGCCCGGAATTTCCCGACTAGCCTGGGCACCTTTGCGTGTATGCGCTCGCTCGGTAGGGCGGTGCACCACGACGGGACGGATCGGGTGGGTGGTGGGGGTGGATGGTGGGCCGGTACTCGTGGCGCGATCTGACCGCGCGTCCTCTTTTCTTTCCCGCTGTGAGCCTCATGCTCGGCGCGGGTCTGGGACTGAGAACGCAGGTCATTGGTGGATTATTCCAACTAATGGTTGCTTCGGCCCTGGGGATTCTCTCCCTGTGGCTCGCTCGCTTGCCCGGTGCTCATCTGGGCGTGCTCCTGTGTCTGGGGTTCACCGGCGCGGGCCTGGCCACCCTGGAGGCCGGTGCCGATGTGCCTCATGCCCTCGCGGCAGGAGGCACCACGGTGCTCGAGGGCGAGGTGGAGCGCGTGGACCGCTTCGAGGACTCCACTCGACTCCTCGTCGCGGTGGCTCGCGTGGGACAGGGCGCCGGAAGCCCCGCGCGCTTCCACGCGAGCCTCTACGTCCATGGCGAGCCACCCCCGCTCCTGCCCGGACAGCGCCTGCGCGCCGAGGCGAAACTCAAGCCGCTCGAGCCCGCGTCGAACCCCGGAGAAAAGGATTTATCCGCGACACGGTGGCGACAGGGACTCGCCTTCTCCGGCAGCATCCAGGGCTCGCGGCTGCTCGTGCTGTCCCCGCCTTCCGGCTGGCGCCAGTACCTGGTGCGCACGCAGGAAGGGCTCTCCCAGGCGGTGCGCGCCGTGGCCCCCTCGCCCGACGCCGCGGCCCTCTTCCTCACCCTGGCCGCCGGACAGCGCGCCGCGCTCGATGACTCCCTGGAGGAGGATTTCTCTCGGAGTGGGCTCGCACACGTACTCAGCGTGAGTGGACTGCACGTGGCGGCGCTCGCGCTCATGACGCTGGCCCTGCTGCGCCAGGTGTTCGTCCGGGCCGGGGCGCGGCTGCGGAGCCTGCGCCGGGTGGATGCCCGCCGGCTGGCGGCCCCCGCCTCCGTGCCCTTCGTCTGGGCCTACGTCGTCTTCACCGGCAACCAGCCTCCCGCGGTGCGCTCGGCGGTGATGGCCAGCGTGGTGCTGTTGGGGCTCGCGCTCTGGCGGCGGGCCGATGGGCTCAACAGCCTGGCCACCGCCGCCGCGGTGCTCGTCGCCTGGGCGCCCTCCAGCGTCGTCGATCTGTCGCTGCAGCTCTCCTTCCTCGCCGTCTTCAGCCTGCTGCTGCTCACCCCCGCCCTGCGCGAGGCCATCCCCCTCCCTCCTCCGGACCCGAAGGAGTCCCACCGGGTGAAGCGCCTGCTCGCGAGCACCCGGGAGACGGTGCTGGAGACGTTCTGCGCGAGCGCCGCGGTGACGGTGGCCAGCATGCCCCTGGTGGCGGGCACCTTCGGCCGCGCGAGCCTCGCCGGCCTCGTCTCCAACATCGTCTGCATGCCCCTGTGCGGCCTGCTCACCGGCTTCGCGGCGGGCGGCGCGGCCCTGTACGTGGTGGCGCCCGTGCTGGCCACTCCGCTGCTGTGGGGCGGGGCCTGGGTCTCGGAGCTGCTGCTCTGGCTCACCCGCTTCTTCGCGCACGTGCCGCTGGCCACGATGGAGCTGCCCTCCTTCGGCGTCACGGCCTCCCTGCTCTACGCCGCGGGGCTCGCGTGCTGGGCACTCGGTGAGCGGCGCTGGCGTCTGGGTGGGCTCCTCACCCCGCTGGGGGTGGTGCTCGTCGTCCTCCTGCCCCGCCTCGCGCCCGAGCCCGGTCTGCGCATCACCTTCCTCTCCGTGGGTCAGGGAGACTCGATGGTGCTCAGCTCTCGCGGGCACCACGTGCTCCTCGACGGAGGCGGCGTGCCCGGCGGCGCGGATCCGGGGCAGCGGGTCATCGTCCCCTTCCTGAAGGCCTCGCGCATCGACAGGTTGGACCTCACCGTCCTCTCCCACCCCCACCCGGACCATGCGCTCGGGCTCATCTCCACGCTGGCGCAGGTGCGCACCGAGCGCCTCTGGCTCTCCGCCGGCAGCGCGGACGGGCCCCTGTCGAAGCAGCTCATCGCCGCGGCCATGGGGGCCCGGGTGGAGGAGGTACAGCTCGGGCACCCCGCCTTCCCACTGGGAGAGGCCACCCTGGAGGTGCTCGGCCCGCCCGAGGACCGTGAGTTGATGGAGGGCGCGAACGACAAGAGCGTGGTGCTGCTCGTGCGCCATGGAGACGTCACCGTGCTGCTCCCCGGCGACGTGGAGGAAGAGGGCGAGGCCGCGCTCCTCGCGACCGGGAAGCTCGGACGGGTGACGGTGTTGAAGGCCGCCCACCATGGCTCGCGCACCTCGTCCACGGAGGAGCTCCTCGAGCGGGTCCGCCCCCGGTATGTCGTCTTCTGCGTGGGCCGCCGCAACCGCTTCGGCTTTCCCCATCCGGAGGTGGAGGAGCGCTACCGCACCCTGGGCACCGAGTGCCTCCGTACGGATGTGCACGGTGCCATCACCCTGGAGAGCGATGGGAAAGACGTCCGCCTGAGTGCCTTCCTGCCGCCCGATGGCCCAGCTCCGGAGCCCCAGGTTGCCCCGGTGGCCTCGCATCCCCAACCTTGAGGCGATGATTTCCGACGACCTTGATCTGCGTCAGCTCACCGCCGAACTGAAGCAAAAGCTGGCCCCGGGCGAGCCCGTGGGCTACCTGCGCGGCAAGTCGCTCATGCGCGACATGCTCGTCGACATGAAGGGCTTCTCCGAATACGAAGCCGAGGAGCTCATCGACACCCTCGAGCTGCGCGGCTTCCTGCGCTTCCTGGGGGACCCCACCGAGCGCTCCATCGCGGACGCCCACTGGGAGATCTCCCCGCACTCGTAGCGGCTACTCGAAGACGAGCCACCCGAAGCGTGGCAGCGCGTGGAAGTCCCCCACGAAGAGGGGGGAGAAGGCCTGGCCTTCCACCTGCCGCCGCTCCACGTGCTCCAACCGGTAGAGGTTGAAGCGCCAGCGGTCTCCCTTGCCCGGGGGCAGGCGCGGCACCTCGGCCAGCCGGGCGAAGGGGATGCGCATCTCCACCCGCCAGCCCTCGTCGCGGTCCGACGGCTCGTCCAACGTGCCGCGCACCTTCACCGCCGTCGTCATCCCCGAGTCCCAGGCCAGATCCATTCCCTGCCGACGCGCGGGGAAGTAGGCGTCGAACGTGACGTTGTGCGGAGACACCTGCATCTCGTTGTAGGTGCGCCCGTCCGCGTTGGCGTCGAGGAAGATCTCCACCACCTCCTGCTCGTAGATGGGCTCGTCGCGCTTGCGCAACGTGCCCCAGACGTCCGGGTCCTCCACGTCGAAGGCAACGTAGAGGTGCTGGTCGTCGTAGGCCAGACGCGCCTCGGTGCGCAGCGAGGCCGGGCGGCCATCGAAGCTGCCGCGGAGCACCACCGGGGTGGCGTCCTTCCACACCGCGTCATCGAGCACCCCGTCGATGGCCGGGGCCTTCGCCGCACGGCGCACGCTGTACTCGGGCAGCAAGGGGGCGGCCCCACCCAGCTGCGGGCCGAAGAGGCGGTTGTCACCCATGTGGGCGCTCGGGTCATCCACCGGGAGACGGGCGTCCCCCTGCCAGAAGCCGAGCACCACCCGGCTGGGTGACGGAGGCATGGGCACCGTGTGGACGTCCTCCACCACCTTGCCCACGGGCCAGGAGCCCAGCGGCGCCGCGCCTCCCGCGAAACCGTGGTCCGCGTTGACCATCATCTGCCCGGTGGAGGGATCCACCACGTGCACGAAGAACTCCCAGCCCTGGGGCATGGGGCGCAGGGCCTCGAAGTAGTGCGAGAGCTGCACCGGCTGACCGGGCACCGCCACCGGAGGGGAGACGCGCGTGCCGAGGTAGCGCACCGCGCCCCCCGCGAACGTGACCCCGCTGCGCCAGGTGAGGTCCGCCGGCGCGGCGTCCAGCACGCGGGCCTGGGCGGGGGGTGGCAGGGCCTTGGCGCGGGGCTTCGGTCCGGCCTGCTCGTCGCGGCAACCGGTGGCGAGCAGCGTGAGCGACAACAACGTCAGGAGGCGGAAGGGGGGACGCATCGAGGCCGGGAATCCTAGGGCTCCCTCTGGAGGATGTCTCGGAGAAGGGACCCGGAGCCCGTCCGCGTACTTGGATGGGCAGCCGGAGACGAGACGGCCAGGAGGCGGCAACTCCCCGCAATCCGGTCCGCCCGGAGCGGCACCCGGATTGCTGCTCCGCCCGGAGCCATGCACTTCGAATTCGAGCACCTGAATACCGCCACCCCCTTCGAGCTGCCCGAGGGCATCCACCTGCTGGGCGGAGGCGCCGAGGACCACGTCCGGCTCGAGGGGCTCCCGGACCGCCTGCTGACGCTGCGCATCGAGGCCGACCGCCTGATGGTCGAGGCCACCCGCGCCTTCACCGTGGCCGGGGTGATGGTGCCGCCGGGGGTCCCGCGCCTGGTGCTGCCGGGAGAGGTGGTGGGGCTACCCGAGAGGATGAGCCTGAAGGTGTTGGCGCCCGCCGGAGACACCGAGCGGCAGGTGGGCACCATGGCCGTGCTCAAACACCTCCTCACGGACCTGGAGGAACCGCCCCCCTCGCGGGCCGCCGCCCTCACCTGCCTCATGGGAGCGGACGTGGGCCGCACCTTCGCCCTCGCCGAGGCGAGCACCGACATCGGCCGGGGCAAGGAGGCTTCGGTGCGCCTGCGGGACATCGCCGTGTCCCGCCGCCACGCGCGCATCCGTCACCAGGAGGGGGCCTTCCTCCTGGAGGACCTGGACAGCCCCAACGGCCTCTACCTCAACGGCCAGCGGGTGGAGACGGCCTCCACGTTGAAGGAGGGCGACGTCATCGAGCTGGGCCGGACGCTGCTGCGCTTCCAGGCGCCCATGGCCGAGCCCCCTCCGCCCCAGGAGGAGGAGCCCCCCGCCGAGCAGGAGACAGCCCCCGCCTCGGACGACTCCCCCACGGTGGCCTCCAGTGAAGAGACACCGGAGGGCTCGCGGCCGCGGGGGGAGTGGTGGCTCATCGGGCTCGGGGCGACGCTGGCCCTGGTGGGGATGCTCGCCACCTACGCCCTGGTGGCCTGAGCCTCAGGCGCGCATCGGAGAGAGACCCGAGCGCTCGATGAGCAGCCGCGCCAGGTGGCGGTGATGCGCGAAGAGGCTGGTGAAGTGCACGAAGCCCCGGCTACCACGCACGGGGTACACCGTCACCGGGCCGGGCATCACATCCACCTTGCGGATGTCCGCGAAGCTGAAGCGCCGCGTGCGCACCAGGCCCCGGTACGTCATGCCGCCCGAGTCCACCACGATGCGGGTGCGCCCGTAGTACGTCACGGACACCCCGAAGAAGAGGACGAAGAAGAGCGCCGAGAGGAACGTCTGAACCGGGACTCCGTCGAAGCGGAGCAAGTACACCAGCACGCCCAACCAGAGCAGTGTCGCGGCGCCCATGACGGCCGCGAGCACAGCGTGTGGACGGAACACCTGCTTGCCTGCCTTCGCATCGCGCCTGTCCATGCCGGAAAAACTAAGACTCCGGTCTGACGTGCGCCACCCACTCCCCCGCCGGGCAGGCAGGGGAGTCCAGGAGTCGACTTCCAGGGAACTCCGATTGTCCGGAGCTTCTCGGCTCCGAGCCCGTCAGCTCCGGAAGGGGTTCTGCAGGAGCACCGTCTCGCCGCGGTCCGCGCCCACGGAGATGCAGACCACGGGCACGCCGCAGATCTCCTCCACCCGGCGCACGTAGCGCTTGGCGTTCTCCGGCAGCTCGTCGAAGGTGCGCACCCCGGCGAGCTTGTCGTCCCAGCCCTGCAGCGTCTCGTAGATGGGCTTGACGCGCGCCAGATCCTCGTAGTCCCCGGGCAGCTCGGTGATGCGCTTGCCGTCCAGCTCGTAGGCGTTGCAGATCTGCAGCGTCTTGAGGCCGGAGAGCACGTCCAGCTTCGTGAGCGCCAGGCCCCACAGGCCGTTGACGCGCACCGCGTAGCGCAGCACCACGCCATCCAGCCAGCCGCAGCGGCGCGGACGGCCCGTGGTTGCACCGAACTCGTCACCCACCTTGCGCAGCCGGTCGCCCGTCTCGTCCGTCAGCTCCGTGGGGAACGGACCGCCGCCCACGCGCGTGGTGTAGGCCTTGCTGATGCCCATCACCTTGTCGATGGCCGTGGGGCCCAGGCCCGAGCCCACCGCCGCGTTGCCCGCCACGCAGTTGGAGCTGGTGACGAACGGATAGGTGCCGTGGTCCACGTCCAGCAGCGTGCCCTGGGCGCCCTCGAAGAGGATGCGCGCCCCGCGCTGCACCTGGCTCGAGAGGTAGAGCGACACGTCCGTCACGTGGGGGCGCAGCCGCTCGCCCAGCGCGGAGAACTCCTCGTGGAACTTCTGCACGTCCAGCTCGGGGACCTGCTCGTTCGCGGCGCGGCACAGCTCGCGCAGCTCGTCGCGCACGCCCGGGAGCCGCTCCTCGATGCGCTTGCGCAGCCGCTCGGCGTTGAGCAGGTCGCGCACGCGGATGCCCCGACGGGCCACCTTGTCCTCGTAGGCCGGACCAATGCCCCGCCCCGTGGTGCCGATGGCGCTCACGCCCCGGGCCTTCTCCCGGTACGAGTCCAGCAGCTTGTGCCACGGGAAGATGACGTGCGCGTTGTCCGAGATGAGGAAATGCGAGTCATCCTTCAAGAAGCCGCGCTCCTTGAGGGCGTCGATCTCCTTCACCAGCACCGCGGGGTCCAACACCACCCCGTTGCCAATGACACAGGTCTTCCCCGCGTGGAGGATGCCCGAGGGGATGAGGTGCAACACCGTCTTCTGGCCGCCCACCACGAGGGTGTGGCCCGCGTTGTTGCCTCCCTGGAAGCGCACGACCACCTGGGCGTGCTCGGTGAGCAGGTCCACGACCTTGCCCTTCCCCTCATCTCCCCACTGCGCTCCGATGACGACGACGTTCGGCATATGGCGCCCGCCTTAGCACGCACGAGGGCCCGCGTGACAGTGTTCCGCGAAGCCACACCCCAGTGATTCGCAAGTCGACCGCTCCCTGCCCGGCCACCTGCCACCCACATCCGCCTCCACCAGCCCCCGAGCCGCCTCCCGGAGACGCTCGGCGATGGCGCCCAGGTCTTTGGGAAGCGAGGGGAACTCCGGCTCTGGCACGTCCTCGCCCAGGAAGGCCACGCCCACCTCCACGGGGACTCCCTCACGCACCAGCCGACGAGAGGCCAGTAACAGGGCCGAGAGGGACTCGGCATGGGCGGCCACGCCCCTCGGAGGGCGCTTGCCCGGCTTGAAGGCCACCACCCGGGCCTCGCCCGAGGGCGTCTCCCAGAGGAGGTCCACCTGGCCCTCGAGGGCGGCCGACCCGTCGCCCGTCAACGGCAGCACGAAGGGCAGCGCGCGGTGCACGTCCGCCGAGGGGGCTTCCGCCAGCCGGCGGGCGAAGGCGGTGCCCAGGAAGCGCTCCACGGTGGCGAGCGCCTCCTCCACTCCGTCCTCGCCCATGTCCCAGCCCACCTCGCGCACGAGCGCCTCCAGGCGGGCGCGCCGCTCGGAGGCCTCCGTCCTGGCGAGGCGGAAGTCCACCCCTCGCAGGAGGGTCAGCACCCGACCCGAGGGACTCGGAGCGGCTCCGCCCCAGGCATCCAGCTCGAGGTACGCCGGGGACTCGCGAGGCGTCTCCCAGGTCGCTCCCTCCGCGCGCAACCCGAGCCGGTGCACGTAGTGGTAGCGGCGCGGGCAGGTGAGGAAGTCCTGCACGGCCTCGGGCTCCACCACCGCCACCTCGGGCGTGATGGCGGCCATGCCCTCGTAGACCCGCCGCACCGCCGCCTCGACACGGGCCTCCTGCTCCGACGGGTCCACGTCCTCCGGCTCGAGGGCTTCCGCGGGAGGGGGCAGCGTCTCCACGTCCACATCCTCGACGAGCCCGCGCAGCCGCGTGTTGTCCTTCACTTGCTCGTCGAGCAGGCACCACCACGAGTCGGACGCGCCACGCTCCTCGCCGCCGGAGAGGATGAGCCTGTCCCTCGCGCGGGTGAGCGCGACGTACAGCAGGCGCCGGTACTCGGCCGTCTCGCGCCGCTTCAGCTCGTCCTTCACCTGGTCGAAACGGGGAGAGCGGTACTTGTCGAGGCTGTCCGGCAACCACGGCCGCAGGCACAGGCCATGGCCCCGCTCGAAGAGGGCCCGCCCGCTGGAGAAGCGCCGCAGGCTGCCGAGCGAAGGCGCCACCACCACCGGCCACTCCAGGCCCTTGGCGCGGTGGATGGTGAGGAGCTGCACCGCGCGAGGATCTCCCGCCTCCAGCAGGTCCGCCTGGGACTCGGTGGGCTCCTCGTTGGCCAGCCGTTGCAGCTCGCGGGCGAAGGTCACGCAGCCACCCGTGCCGCGCTCGTCACGCCGGCCCGCCAGCGCGAGCAGCTTTTCCACGTTGGCGCTCGCCTGCTCCGCGTACGGAGTACCCGCGAGCGCCTCCCGGTAACCCGTCACGTCCATCGCGGCCCGCAGCAGGGCACGCACCCCGAGCCGGTCCCGCTCGCGCCGCAGCTCCGGCAGTGCCGAGAGGAAACGCTCCAGGCGGACGCGCTCGCCCTCGGGCAGCGCCTCCAATGCGGAGGACCCCAGGCGCTCCACGACGGGCAGCGACAGGCCCTCGGGCCCGGCGAGCCGGAAGAGCGAGGCATCCGACAGGCCCACCAGCGGCGAGCGAAGCACCGCCGCGAAGGCGAGCGCGTCCTCGGAGTCCGCCAGCAGCGACAGCAGCGAGGCCAGGTCCAGCACCTCCTGCGCTCCATAGAAGCCGCGCCCGCGCAACACCCGGTGGGGAATCCCGTGGCGGATGAGCGCCTGCCGGTACACCTCCAGGTGCGAGAAGGTCCGGAAGAGCATGGCCACGTCGCCGCCACGCGCCGGACGCAGACCCTCGCCGTCCTCGCGCGCCACGCAGGGCTCCGCGTCCGGGGCCAGCATCACCTTCAGCCGCTTCGCCACCGCGTCCGCATCCGCCAGGCGCAGCTCGCCCGTGGACAGCTCGTCGTCCAGCTGGAGCCGCTCCACCACCGCGTCCGGCACGGGCGTCTCGCGCACCGCCGCGAGGTCGTCCTCCTTCGGGACGTACACCACCTCGTAGGGGCGCGCTCCACCCTCCCCCGCCACCAACACGCCCGAGAAGGCCTCGTTGAAGAAGTCGAGCAGCGGCTTCACCGAGCGCCGGTTGTGCTGGAGGAAGCCGCGCGCTCCGCCCTCGTCCTCGATCTTCTTCGCCAGCACCTGGAAGACGGACACGTCGGCGCCGCGGAACTCGTAGATGGACTGCTTGCGGTCTCCCACCGCGCACAGGAAGGCGGGCTCCAACGGGAGCGCGGCCACCAGATCCGCGTCCGGAGGCAGCGGGCGGGGGCCACCGTCGCGCTTCTCGGCCAGCAGCAGCACCAGCTCCAACTGCAACCGGTTGGTGTCCTGGAACTCGTCCACCAGCAGCGCACCCAGGCGCTCCTGCGTCTGGCGGCGGAAGTCCGGGAGATCTCTCAGCAGATCCCGCGTCTTCACCAGCAGCGCGGTGAAGTCCAGTGCGTTGCGCCGGGAGAGTTCCTCCTCGTGGCGCGCCGCCACCTGCGTGAGCAGCGAACGGAAGGAGGCCTCGAAGGGCGCCGTGCGCCACCCGGCATACGTGTCCTCCAGGCGCATCACCGAGCCGTCGCTCTTCCCGAAGAAGGCCCAGTACAGCTCCTTCATCGAGTTGCCCGGCTCCTTCTTCAGCCGGCGCACATCGCGGCCGTCCTCGAGGAAGGCCGCCTTGAGCGAGGGCAACCGCTCGTGCTCGAAACAGTTCTCCGGCGTGAGGCCATCCAGCGCGGCCTCGAGCTGCACTCGGAGCTCACTCCACTCGCCCTTGACGTCGAGTTCCCGCACGGTGGAGCACAGGTGACGGCACCGCTCGACGAGCTTCTCGAACGTGGCCCGGGCCTCGTCCACGTCGGAGATGCGGACGTCCGCGGCGCGCAGGCCCTCCTCGCGCAGCTTGCCGTAGGTGGCGGCCAGCGAGGACACCAGGCCCTCGGTGAAGTCGGAGCCGGAGAAGGTCAGCTCCTGGCACAGCTCTCGTACCCCGGCGTCACCAGACTCCAGCGCTTCCAGCACCACGCGCTCGCACACGTCCAGCACGAGCGATCGGGCCTCCAGGTCGTCGAGCACCTCGTAGGACGGGTCAACACCCGAGCCCGGGGGCGCGCGGCGCAGCAACTGGCCGCACAGCGAGTGGAAGGTGCCCACCGAGGCAGAACTCAACTCCTCGCGCAGGGCCCGCCATGCGTCCCGGGTGGGAAAGGGCTTGTCCAGCCGCTCGAGCGAGGCCCGCAGCTCCGGCTCCAGCAGCGCCTTCGGCTCGGCCTGGACGAGCGCATCCAGACGGGTCCGGACGCGCGCGCGCATCTCCGCGGCGGCCTTGTCGGTGAACGTCACCATGCACAGCCGCGAGGGACGCAGGGGCTTCAGGCCCTCGCGCGCACCGGCCATCAGGTGCAGCGTCATCGTCACCAGGCTGTACGTCTTGCCCGCGCCGGCACCCGCCATCAGGGCGAGGTTCTTCTCCAGCGCCAGGAGCGAGGTCTCACTCATACGAGCCCTCCTCCTCCACGAGCCGCCGCTCGGTGATGCGGCACACGGGGCGGTAGCCACAGCTGCCGCAGTCCTTCGGTCTCATGGCGAACTGTCCCGCCCTCACGGTGCGAATCAAGGCCTCCACGGCGTTGGCCAGGTTGGGCTTCGCCTCCGCCGCCAGCCGCTCTCGCACCTTGGGCTCGGTGGACAACAGCTCGTCCATCTCCACCGCGTCCTTCTCCAGCACCTCCGACAGGTGGATGACCTCGCCCGTCCTCAGTGAGAACCATGCCGCCTGGCGCGTCTGGAGGTGGCCGCTCGCCCGCGCCGCGTACAGGTACAGCGGGAGCTGGAAGTCCGAGTCGAGCAGCTTCTTCTTCAGCTCCGACCTGGAGAGCCTGCCGGACTTGTAGTCGATGACGCCCACCTCGCCGCCCGCCATGTCCAACCGGTCGATGGTGCCCTCGAAGTGGATGACGTCCTCGTCCACCTGGAGCGTCACTTCGTTCCACCCCTCGGCCGGGTTACGAGGCCCGAAGCGCAGCTCGAACTCCTTCGGCTCGAAGCGCTCGAAGGGCAGGCCCCGCCGTTCGTCCATGAGGATGCGGCGCACCATGTTCTTCGCCCGCTCGCGCGCCAGGCGCCACAGCGCGGGGTGCCCCACGTAGTGCCGCTCCTCGAAGTGCGCCCGCACCTCGTCGAGCACCGTGTCCAACAGCGCCTCCGGTATCTCGTCGAGGCCCCGGCCCAACAGCTTGCGCTCCTTGAGCCGCTTGAAGAACTCCTCCAGCACGCGGTGCCAGAAGACACCCTGCCCCCGGCGGTCGAACTCCTCGCCCGGCTGCTCCGGCTCGGGCACCTTCAGCCCGTAGGACAGGAACCCCTGGAAGCCGCAATTGCCGAAGCGCGCGAGCGCCGAGGCGGACAGCGGGCGCTCGGCACCGAAGCGGAACGCCTCCCGGACCGCCTCGCCCAGGGCCGGGTCATCCACCGCGCCGGTGTACCGGCCGGCGCCCTTGCGCGAGTCCCCGAAGAAGTGCAGGCGTTCGATCTCCACCTGCACCATCTCCTTCGACGAGGCGAGCCATGGCGCGTCCGTGAAGCGGCTCCTGAGCACGTTCCGGGCGGGGTCCGGCGCGGAGACACGCAGCTTCTCGAGCGCGAGCGACTCCAGCACCACCCGCTGACGCAGCTCCGCCTCCGTGAGCACCTCGTCGAGCGGCACGATGGCCGGCAGCGAGCGCGCCTCCCACGTCGTCCCCGTCAGCCGCCGCACCTCCTCGAGGAAGGCCGAGGGCGCCTGCTCCTGACCACCCGGGCCCTCCACGGAGAAGGACAGGCTCACCGTCTCCTCGGCGGCGGCCAGCACGCTGGCGAACAGGAGCCGGTCCTCGGTGAGGCGCCAGGGCGCGCGGTCCTCGAACTCGCCGCCCGTGAGGCGGAAGACGTCCCGGCCCAGGTGCTTGTTGAGGGCGATGCGCTCGGCGTCGCCCAGCAGCGGGTTGGGCGGCTCGCTCCCGGGGAAGCGGCCCTCGGCCATGCCCCCGAGGAAGACGTGACCGAAGGAGCGCCCCTCCAACTCGCGCACGTCCAGCACCTCCACGGCGGCCGTCGAGGGCCCGCGCGCGGGCAGGTGCACGTCGCGCATCATGTCCTGCAACCAGCGGCCGAAGGTGCGCCGCCGCAGCCGGGGGCCACCGCCCACCGCCGCGAGCGTCCGCTCCAGCTCTCGCACCCGCGCCACCAGCGCCAACCGCGCCGCGTCGTCCCGGGCCCTCGCGTCCAGCGCGAGCGCTCCCAGTCCCTCGTCCGCGGGGGCGTCCAGCGCGCCCTCCGAGTCCAACAGCCCCAGCCGACGCACCACCTGCCACCACGCGGCGAGCAACTCCGAGGCCTTGCCCTGCTCCGGAATGCGGCGACAGGACTCCAGCAGGAAGAGGCACCGCTCGCGCAGCACCCGGGCCTCGTGGGCGCGCCGCTGCTCCCTGGGGCGCACCTGATTGGGCAGCGGCTCCAGCCGCTTCGCCAGGGCCTCCAGGCGCAGGTCGTACGCCCCCTTCCCGCGCGTCGCGCCCAGCCGGTCGTCCCGGACGGCCGCGAGCGTGAGGAGCGTCGCCGGAGCCTCCGGGGCTCCCCGCGAGAGGATGGGCGCGTAGCGGCTGGACACCAGCTCCGCCACGCGCTCGGCGGGGAAACCGTCCTCCACCAGCAGCGGCAGGTCCAACGCCAGACGCACGGGGCCGGCCAGCGCGAGCGGCTCGCCCCAGGGCAGGCGCACGGGCACGCCCAGCTCGGAGAAGGCATCCGCCACCCAGCGGGCCTCGGTCCCCAGGTCGCGCCACGCCACGACGATGCTGCCAGGAGACACGCCCTCCGACACCAGGCGGCGCACGTCCCGGGCGATGAGCCGAGCCTCGTCCCGCGCCGTCCCCGCGCTCCACATCCGCAGGCCCTCCACCTCGCCCCGGAGCACGTCCTTCTCCGCTCGAGGGGAGAAGAGGTGGCGGCCGAGCTCCACCATCGGGCGGGATTCGAAGGTGACGTCCGCCTTGAAGAGGTCGACGTGGGGGAGCGCCTCGCCCCGGTTCTCGAAAGCGCGGAAGAGGGCCGCCAGGGCCGCGTCCGCCACCGGCGAGCCACCCACCGGAGTCTCCACGCGCAGCGTCACCCGCCGCGCGTCGCAGGCCGCCGCCAGGGCCATCAGCAGCTCCAACTTCGAGGGCCGGACGTCGTAGATGCCGTGCAGCACCAGGGTGCCCACGTCGTCCCAGGCGGCGGGCCAGGCGTTGCGCTCGAGGGCCTCGCGCGCCCCGCGCACCACGTCCTCGCGGTCCGCCAGGCCCAGCTCGGCCATCTTCTGCTCATAGGCGTGGTGAAGGAGGGCGAGCGTCCGGACGCGGTTGCGCCGCTCGGGAGGGAGCACCTCCAGGGCATCCTGTAGCTCGCGCGGGGAGAGCCGGCCGGCCTCGAGGTCCAACAGCACCTCCAGGGCGGCGCGGGCGAAGGCGGGCTCGTGGACGAAGTCGCCAAAAGGAGTGGAGCCCAGACCCTGGGCGAGCGAGGCCACCACGGTGCGAGCGGCGACGGGCGAGCACGGGCGCCGGCCCAGCTCGCGCGCTCCACCCAGGGCCTCCAGGAAGCCGTCCCAGGTGAGGAAGGCGTCTCCCCGGACGATGCCGGAGGAGCCCCGCGCGGCGCGCAGGGCGGCCTGCCGGCGGCCGGCATCGGGGAAGACCTGAAGGGTACGACGAGGAGAGGACATACGGAGTGGGGGATTCTAGAACGGAGCGAGGGACGCATTTATGCTCGCCTCCGTGCCAACTTCCCTCTGTTTTCTAGCGCTTGCTTCCCTGGTTGCTTCCTCCCCCGTCCCGGCCGAGGCCCTGCCTGGCGCCCAGCAGGCCGCGGATGCCCCGACGATTCACGCGCTCGAGTTCAATTGGACGCGTGACGCGCTCATCACCGGTATCGGAGGGGCGCTGTGGGTCGGCAGCGAGACCATCCTCAAGAAGCAGATCGACCTGACCCGGTGCAGCTGGTGCGACCGCGCGGCGGACGGCACGGACACCCTCAACGGGGTGGACCGGTGGGGCCGGGGCGTGGCGGCGGAGACCGAGGCGGGCCGCGAGCGCTGGAACAAGGTGAGCGACGTGGCGGACTTCGTCGTGCTGCCGGTGGGGTTGCTCGGAGCGCAGTACCTGCTGGGCCGAGGCAGCGGGGCCCCCCCCCGCTACTTCGCGGAGGACGCCACCATCATCGTGGAGTCGGCGGTGGTGGCCGCGGTGGTGAACCAGGCGGTGAAGTTCTCCGTGCGCCGCGAGCGCCCCTTCGTGCACGTGCTGCCCGAGGAGGAAAAGGGGAACACAGAGCACCCCACCGACAACAACGTGTCCTTCTACAGCGGGCACACCAGCCTGGCCTTCTCGCTGGTGACGGCGGCGGGCACGGTGTCCGAGCTGCGCGGCTACAAGAACCGGTGGCTCATCTGGGCGGTGGGCCTGCCGGCGGCGGCCTCGGTGGGACTGCTGCGCATGGGCGCGGACAGGCACTACCTCACGGACGTGCTGGTGGGAGCGGCGGCGGGCTCGCTCTTCGGCGTGGGAGTGCCCCTGTTGCTGCACGGGCGCCAGGAGCAGACGGAGTCGAAGGCCACGGACCTGTCGATGAACGTGTCCGGCAACCTTGGTGGCGTGATGCTGTCCGGGCGGTTCTGAGGGCTCTCGGTCCCCTGCCGGGGACTCAGCCCAGCTCTTCGTGGCAAGACGACCCGAGGCATTGCCGGACCCGCCGCGCGTGCTCGCTCAGCCCGTCTGCCTCCAACCGGTCCGCCGCCCACGACACCGCCGCCGGCCACGAGGTCAGGACGGAGTACGGCACGACCGAGGGCTTGATGCGGTGGACGATGAGCCGGATCACCAGCGCCAGGGCTGGAGAGTTGATGAGTGTCACGATCCCCATCGACCACCGACGCATCAGGTCCTCCTGCTGTCGCAGGAAGGCCCCCTGCATCTCGCGCTGCTCGGAGGTGAGCGACCGGAGCTGGCGCATGTCTATCAGACTGACGTGCCGCTCCCGCCGCTGCAGATAAGACAGTCTGCGCTCCAGTAACTCCGTATATTGCTCATTCGTGACCACGCGCGGAAACGTCACCCGCAGCAGAGGCCAGAGCGAATCATCCACGAGAATCGAAGTCGGCGAACCCATGCGGCAAGTATAGAAGTATAGGAGGGGTTGGCCGCGCCAGCACTCCTCACCAACCAGCAGCGCCGCCAACAGCGTCTGCGACTACCATGACGACCCACGGGGTCGGCTCGGCGGATGGACGGTGTTCCATGGCGGCCCTATGCTGCGCACATGGCAGGAATAGAGCTCATACCGGCCTCCCTCACCCGGCACCTGCTCGTGATCGCGAAGCAGATGATCGACGACATGGATGAAGCCATCCGTCTCTACGAATCGGGCCAGACGGAGGGGAATGACTGGGTCGATCCCAACGATTACTTCATCTGGCAGGCGTTCATTCTCGACGTTCTCGAGGAAAAGCGGGACAGCGGATTCCATCAGGACGAGATGCTCGACAAGGGATACGGATTCCTCATGGGCTGCATACCCGCCTACCTGAAGCAGGAGCGGGAGCTCGAGACGTCTCACCGCGGAGGGCTCATGCGGTTGTACGTCCGCTGGACGCTTGAAGGTGAGATGGCTTACATCGGTTTTCTGAACGATGCCGACTGGCCGGCCAATCTTCATTCCATACAGCAGCGCCTCCGGCGAATCCTGGATCTGACCTGAGGGCCGACCTCGCCGGCGTGAAGCAAGAGGTTGAGCTGAAAGGCAGTGCATTTCATGGCGAGGCGACGCCCCGCTTTGTCCTCAACCTCTCCAGCCCATCGAGGATCAACTCCAACCCGAACTCGAACTGCTGCACGCCGTGGTGGGCGCCGTCGGCCACCAGCTGGGTGAGCTCCCGCATGTAGGGATACTGCTCGGCGGGAAGCCTGGGGAGGAAGCCCCGCGCCGCACTCGCATACTCCGCGCGATCGAGGGGGAAGTTCAGCGCCTGGAGCGTGAAGCCGTAGATGTGGCTGTCGATCGCGTTCCAGGCGTGATCGGCGAGCTGATACGAGAAGCCGGCTTCGCGCAGGCAGCCGAGGGTGGCGTTCACGTAGCGCAACATCGCCGGCCCGATGTTGAGGCGGGAGACGATCAGCATCGAGGCCCAGGGGTGGCGCAGCAACACCTCATGGGCGGAGTGAGCGCGCTTTCGTATCGCTGTCTTCCAATCGCCGCCAATCGCGGGCAGCTCGATCTGGGCCACCACCAGGTCGGCGATGCCGTCGAGCACGTCGTCCTTGTTGGCGACGTGGTGGTAGAGCGACATCGCCTCCACCCCCAGCTCCTGGGCGAGCTTGCGCATCGAGACAGCCTCGAGGCCCCCCTCGTCGGCGAGGCGGATGGCCGCGCTCAAGACCCGCTCCCGGGTCAAGGGAGCACGTGATTTGGAAGGTCGACTTGACACGGCTTACACCGTAAGCCTAGCTTCTGTTCGAGTCAACTTACACCGTAAGTCAGGAGAACCCGATGGAGACCATGAACGCGATCGTCCAACCCGCCTACGGATCGACCGCGGTGCTCCGGTTCGAGCAGGTGGAGCGGCCGGCACTGGGAGACGGCGAGGTGCGGGTCCGGGTGCATGCGGCTTCGGTGAACAAGGGCGACGTGCACCTGCTCACCGGCACGCCGTACCTGGTCCGCCTGGCGTTCGGCCTGAGCCGGCCCAAGCACCGCATCGCGGGACAGGACATGGCCGGGACGGTGGAGGCGGTGGGCCCCAACGTCACCGCGTTCAAACCCGGAGACGAGGTCTACGGTCAGATGCCGGGGGGCGCCTTCGCCGAATACGTGTGCGCGCCCGCGGACATGCTCGTGCCCAAGCCGGCCAACCTGACCTTCGAGCAGGCGGCGGCGGTGCCCATCTCGGGAATGACCGCGCTACAGGGGCTGCGCGACGCCGGACAGCTCAAACCGGGACAGAAGGTCCTGATCAACGGCGCCTCAGGAGGCGTGGGCACCTTCGCGGTGCAGATCGCCAAGGCATTGGGCGCGGAGGTGACCGCGGTCTGCAGCACGCGCCACGTCGACAAGGTCCGCTCGCTCGGAGCCGACCGGGTGATCGACTACACCCGCGAAGACTTCGCGCGGGGCCCGGAGCGCTATGACGTGATGCTCGACCTGGTGGGCAATCGTTCCCTCGCCGACTGCCGGACGGTGCTCGCGCCAGCGGGCGTGTTCGTCTCCTCCGCCGGCTCGCCGGGCGGAAACTGGATCGGGCCCATCGTCTGGATGCTCAAGGTGATGCTGGCGGGAATGTTCGGCAGCCAGAAGATGACCATGCTGATGAGCAGGCCGCGGCGGGAAGATCTGCTCTTCCTCCGGTCGCTGATCGAAGCCGGAAAGGTGACTCCGGTGATCGAGCGGCGGTACGCACTGCGTGAGACCGCCGCGGCAATGGGTCACGTGGCCGAGGGGCACGCACAAGGAAAGACGGTGATCTCAGTCTAGAGCCAAGGACGGGGTCCGATGTCGAGGCGTTTAAGGTGGGCTGATTGCATCTGAAACGAGATGGCGGAGGTGAGGCGTGTCTTCGCGCACAAACTCCTGCCGACCCTTTAGAATCGCTCACATGACGACACGTGAACGCACAGTGAGAAAGGGACCCTTCCCCATCCGGGTCCGCATCCTCGAGGTCCTGCGAACGGTCCGCCTCAGTCCGAACATGGTGCGCGTGACGCTCGGCGGAAAGGATCTGGATGGCTTCCGGAGCGAGGCCGCGGATGACCATGTGAGGTTGTTCTTCCCCGCCCCGGGAGAAAGGATGCCAGTCGTTCCGACGGGGATGGGGCCCCGGGGATTGGAGTTTCCACCGGACAAACCGCGTCCGGCGCTTCGCGACTACACGCCCCGGCGCCATGACCCCGTCGCGGGGGAGTTGGACATCGATTTCGTGATCCACGGCTCGGGCCCTGGCTCCACGTGGGCCGCGCAGGCGAAGCCGGGCGACATGCTGGGAGTGGCCGGCCCACGCGGCTCGTTGGTGGTCACCTACGATTTCGACTGGTACCTCTTCTTCGGCGACGAGACCTCGCTTCCGGCACTTGCCCGCAGGCTCGAGGAACTGCCCTCGGGCGCGCGGGCCATCGTGTTCGTCGAAGTCGCCGACGCCTCCGCGCGGGTGCCGCTCCAGAGCCAGGCCAACCTGGAGCTGACCTGGCTGTACAGGGAGGGCGCCCGCCCCGGCACCACGAACCATCTGGAGAAGGCCGTGCGTGAACTGGCTTTTCCTCCCGGGGATTACTTCGCGTGGGGCGCGGGCGAATCCACTGTCATGCGGACGCTGCGTCAGCACCTGATCAACGAGCGTGGCATCAACAAGGCCTGGATGAGCGTCACCGGCTATTGGAAGCGGGGCGTGTCGGACCACGATCACGACGAGGAATGAATCAACGTGGCCCTCGCGGGCCACGGGAATTCATGAGCCCTGTTTCAGGAGGGCATTGGACGAACGCTCTCCTGAAACGATGATCGGGCAATCCAGCCAGGGATGGGGAAGCGTGGTCATGGGGTAGTCGAAAGCCCGGCTGAGGATGTTTGTCGTCATGACCGAGCGAGGCTCTCCGATTGCAAGGGCTTTCCGCTCGGCGAGCACCAGGACCTTGTCCGCGTATTGGGCGACCAGGTTCAGGTCATGGAGGATGAGGAGCGCCGCGACGCCTTCCCGGGTCGCCTCCTTCACCAGTTGCAAGGCCTTGTGCTGATGAGCGATGTCCAGACTGCTCGTGGGCTCATCCAGCAGGAGCAACCGGTGTCCAGCGGTGTCATGAATCTGGGCGAGCGCGCGCGCGAGGTGGACACGCTGCTGCTCTCCCCCTGAGAGCGTCAGGTAGTTGCGCGACTCATACCCCTTGAGCCCGACCCGCTCCAGGCAGGCGCGAGCGATCCGCACGTCCTCCCGCGACTCCGGACGGTGCTGCTGGTGGGGGATCCTCCCCAACATCACGACCTCCAGGGCCTCGTAGGCGAACTGGAGGTTCGTGCTCTGGGGCAACACGGCCCGTCTCCGGGCGAGCTCCGTCCGCGAGCTGCTGCCCAGGGGGGAGCCGAAGGCGAGCACCTCGCCACTCTGGCTGCGCAGCTCTCCCGTCAGGTGTTTGAAGAGCGTGCTCTTTCCCGCCCCATTGCGTCCGATGACCACCAGCAGCTCGCCGGGCTCCAGGGTCAGGTGGATGCCGGACAGGAGCCGCGTCTGGCCGAGCTGACAATGAAGGTCGCGGACCTCGAGGACCGGGTTCATAGGACGTGGGTCCTTCGCTGCCGCAAGAGCAGGTACAGGAAGAAGGGCGAGCCGGCGAGCGATGTCACGATGCCGATGGGCAACTCGGAAGGAACCACGACGGTACGGGCGACCAGATCCGCGAGGACCAGGAGCGCCGAGCCCAGGAGCGCGGAAAGAGGCAACAGGACGCGGTGGTTGGGACCGAGCCACAACCGGATGAGATGGGGAACCACGAGCCCGATGAAACCGATCATCCCCGAGACGGCGACTCCCGCCCCCACGCCCAGGGCCACGAGCGCCACGATCTTCCACTTGGTGCGCTCCACGGAGATGCCCAGGTGATGCGCGTTCGCCTCGCCCAGGAGGAGGGCATTGAGTGGGTTCGCGAGAAACAGCATGCCCACGGCGCAGAGCAGCACCAGGGGCGTGATGGTGGAGACCAGGGTCCACGTCGCTCCCGCGAGCGAGCCGAGCTGCCAGAAGGTCAGGGTCCGCAGCTGATCGTCGGTCGAGAGATAGGTGAAGAGGCCCGTTCCGGACACGCAGAGCGCGTTGATGGCGACCCCGCACAGAAGCATCATCGCGACGTTGGTCTTGCCGTTCTCCTGGGCCAGTGAAGCGATGAGGAGGATGGCCACGAAGCTCCCGACGAACGCCGCCACCGGAAGGGTGTAGAAGCCGAGGAGCTGGAGCTTGAGCACCGTGACGGCGGCCACGGCGAACGAGGCTCCACCCGACACCCCGAGGAGACCGGGATCGGCGAGCGGATTGCGGAACAGTCCCTGGAGGGCCACACCCGCCACGGAGAGCGCGGCCCCGACCAGGACGCCCAGGAGGACGCGCGGCAGGCGGATGGCGTAGAGGACCGCCGCCTGCTGCTCCGTGAACGTGGTGAACGGAGGCAGACCGACCTGCTCGAGAAGGATGGAGACCACCTGGGCGGGGGTGATGGAGACGGCCCCGACCCCCAGGGAGGTCACGACGCAGAGCACCAGGAGCGGGACGAGGACGAGCAGACCCTTCGTCCTCTTGCCGAGAGCCGTCGAAACGTGCTCGCCCGACCGCGAGATGCTCTCACTGCTGAGGCTTCGCATGGATTGCCGTGAAGATCGCGTCAGCGAATTGGGGGAAGCGGGGGCCGACCCAGCGGATGCTGTTGTCCACGGCCAGGATCTTCTTGTTCCGGCCCGCTGGAGTCAGGGCCACGCCCGGGAGCTTCAGGGCGCCGTCGATTCCGCCCACCGCTTCGAGGCCCCGGTTCAACATGATGATCGCATCGGGGGACGCGAGCACCATCCCCTCCGCCGTCAGCACCTTGGTTCCCGTGGTGAAGTCCGCGGCGTTCTGACCTCCCGCCAGCTCGATGAGCACGTGGACGCCCGTGTCTTTTCCGTAGACGAAGGCTTCTCCGGGACCATGAGCGTAGAGGAAGAGGATCCGGGGCTTCTTCTTCACCGCGGAGCTCTTCTTCCCCAGCTCCGCGCACTGCTTGTCGAGCTCCTGGGTCATCCGCTTCCCCGCCTCCTGGACGTTGAAGAGCCGCGCGACGACATCGATGCGCCTCTTCAAGCCGTCGATCCCATCCTTGGCGGAGTTCTCGAGGATCAACACGGGAATCCTGGCGCTCCGGAGCTGCGCGGCGGTGGCGGGCGTCAGGTTCTCCTCCGTCGCGAGAACGAGGTCCGGCTTCAGGCTGACGATGCCCTCGACGCTGGGATGGTAGGGGTGGCCGACCTTGGCGATCTTCTCCTGCTCGGGAGGATAGGTGCCCCCCACGTCGGTTCCGACGATGGTGTCCCCCTTGCCCAAGCCGAACAGGATCTCCACCAGCGAGGAGTTGACCGCGACCACCCGCTTCGGCGGGCCCAGCTCCACGGTCTGTCCGTCGACGCCCTTGAACTGCTCCGCGTGAACGAGGGAGCTCGCGAGGACGGAACTCATGAGCAACAACGAGAAGGCTGGATTCCTCATGACAACCCCACTGCATCCCAAGAGCGCACGGGACTCTCTTTTTCGGAGATGTTGATTTTGAAAATCAAAGTCAAGAACCACGGAGACATTCCACGCTCGCGGGGCCCCTGTCAAGGGCGAGGAGTGGCCACATCTCGCGTCAGTAGAGGTTGGTCTTGTAGTCCTTGTCCAAGCCCTTCTGCAGAAGGCCGGTGACGCCGGGAACGGACAGGACCGCGCCCGCCAGCCTGGCCCCGAGGCCCTTATCACCATTCAGCTTGATGTGCGCGACGAACACCTTTGCCGGGTCGACGTCCTCGGTACGCGCTTTGACCGGCCAGAGATTGGCGCGGACGAGCGTGGGGCTCTCGCGCAGGTCGATGGTCGGGTCATTGATTCCGGTGACCAGCGTCGGCGTCTTGCCCTGAACGACGAATCGCGCGCGCACCGCCTCATCGGTCGTGATCCGCGCGACCCCCGATAGATGAGCGACGTGCGTCGAACCGGGAATCAGGAGCGCGGCGGCGATGTGCGGCTGGGCGATGATGTTACGGAAGCTGTCCACACGGCGGTTTCCCGGGCGCTCGGCGAACCAGGCGCTGCCGTTCTCGAGACTCGCCATCGTGCCAGCCGGATCCCCCTTGGGGCTGAGGTCGGCGCGTCCCTGCGCGTCGATCGTCGCCAACGCCATGAAGCGGCTGGCGGAAAGGAAGGCCGCGGCATCCCGCGGCGTGGCCGCGCCAGGCGAAGCAGCCCAGAAGTCCGAGCGGATCAGCGACTTGGCGCAATGGCCATAGCATTCCTCGACCGTGATGCGCAGTTCGCCATCATTCGCCTTCACCACCCTGCCGTTGACGCGCAGGGTCTCGCCGATGCCAGGGAGCAGGAACAACGAGCCGAACCCCATGCCCGGCCGGGCCAGCGTCGGGTCGTCGAGCAGCTCGGTGGGCAGTCGCAGCTCGCGGGCGTCACCCCCAGCGAAACCGGGGTGGCCGCCGCCCAAGGTGACGCCGAGGCGGGGGGCATCCCCGAACCCGGCGAACATCAGGGGCGACGCGGCGATCCAGCGCAGCGCGCCTTCGTCCAGATGATCGATGACCTTGAGGTTCACCGGCGCCGGCGTCTTGCCGATGCGGGCTTCCAGCGCGGCAATCGTGGTGATGTCGCCGCTCATCGCAGGCTCCTGGGCTCGGGCAAGCCCGGAAGGGGCATCAAGTTCGTTCTACGCACGATGTTCGCTCCTTCTGATGAGGATGGCAGGCGTGAGCTCTGCCCCTTCAACCTGACCTGATTTTCGTTTGACCGCATTACGAAACCCGGTCAACTTGTTTCGAGATTCGGCCACGGCACTGAATGGACCCCGAATGAGCCTCCCGGAACTTCCCCCGCACCTTCTCGATGTCGATCCGGATGATGTCCCCCGCCCCGTCCTGGTGGTTGGGATGGGGCTGGTGACCGGAGGGTTCGAGCTGAACTTTCACACCCACCGCAAGGCACAGCTGTTCTTCATGCTCCGGGGCGAGGTGACGTGTGAGGCGTCAAACGCCCTGTGGCTCGTCCCACCCCAGTCGGCGCTGTGGATTCCAGGCAATACGAACCACAGCATCAAGGGCCGGGCACCTCTCGAAGGGCTCGCTCTGTTCGTGGAGCCCGACGCGATCGCCACATTGCCCAGGGAATGCTGTGCGGTTTCAGTCAGCCCCCTACTCCGGGAGCTCCTGTTCCGTGCCGCGACGCTGCCCGCCCTGTATCCACTCGACGGGCCGGAGGCCCGGCTCGTCACCGTGCTGCTCGACGAACTGGCGGCGGCGCAGGTGGAGAATCTGCGGCTTCCCATGCCCACGGACGCGCGGCTTCGGCGGCTCGTCGAGATGATCACCGCCCATCCGGCGGACGGCGCGACCATGAAGGAATGGGCGAGGCGGATTGGCGTTGGCGAGCGGACGCTGAGCCGCCTGCTCGTTCACGAGACCGGCATGAGCTTTGGTCGATGGCGCCAGCAACTTCACATCATCCTGGCGTTGCAATGGCTCACGCGGGGAGCCTCCGTGCAGAGCGTGGCAATCGACCTGGGCTACGAAAGCGCGAGCAGCTTCGTGACCATGTTTCGAAAGGCGCTCGGCACGTCGCCCGCGCGATACATCACGCGGCGGCTCGACCTTGCCAGAGTTGACGCGGGCGACTGACTGCCCGTGTTCGCTGATTACTCGGTCTTCTGCTTCTTGGCCGGGGACTGCGACGCATCCGGTTTGTCATCGCCTTCCTGGAAGGTCTGCGGGCCCCACTTCTGGGTGGTCACGACGATGGAGTCCTTGCCGTAGCCCTCCGAGGTGCCATACCGGGCCTTGAAGGAGTCCTGCTTGTCGCCCACCCGGTACATGTCCATGGTCGGGTAGGTGTTTCGAGCCGTGGCATCATTGGTCCCCGCGGTCTGCTCCGCGGTCACGGTCTGTTTCCCATCCTTGGCCACGACGGGCGCGAAGTGGAAGGGCGACTGATTCTTGCCCGGCTCGTTCTGCCGGATGATTCCATAGGACTCGCCAGGCTGGGGGTCCGCGTGGTGATCGACCGCCTTGGGGTTCTGCTTCTTGGCCTGCTTGGACACCGCGATGTTGTCTTCGTCGGTATAGCCAAACACATCACCCGTCACCTTCTCCTTGCTGGCGAGGGTGTATTCATTGTTCTTGTGCTTGGTGGGCAGGGGGCTGCCGTGCTGGAACTCCTCGGCGTTGTGCGCGCAGTCCTTCACGCCCTTCTGGAACTGATAGCGCTCGAAGGTGTCCTTCCCGTGGGTATAGGTCGTGGGACTCTTCGCCTCATTCCCGAGTCCTTGGAACTTGGGGTTGTCCTGGACCTTGGTGTTGACGAAAAGCGAGGCTTTCGTCTTCTTGTCCAGACTCTTGCCATCCACCTTCGCGTCTTCCGGGTGGATGCCATACCTCTTGTTGTCCGTGAGCTTGACGGTGGACGGCAGGGGCTTGCTGATGCCTTTGGGCATGGTGTGGCCTCGCTTTCGAGTACCGGACAAGGCAGCCAGGGTCCCTGCCGGTGGGGGTGGGGGAAGCAGGTTCCCGTCACCCTGTCAGAGATGACGCTGTGGGACAACGAATCTCAATATCCGCGAATCCGAGAGTCTAGATAATGGAACGAAACGCATGTGCTCCGTCCACGACTGCCAGTGTAGGGAGTCATACTGCGGAAAAAACCACTCAGAAGCCCAAGAGAATACTCACCCGGAAGAGGGAGCATTCGCTCACCGGCCCACGGCGCATCGAGGGTGGAGGAGACGGGTCTGCGGGAGCGACGACTTGGTGGCCTCCTCCTGCCCGAGCTTCGCCTGCCGTGTCATGGCGCGCTCTTCTCAAGCTCAACCGCCCGACTTGTCCCTCTTGCTCCCCTTCCGTCTATCAGTACCAGCGCGCTCCGTGCGTGGTCGGCTTCGCTTACTCGGTGAGGCTGGGCGGGTTGGTTCTGGCTGCTCCGCAGTATCCTCGGCAGGATCAAGGGCCCATGTGCCGCTTTCCCAATTTTTCAGCACCAGTGAGGCTTCAAACGGTACCAACCCCTCACCCTTCGCCGCTTCTTCGAGTATCGCGCGGGCCTCTGTCGTCCGGTATCGGAGCAAATAAGCAGCGGCCGAGACCCGAACGTCCATGCGAGGGTGAGTAAACAGCACAGTGAGCGCATCGCGCCCGGCATCACCATGTGCGGTCAACTTGCCGAACGCCGCTATGTATCGTTTGGCGTGTTTGTTGCCGGTCTTCGCGTCACCTTTCCAGATCGAGTCCGTCTGTGCAGCCACGTTCTCAGCAAACTCCGCAACAAGCTTCTCGATCTCAGTCACCAAATGCCCCCTAGAACGTTCTTGATGGCCAGCAAGCCGAACTCACGCTGGGCCTCATAGGATTGAGTGCTGAGCCACTGCCGCACGGTAAGGGTGTTTGAGTTCGTGATCTTTGGCTGAATTGACGAGTAAAGTGCACTGATGCGCGTATGAGCTGATTCCCGTAACGCAAGGATATTCTCGGTGTTGTGTAGGGCCTCGCCCCCGAACCGCTTCACGTTGCCTGGAGTCTGCTCCACGATGTGATGCCACTCGTTGCCCTTTCCCGCTGGCCCCATGGCCGACTTGAAACCACTGTACGACCCCCACGCCCTGTGTCCGTTGGGGAGGAGCTTACCCCGACTCAGCGCAGGACTCCCAGCAGCAACGCCCCGGGCAGCCATGGCCACGGCATGAGGGGCCAACACCATGCGGATCGTTCCCTCGGGCACAGAGACAATAACGCGCTCGGCTCCGGTCGCCGTCTCCAGCAGACTCAAGCCGGTACTCGCCGCGACTCTCTCCGACGCTTGCGCGAATCCGGGGAGCTTCGGGGCCCTGGAAGCGAGGGCCGCCGTTTCACCAATGGCCGCCGTCCCTACGATTACGAGAATCCGCACACTGTTGGGACCGATGACACGTCCGAAACGTTCGCCAATCTCGCGCAACTCCGCAAAGCTAGAGGCCCGGGGCGCATCCTCGTAAAGCTGCGCATAGGCCCGCAGCAAGTCGAAGAATTCGTAACCAAGATAACCCCACAAGGCAGCGCTAAACACCAGGGCCGCGCCCTTTGTCACCGGCTCGGGCACTGGAGCCAGCAGCAGCGCCATATAAACCGTGATGCCAATACTCAGCATTGCGAGCATTCGCGTAGGGTCGAGCATGGCCCGTACTTCCGCGTTAACTCCTTCCAGGGCTGGCCCAACCGCCAGGGCGAGCGCAAGGCTTCGCTTGTCACCATCCTGGAGGCGAGGCCCGTCTTCAAATAGCGTCAGGCAATCCCCCGGAGTGCCGCACCGCTCGCAAAACTGCCCATAGGAGCGGGCCAGGTCTGATTGCCACGCTTCGCCGCTCAAGGGCGCGGAAGCCAACGCCAGCCTACGGCCCACATACAACAGGGGGCGGGACGCGGCTACCCGAAGCGGCATGTTGAGCCAAAGCGTTGTCATGGCCGCCGAAAACTCGGCGTCACTCACCTGCACCGGCACAAAGTCCGTGGGCAGCTTGGTAAAAATAGCCGATTCGGGCGAGTCGTGCGGCATGGTCGGACGGTAACGGGAAGCCGTCAACCCTCCACCCATGGGGGCTCCCGTGGCACACGCTGAAACCAGCATCAGCGCCGCCAGGGCCAGCGCCCCCGCACGCAAGGGGCACCGTGTGTCCACGGGGCGAGTATCGACAAAATGCCTAGACATTGCCGCACCTCTCCGGGCGAGCCGCCCGAGTTGGAAGCCCAAACCCGTCGATTACAAAGAGCGGCTGACAGCCAGGTCAAGCCTTTGGGTTTGGTGAGGTACTGAAAACCCATCGACGAGTTGAAGCCTTACCGCCATGCTTCCCCGGTGGTTGTAGCTCCGGGCCGCATCTGTCCTGAGTGCGTCGGCGGGGTGGCGCTTCAAGTCTCGGCTAATGTCGTCTGACGCAACCTCCCTTTCGCGCTCCAGCCATGCGGCGCCCATGAGTCCGGGCCCCAGGTGCCCCGATTTGGTCCCCAAAAACAAGCCGCGCCCCCCTGCCCGGAGAGGAGCGCGGCTCAGAGCGGCGGGTAACTTCTAGTGGAGGCGGCGGGAATCGAACCCGCCGCCGGAGGCTTCCGGCGAGAACGCTCCAGAACGGTGGGGAGCGGTCTTCGTAGGAGCTCCGGCTGCTACGCCGCTCCCTGCCTCGCGCCGAGTTGTGTGGAGAGCGCTCCAGCGCGGGGCTGCTGTAGCAATCTGACGCCTTCCGCGCTCCCTCGGCCTGCTAGCCGAGAACCAGGGGGCTCGTCTCAGCCGGGCCGTCGCGTCACATCGGGTCGCAGCCATGTCCATCCAGTTGGCCTCGGAATGCGCTGGGCCGATCCCGCGAACAAGCCACACTGACGGATGGTGTCTGTATGCAAGAGGCCATGAGCATCGGAGATGGGGTTGACGGACGGGACGCTCCGGAGGTGCTGGACGCGGTCCCCACGGGAGTGCTCGAGAAGCTGAAGGAGTGGATGGAGACGTTCGACCCTTCCGCCCGGCTCCAACTTCCACAGCACCTGGTCCACAAGAGAGATCCACGCAACGTCTTCATTGCCCGGCTCGAGCGCGTCTCGGAGGCACGGCCAGACGAGCTCGCGGCGCAGCTCCTCTTCGACCCGACCCACCCGTACCACTTCGAGCACCCGCAGGACCACGTCCCGGGGATGATGCTCATGGAGGCAGGTCGACAGCTCGGGCTGGCGGTGACGCACCTGTTCTACGGGGTACCGCTGGACGCCCTGTTCGTGCTCAACGACGTGAATGCCCGCTTCCGCCGCTTCGCGGAGCTGAGCGAGCCCGTCTTCGTGTACTCGGCCGTGCGCGAGAAGGTGTACCGGCGGGGGCGCCTCATGTCGATGCGCCAGGCGGGGATCTTCATCCAGCGGGGCGAGCTCCTCGGCTCGATGGATGGGAGCTGGAGCGTGTACGACCGGCGGCTCATGGAGCGGCTCCGGCGCCGGCCGCGGCCGGAGGATGGGCCGGCCGCCTCCCACCCGATGGCGGCCCCCGCCGCGGAGTGAAGCCCATGACGAAACGCTATGTGGTGGTGGGGGGCGGGGTATCTGGCATCGCTGCGGCACACTATCTCCGGGAGGCAGGGGCCGAGGTGGAGCTCGTCGAGCGGGAGGACTCGCTGGGCGGGCGCGTGGCACCAGCGCTGCTCGACGGCCAGCCCATCGAGCTGGGGGGCAAGAACATCGGCCGGCGCTACCACCTCTTCCGCGAGTTCGCGCGGAAGATGGGGGAGACGGACTTCGAGCCATTCGGCATCAACTCCTCGCGCGTGCGGCCCAACGGCCGGTTGATGACCGTGGACAGCTCGCGCCGATGGAGCAGCGTGCGGGAGCTGATGCGGGCCTGTCCTCCCTCGGACCTGCTCCGCTTCGCCACGCTCTGCGCGCGCGCGGTCTCCCCCCCGGAGAACGGCTACCTGGGCTCCGTCCGCTTCGATGCCCTCGGCGAGCGCCGGGATGACCGCCCGCTGAGCGCGTACTTCAGCGAGGCCTTCAGCGAGGCCGTGCTCCGCCCCATGGTGGTCCGGATGAATGGCGCCGAGCCGGACGAGGTCTTCCCCGGCAACGTCGGCACCAATCTCCGGATGCTGCTGGACACGTACGAGCAGCCGAAGCGCGGCATGCGGGCCCTCTTCGATCGCTTCGCGAGGACTGTACGGGTGACGCGAGGCACTCGCGCCCGAGGGCTGGTGGTGCGGGACGGGCGGGTAGAGGCCCTGGAGCTGGAGGGGCCCGGGGGCGCCCGCGAGGAGCGCACGTGTGATGGGGTGCTGCTCGCCATGCCCGCGCACGCCAGCGCCGCGCTGCTGACTCCGCACGAGCCGGGTCTGGCCCAGGCACTCGGCCACGTGCGCTACTTCCCGGTGCTGGTGGTGGTGGCCCGGTACGCGCGGGAGGTCTTCTCCCACTCCACCCGCGCGCTCGTCTTCGGCCCGGAGCACCCGCTGAGCAACGCGGGGGCGTACGGCATCAACGCCCTGGACGTGGTGCGCTACACGTTCAGCGGGCGCACCGCACGCCGGGCCCTGGAGGCCGGGGCGGACGCGGAGGCACTGCTGCGCGCCGGGGAGGAGCTGCTCGGCCGCCACTTCCCCGTCCACCCCGCCGAGCGGGTGACCTACGTCGCACGGCGCTTCGAGCCGGGACTGTGCGCCTACACACCCCACCATGCCCGCCTGCGGCGCGAGCTGGACACTGGCCTGGGGAGGCTCCGCGGCCTCCAGCTCGCCGGGGACTACCTGCGGGGCGCCTCCATCGAGGCCTGCTTCCGCGCGGCGAAGGAATCTGCGGGGCAGATGCTGAGGAGCTAGTGAGCGGCGCTGGCGCTCCACCTGACGAGTGCAAGCAAAGGAGAGGACGATGCGGAAATACTATCTGGGGCCGGAGCCCAGCCATGAAGTGCCGTTCAAGAAGCTCCTGGCGATCTCCCACTACATCATGCCCAACTTCGCCACGCTGGAGTGGGATCGGGTCTCACGCGAGCAGGTGGACGAGAACCTGCGCTCGTTGCAGGACCCGGGGGGGGCGCTGAACGACGAGCTGATGATGTACATCCACGTGCCGTACTGTCAGTCGTTCTGCCATTACTGCAACTTCAACAAGAACCACTATCCCTGGCAGGACGAGGAGCGGCTACAGCGATACACGGACTACCTCATCAAGGAGATCGACTACTACCTGTCGCTCCCCTACGTGCAGGCGCGGAGGTTCACGGCCATCTACATCGGGGGGGGAAGCCCCTCCACGCTCCCGGTCTCGGCGGTGGAGCGGCTGTTCGGGCACATGGCGAAGGCAGTGCCGGGGTTCGACACCATCGAGAAGACGTTCACGGGCGAGCCGCGCACGCTGCGCAAGCCGGACCTGCTGAAGGTCATCCACGACTACGGCTTCGACCGCGTGACGTTCGGCATCGAGACGCTCAACCCGGAGATCCACAAGCAGATAGGCCGGTGGGACTCTCGGAGCGACGTGGACGCGGTGTTCGAGGGGCTGCAGAAGCTGGGGTACAAGGGCGACCGCTGCGTCGACCTCATGTATGACCTGCCGGGGCAGTCGCTGGTGGGCTTCCAGGAGGAGCTGGCGACGCTGGTGGAGCACTACCGGCCGGACGAGATCGACGCATTCGGGACCGTGTACCTGCCGTACCGGCCGCTGCACAAACTCATCCTCGACGGGCGGGTGCCACAGCCGGGGAGCATCTGGCAGCTCCTGCGGATGCGCGAGCACCTGTATGACTACCTGCTGGAGAACGGCTACCACAACACCATCGCCGAGACGTACTCGCGCAAGCCCCAGCGCAGCATGTACCAGACGGCGCACTGCGCGCGGCAGGACATCATCGGCATCGGCTGCGCGGCGCGCAGCAACATCAAGGACATGGTGTCCATCAACCCGGACAAGGTCGATGTCTGGATGAACAACATCGACCAGTACGGGGTATCCACGCAGACGCTGCAGAGCATCGGACGGGGCGGAGTGCTGGACCGGATCATGGTGATGTTCCCGCGTTACAAGGAGCTCTCCAAGGAGCTGCTCGACCGCTACTCGGACGTGGAGCACTTCGAGCAGGTGGAGGACGTCCTGCGCTCGCACATCGAGGTGGGGTGCGTGGAGGAGCAGGAGGACCGGTACGTCGTCAACAAGCTGGGCGTCATCTGGCACGGCAACCTGCAGACGGACTACATGGAGCGTTCGCTGAACCTGCAGGGAAAGGTCCTCCTGAAGGTCATCTCGGAGAAGGAGAGCGACTTCGATCGAGAGGAGCGCTTCAAGGTGAACACGGCGACCCGATTCATCGCGAAGCACATCGACAAGTACCCGAAGCTGATGAAGTAGCCCGGGAAGGGGGTGCTCGATGGTCGACGTGGTGCGCAGGCGCGAGGTCGTGCCGGTGGAGGATGGTACGCGGCTGGAACTGGAGGTCTTCGAGCAGGTGGAGGGAAGGGAGGCACCGGTCCTCCTGTGCCTGCCGGCGATGGGAGTCCCAGCGCGGTACTACGAGCCGTTCGCGCTCGAGCTGCACCGGCGGGGTTTCCACGTCGTCACGAGCGACCTGCGCGGGCACGGGGCGAGTTCCGTACGCGTGGGCCGGGGGACGGACTTCGGCTACTACGAGATGGTGGCGCGGGACCTGGGGGCGGTGGTGCGGGCGGTACGCGCGGCCTTCCAGGACAGCCCCCTGTTCCTGGTGGGGCACAGCCTGGGCGGGCAGCTCGGCTCGCTCTACCTGGGCCTGGAGGGCGAGGGAGTACGAGGGCTCGTCCTCGTGGCGGCCTCTTCGGTGTACTACCGGAATTACGGGGCGCTGGGCGGAGTGAAGGTGCTGCTCGGCACGCAGCTCGCGGCGGTCATCGCCACGGTGTGGGGGTACTTCCCGGGGCGGAGGCTGCGGTTCGCGGACAACGAGTCGGCCCGGGTGATACAGGACTGGGCGCGTCAGGCGAGGACGGGGCGCTACGTGCTCTCCGGGGCCGCGCAGGACTTCGAGGCGCTGCTCGCCCGGGTGGAGCGGCCGGTGCTGGCCATCTCGGTGGATGGGGATTCGCTGGCGCCACCGGCCGCGGTGGATCACCTGTACGGGAAGATGCCGCGGGCCCGGGTGGTGCGGTGGCACTTCACGCAGTCCGATGCAGGGGGAGCGCACTTGGATCACTTCCGCTGGGTACGCCACGGTGCGCCCGTGGCGGCGCGCATCGCGGGGTGGGTGGGGGAGGTGCTCGCGGGGGAGGCGGGCGCCGGACAGGACCCGCGGACGGAGGGCCGGCCATGAGCGACACGGCCCCGGCGCTCCCGCGCCTGCCACGCGAGCTGTACACCCCGTCACTCGTGGGCGGGGCCAGCTTCATCGGCTACGCGGTGGGGCTGTTCGTCGTGCCCGCGTGGCTGGCCGTGGAGCTCGTATCGAGCCCGGTGGCGCTGGCCCTGCGCATCCCCGGCGTGCTGGCCCTCCTGCTCGTGGCGCAGCAGGGAGTCCACCTGCTGGGGTGGGTGGGACATGAGGGGTTCCACTTCAACCTGCACCGCAACCGGTACGTCAGTGCCCTGCTGGGCATCTTCTTCTCCTCGATGGTGCTGTCCTTCTTCCAGGTGGGCGTGGGGCCGACGCATTGGGTGCACCACCGGTACACCAACCGGCCCGAGGATCCGGACTGGCGCATCTTCTCGCGCTACCAGACGCTCGGGCGGCGGCTCCTCCTGGGGCGGGCGCAGGCGAACCGCGTCTTCCTGCGGAACCTGCTCAAGGTGGCCCTCGGCCGGGAGCTGGACTTCCCCCACGTCGTGCCGTTCCGGCCCGCGGAGCTACGGGCACTCGCGTGGGTGAACATCGCCTGCTCTCTGCTGTGGTTGTCGGTGTACGTGGCCATCACCGTGCGGAGCCCGCTGGCGGGGCTGGTGGGCATCCTGCTGCCGCACGTGCTGGGGTTCTTCTTCAGCGGCCCAAGGCCCTACGTGGAGCACGCGGGGACGGGGGTGGGACAGGGCCGGGATGCCCGCACGTGCTCCTCGAAGTTCATGACGGTGCTCTTCATGGGAAACAACTTCCACCTGGAGCACCACCTCTATCCCGCCATCCCCTGCTACCGCCTGCCCTCGGTCCATCGCTACCTGACCGAACAGGGCTTCTTCGAGCGAGAGGGCATCCCCATCGAGACCACGGTGCGCGGCGCCTATGCACATGCGTCGGGGCGCTCGCGTTACCCGTCGTATGTGTAATCCTCTACGGGCCCGAGAACACGCCGATGGCCCCGGGCGTGGTGTCGTCCCCCTGGAAGGCCACGAGGATGCGCCGCGGGTTGCTCGAGCGGTCCACCTGGATGTCCGAGATGCGCATCCAGACCAGCTCACTCGGGAGGACTCCGCTGCCGTACTTCAGCACCGTGGAGCCCTGCACGCGGCTCAGGCCTCCGCCCCAGCTCGCGCCCGCCCACACGCTGTTGTCGAGCGGGTCCCCCGCGACGGCCGACACGTAGCCCTTTCCATCGACGAGCTCGGTGGACAGCGTGCGCAGGCGAGTCCCGCTCGCGTCGAGCAGCGCCAGGCCCCGGTTCCAGCTCCCCACCCAGACGCTCTGATCGCTCATCACCGCCATGCCCGACACGTTGTCATCCACGCGCTGCGCCAGGGTGGGAATGGAGGGCTCGCCCACGGCGTCCGGCCAGATGTCATAGCGATTCCACGCGTAGGCACTGTCCTCGGTCTGCGATTGGGCCGCCCAGTAATTGTAGCCGTTGGTGCCGTAGCGGAAGCGGGTGGAGCGGTTGGCACCGCCAAACCACACGTCTCCATTCGAGGCCACCGAGACGCCGTAATACGCGTCGGTGAGCAGCACCAGGCCCGTCTGGTTGGAGTTCCACGCGTTGATGGCCGGGTGCGCGTGCTCCTTCACTCCGGCGCAGCTGTAGTCCCAGGTCCCCGGGGGGCAGCTGTACCCGGCGAAGTCCGCGTTGCCCCAGGCGAAGCCGTGGTTGGCGCCGAACCAGACGCTCCTCGTCCGCGAGTCGTAGGCAATGCGCCAGATGTTGCAGAGCTTCTCGCGCCCGCGCGGCTCGGCGGAGACCTTGTTGGGGCCGGTGGAGAGATCGTAATGCACCACCTGGATGCCCGTGGACGTCAGCGTCACGCGGTCCGCGTCACCACTCTTGTAGATGCTCGCATCGGGAGCGCGGCCTTCCGCGGGGGCCTGATCCCATTCGTCCTCGCACGTGGGCATGCCCGCGGCGGGCTTCTTGCCCTCGTACCCGACGAAGGCGACGCCCGGGGGGCCTCCGGCGACGGAGATGACCTTCAGGTACTTCTCACCCGCGGGGGCACTCCCGTCGAGCATGTAGCCGTAGGGCCGCAGGCCATCCGCCATGGTGAAGCGGCGGAACTGCGTCTGGCCCTTCTGGAGGACGAACAGCCCCTCCTCACCTCCGGCCACCCAGAGGTTTCCCCCCTCGTCGGCGCTCACGCCGAACACATACCGGGGCCCCCCCTGTGCCGTGCCGAGGAACGTCCAGCCGTTCCCGGTCGGAGGAGGTGGATTGGTACTGCCCGTCTCCACCGTCACGACGAGCTGGGGCCTCCGGGCGGTGTTGGACGCCTCCCGCGATTGGAACTCGGTGCCATCCGCGCCCGTGGCGATCAGCGCGAGGTTCACCGTGCCATTGCCCTGGACGGCGGCGGTCACGTCCCACTCGGTCCAGGTGCTGGAGGCCACCGAGGTGACGCGGGACAGCTGGGTCCGCGCCACGGGCTTCGTCTGGAAGGTGACGGTGCCCTCCTGCCATGTGGAATCCGTCGTGTAGACGGCGGGACCCGTGGTGGTCGAGCCCGTCGCGTACAGGCGGAGTCTGGCGCTGCGCACGGTGCCATTGAGCCCGCTCAGCTCGAAGCGCAGGAAGGACGCGTACTCGGGTGAGCCGTCCACCTTCAGCGTACTGTCCCCCCCGAAGTTCTGGGCCGGGTAGTCCGACTCCACCCGCGCATCGGCGACAGGGGTGAAGACACGCGTCTCCTCGAGGCCCTGGCTCACCGTCGAGAGCCCACCCGCCGTCTCCTCCAATTCAACCGTCCCCCCACAGTGCGTGAGCAGCCCCACCGCGGTCACGCACATTCCCCACCTCGCCCACCCCTTCAGCCTTCCCACGTTCCATCCCCCTTCGTCGCAACAGGCGCCCCGCCAACACAGGCACGCCCTCGCGGGCTGGCACTTGCAGCCGTGGTGCCGGTCCTACGGGCAACACTCCCGAGGGGTGGCAGGCCCGATGAGGGCAAACCACTTCCTCGGCGTGGGCAGGCAGCACCAGGCAGGCAGAAGGTCCCTTCCGCACTCAGGGGTCGGACACCTTCACCTGCAGCTTGCCGGTATTGCCTCCCACGAAGAGCTTGCGGAAGGCGGTGGGGAGATTCTCCATTCCCTCCACGACGTCCGCGCGCCACTTGAGCCGGCCCTCGCGCACCCAGGGCACCAGCCGCTCGTAAGCGTCGTTCGCCCGGGGGAAGTAATCCGAGACGATGAAGCCCTCCAGCCGCACGCGCTTCATGAGGAACAGGCTGAAGTCCTTCGGGCCGGGCGTCGGGCCCGGGTCGTTGTACCCGCTGATGAGCCCACAGAGGCTCACACGCGCGTGCTTGTTGAGCAGCGCATAGACGGGCTCGGACACGGCACCACCCACGTTTTCGAAGTAGACGTCCACGCCCTTCGGGCAGGCCTCGCGCAGGCGGGCCTCCCAGTCCGGCTGCTTGTAATTGACGGCCGCGTCGAAGCCGAGCTCGCCCGTCAACCACGCGCACTTCTCGTCCGAGCCCGCGATGCCCACCACCCGGCATCCATGAATCTTCGCGAGCTGTCCGGCCTGCGAGCCCACCGCACCGGCCGCCGCCGACACCACCACCGTCTCGCCCGGCTTCGGCTGACCGATCTCCATCATCCCGAACCAGGCGGAGATTCCAATGTGGCCCAGTGCCGAGAACCACGCCGGCAGGGGGATGCCCGGCGGCAGCTCGCGCGCGTCCGCGCCGTTCACCACCGAGTAGGCCCTCCAACCTCCCGGGATGCTCACCACGGCGCCCTCGCGAAGCCCCGGGTAGCGCGACGCATCCACCACGCCCACGGTGAAGCCCGTCACCACCGCGCCCAGCGGTATCGCCGGACCGTACGTCTCCCGCTGCATCCGCAGCCGGGTCGCCGGCTCCAGCGACACGTAGACATTGCGGACACGCACCTGCCCTTCCCCCGGCTCGGGAAGCGGCCCCTCGCGGAGCTCCAGACAGTTCTCGAACTCCAGGCCCGTCGGCCGGGCCGTCAACACCCACTCGCGGTTCGTACGCATCAGCTCCTCCGAGGCACCTTCACCATCCTCCCCCGGAGCAGGTGCCCTCGTCACGCATGCTGAAAGCAACAACGCGCGCGACGGGCCCTGCGTTAGAATGGACGGATGCACTCCCTCCGTCTCGCGCTGGCTTGTGTTCTGGCTCTCTCCACCCTGCCCGCCTGCTCGGGCCATGACGACTCCGCTTCGCTGGAGAAAGGAGGATCGTGCCCGGCGGATCAGTCACTGTGGTACGCCGAGGCAGGCTGTGGCCCCGAAATCAAACCACGCTGCATGAGTACACCACCCCCCTGCGCGGATGCCTTCTGTGGCTGCTCGGGCCAGACGATCTACGGCTGTGGCGTCACCCGCGAGCCCTACCGCTCCAAGGGGGCGTGCGAGAACTGAAGCCCCCTCGGGAGCCACCTGCAACGCGGCTCCCGTCCCGCGCACACCTACCAGTCTCCAGCGGTCATGTTACGCTGCACCACTTCGGAGGTGCAGTGCATGAACACAGCCCAGCCTGGTCGGCCAGGACATGAAGGAATTCGGCGGCAGGTGCCACATCCGCCTCGGCGGCACGACGAGCCGGAGCAGCACCTGCCCCAGGTGGGGATGGAGGTGGCCGGTTACCGGCTGGAGGCGACCCTGGGTCGCGGGGGCCAGGGCACCGTGTTCCGCGCCCGGCGCGAGGACCAGCTCTTCGCGGTGAAGTTCATCTCCCAGCCCCATGCTGCGTCATGGGCCCGGCGCGAGCTGGACGTCATGATGAAGCTCTGGCACGCGGGAGGGTTGCCATTGGTGGGACACGGCGAGTGGCCCGCCCTCGAGCCCCACTTCCTCTTCCTCGTCACGCCCTATGTGCGGGGGCTGCCGCTGGACGCCTGGGCCCGGGAGCACAACCCCAACGCGCTCGAGGTGGCGGACCTGGTGCGCCAGGCCGCGCGGTTGCTGGGAGCGGTGCACGCGGCCGGAGTCGTCCACCGCGATGTGAAGGGGTCCAACCTGCTGGTGTACGGCGAGCGACGGCTGGTGCTGGTGGACTTCGGGGTGGCCACGTACGAGGGCGCTCCCAGGGTGACGGGGCCCGTGCCTCCGGGCACCTGGCCCTATCTCAGCCCCCGGGTATGGCGCTCCTGGCGTGGCGAGGAGGACTCGCGCGCCAGCCCGGGTGATGACCTCTGGGCCCTGGGAGTGGAGCTCTACCAATTGCTGACCGGCGGGCTGCCCTTCCGTGGAAGCGAGGGCGAGCTGGTGCACGCCATCCTGCACGAGGAGCCGAGGGTACCGCATGAGCTCAACCCGCGGGTGCCCAGGGCGCTGGGGGAGGTGTGCTGGCTCATGCTGCGCAAGCAGCCTGGGGAGAGGTACGCGGATGCGCGGGCGGTGGAGGTAGCGCTGGAGGAGGTGGTGAAGCAGGCGGACGAGGCGTGGAAGGTGCCACTGTGCGAAGCCTGGGGTCCGAACAACGCCACCACCTCATGGCAACAGGAGCTGGGAGGAGACGTGGACCTGCTGGCGCTCTACGAGCGCCGGGCTGCCTACGCGCAACAGCCGGTGAGGGGAAAACCGCGTCCGCCGGATGAAGTATCCACCCAGGGCGTGCCAGGAGAGATGCCGCCTGGACCCGAAGAGCCAGCGCGACCGCGTGCCCCGGACTCGCCCACCCCGCGCTCGCGACGGGTGCTCCAGGTCGCTGGTGCGGTGCTGGTGTTGGGCCTGAGCGTGTGGCTCGCCGTGCGCGCGCTCCCGCGGCCCTCCATGTCCACGACCTCACCGGTGGGAACACCCCTTGCCACCCTACCGGAGGAGTTCTACCCCATCACCCTGGAGCCGGGCGGCCAGGAAGTGGCGCCTCCGTGGCGGCGGCTGGAAGGTGACGGCGGCGCGGCGCCCGAAGAGGCGGTAACCCCCGCGCCCGTTGCCAGCGCGACGCACTCCCAGGACACGCGCGTGAGGACACTTCGCAAGGCTCCCCAGGACACCCCGCAGCAGCCGCCGAAGGACTCGGGCTCCACAGCCACGAAGGTGGGGGCGGCCCTCCTCGGCTGCACCCTCGCCGCCGGTTGCCCCGGCCCCACCACCACGGCCGTCCAGGTGCGGCCCCTGCCCGCTCCCACCGAGTGTCCACCCGACTCGGTGCAAACCATGAAGGAGCTGGGCTTCCGCATCGGCAAGAGCGAAACGGCCTTGTTCCCCCAACAGGACAAGAGCGAGCCCTTCGTTCCCGTGCGAGAGGGCCCGGGCACCACGATGCGCATCCTCCTGAGAAGACCCACGACGGAGGTGCCCGCGGGCTCCATGGTCTCGGGGCAGCTCTTCTTCGGCACGGACCGCATCCACGGCCGCTTCACCCATCTCCACACGCCGAATGGGTACACGTACCCCATCTGCATGGTGCTCGTTGATCGGAGCGACGACATGGGCGTGGGCGACGAGGATGTGAAGCCGGGCGAGAAGCCGGGCACCCTGCGCATGTCGTGGTCCGAGGGCGTCATGCCGGTGGAGCGTTTCAAGTAGAGGGCCCAAGCCAGCTGGAGTCAGTTCTTTCAGGGGTGCTCCCGCGGGAAAAGACGGGGCACCTTCCGGGTGCGCTCCGGACGAACTGGTCCGACTGTCGGACCAGTTGCTCCCGAGCACGACCGGGACCTCCCTCCTGAAAGGACCTACCCACCTGGCCTGGCTGCGAACAAGGGCGGACGAAAAGCAGGGGCGACGTAGGAGGTGCTTGTTTCCCAGAGCACTCCGGAGGTAGTACGGCCCATGCCCAGCCCACCACCCACCGTCCCCCTGCTGCTCGCGATTCTCGCCACGGCTCCAGCCCTCGCCGAGCCTCCGTCTGAAGCTTGGGACACGGCGGCCGCTCGCCACCTCGAGCTGACGGCAGAGAGCCCCGGGCAGGTGCACGAGGTGCGTATCAGCCCTGGCCTCACCACCACCCTGGTGTTCAACGCGCCGCTGCTGCGTGGGAGCGTGGTACTGGAGGCGCGCGAGCGCTTCCGGGTGGTAACGGTGGACGAAACCATGGGCTTTGTTGCGCTCCTGCCTTCGGGGGCGCTGTCACCGGGACAGCAACTGCGCCTGGAGGTGCGCTTCGCGGATGGCGCGGTGCCGGCGAGCATCACCTTCTCGCTGGTGGTGCACCCCACCCGGGCCGAGCCGCAGGTGAATGTGTACCGCCAGCCGCGCTCGGCCGAGTCCTTTCAACAGGAGGCGCGGCAGGAGCATGAGCGTGCCGAGCGGTGCGAAGCGCGGCTGGCGCAAACCCAGACTGCGCGCGTCGGCCCATCGTGATCACCAGGATCGGAGCATCGTGATCAGCGAGATCGGAGCATCGTGATCACCGGGATCGGCCATCGTGCTCAGCGGGCCAAGGTGCCCGAGGACTACGCTGGAGGTCAGGTGGTTCGCCCTACGGGGCCCGTCGGCTGGTAGCAACCGGACGCGGGAGGGCGGGCGAGCCGAGCGAGCACGCTGGACGGCATTCGTCGACGGCCCTCCGCGAGGAGGGCCGATGGCCACGGAGCGACTGTCCATGCGTCACATACGAGAAGTGCTACGGCAGAAGTGGGAGCAGAAGAGAAGCCACCGGGAGGTGGCCAGCAGCCTGGGAATCAGCGCGGGGGCGGTGGGGAGCGTGCTGGCGCGCGCTGCGGCGGCGAAGCTGAGCTGGGAGCAGGTGGAGCAGATGCGGGAGGAGGAGCTGGAGGAGCGGCTGTATGGCGCCGTGCCGAAGCCCACGGCCCAGAGGCCCCTGCCCGACCCGGTGTACATCCACACGGAGAGAAAGAAGCCCGGCGTCACGCTGGAGCTGTTGCACCTGGAGTACCTGGAGAAACACCCGGAGGGGTACCGCTACACGCAGTTCTGCGAGTACTACCGGCAGTGGTTGGCCAAACACCGGCTCACCATGAGGCAGGAGCACCGGGCGGGAGAAAAGCTCTTCGTCGACTACTCGGGAAACAAGCCGCACCTGGTGGACGAGACAACGGGCGAGCGCGTGGAGGTGGAGCTGTTCGTGGCGGTGCTGGGGGCCTCCAACTACACGTACGCGGAGGCCACGCGCACGCAGCGAGGGCCGGACTTCATCGCCAGTCACCAGCGCTGCTTCGTGTACCTCGGTGGCGTGCCGGGAGCGCTGGTGCCTGACCAGCTCAAGAGCGGGGTGACGCGCGCGTGCCGCTACGAGCCGGGAGTGCAGCGCACGTACGAGGAATTCGCGCGGCACTGCGGCACGGTGGTGCTGCCAGCGCGCCCGCGCTCGCCCCGGGACAAGGCGAAGGTGGAGGTGGGCGTGCTGGTGGTGCAGCGCTGGCTACTGGCGCGGCTGCGCCACCACACCTTCTTCTCGCTGGAGGCGCTCAACGAGCGCATTGGCGAGCTGCTGGAGGACCTCAATAACCGAAAAATGAGGCTGTACGACGCGAGCCGGAGAGAGCTCTTCGAGCGGCTGGACAAACCGGCGCTGCGGCCGCTACCGGCCGAGGCTTTCACCTACGGCGAGTGGAAGCAGGTGCGAGTCAACATCGACTACCACGTGCAGGTGCACCATCACTTCTACTCGGTGCCGTACGCGCTGGTGCACCAGGTGCTGGAGGCGCGAGTGACGGCCACCACGGTGGAGCTGTACCAGCGCGGCGAGCGCGTGGCGAGTCACGTGCGTAGCGACGAGCGGGGCCGGCACACCACGCAGCCGGAGCACATGCCCAAGGCGCACCAGAAGCACCTGGAGTGGACGCCCTCGCGGCTGGTGCACTGGGCGGGCACCATCGGCCCCAACACCCAGAAGCTGGTGGAGAGCATCCTGCGCGAGCGTCCTCACCCGGAGCTGGGTTACCGCTCCTGCCTGGGGATACTGCGGCTGGCCAGGCGCTACGGCAACGAGCGGCTGGAGGCGGCGTGCACGCGAGCCCTGGCCGTGAGCGCCCGCTCCTTCCGGCACGTGGACTCCATTCTCCAGAATGGGCTGGACCGGCTCGCCCCACCAACGGACGAAGCGCAACCGGAGCTCGCCGCGCAGACGCACGAGAACGTGCGCGGCAGCGACTACTACCACTGACCCTCACGCTACCCACGAGCCTCGTGCGTGAGGGGCGCGCCGTCGCACTGCGTGCGCCGGCGCGCGACGACGAAGCTCTCCAACACCGCGGCACCCAAGCAGGTGCCACACACCCGAGGACAAGCACATGCTGAACGAACCGACGATGCAGAAGCTGCACTCCCTGAAGCTCTCCGCCCTGGCGGCCGAGTGGGAACGGCAGCAGAAGGACCCCGAGCTGGCGAAGCTGTCCTTCGATGAGCGGCTGGGGATGTTGGTGGACGCCGAGTGGCTGCACCGGGAGAACGCGCGTACGGCGCGCTGCCTGCGCGAGGCGAAGCTGCGGCTGAGCAGCGCGAGCCTGGAGGACCTCGACTACGCGCCCAAGCGCGAGCTGGACAAGAGTCTGGTGCGCCAGCTGGGCTCGTGCCGCTGGGTGGCCGAGCACCAGAACGTGGTGATTACGGGAGCCACGGGGACCGGCAAGACGTACCTGGCCTGCGCACTGGCGGAGGCTGCGTGCCGCAAGGGCTACAAGGCGCTCTACCGCAGAGCGCCCCGGCTCTTCGACGAGCTGACGCTGGCACACGCGGATGGCTCGTACGCGCGGGTGCTGGCGCGTCTGGCCAAGGTGGACGTGCTGGTCATCGACGACTGGGGGCTGGCTCCACTCAAGGAGCAGGAGCGCCGGGACATGCTCGAGATTCTCGAGGACAGGTACGGCAACCGCAGCACCCTCATGACCAGCCAGCTGCCCACCACGAAGTGGCACGACCACCTGGGGGACCCGACGGTAGCCGACGCTATTTGCGACAGGGTGCTACATAACTCCCATCGGGTCGTGTTAAAGGGCCCCTCCCGCAGGAAGGAGGAGTCTGCGGAGAAGTAGGTCCCCGGTCAGCGTCGCTTCGCTCCGATCACGATGACCGATCCAGGTGATCACGATCGACCGATCTGGGTGATCACGATGGCCGGAATACGCACCCAGACAGAGCAGAAGAGTCCCGGGAGCATCATCGGGCTCATCAACTCCGGGCTGGTGGTGGGCAAGAAAGGCATCGCGGCACAGGACATTTCAAACACCACCCGGCAATCCCTCGGAGAGGCCCTCGAGAGAAACAAGGCTTACAGCTACCGGGCCGAGGGACGGGTGGCGGTGGCGCTGGAGGTGGACAACACGAGCGCGCAGCCCTGGACGGTGGACGAGGAAGGTGCGGCGCTGGTGAGCAGGGGCGGCGCGCGGCTGCGGGTGCTGCGCGTATGGCAACCGGAGCCCCTCCCCCCCGGAGGAACGGACCGGGTAGTGGTGGAGGTAGAGGCCACGGAGGAACAGGCCCGGGGGACCTATGTCCTCCGACTGGGAGAGGCGAGCGGTCCGCGCACCATCACCCTTCGTGGCGTGACGTTCCCGTGAGTCTCCAGCCCAGGCCCTTGTCCGCTATCCGGCAATGACCGGTCTCGCGTCCGGACATACAGCGCAGAACCCTCCGTAGCATGCGGATGAAAGGGAGGTCTCATGCGCATGCGGCTCTCACTCACTGCACGCGGAGTCTTGTTGTCATGGGTAGTCCTCGGCGCGCTCCAGCTCGCATGCGTCGGCGGCCACATCCCGCCGTCCATGTTCCAGTTCCAGAACGTCGTGCCCTACACCCCTCCAGATGGAGGGGGATGGAAGGTCGCCCAGGTGCTCGTTCTGCTAGGAAAGATTTCACCCATCTTTTCCTCGACCGCAACCTGCGACATCGAGGTCGGCGTTCCGGAAAAAAATGTGAACGGGTGGGTTCTGGATGAATTCGCACAAGTGGAGGCAGCCAAGGCAGCGGACGAGGCTGCTCGCATCGTCCTGCGGGAGCAATTGCCAACCGCCCTGGCCCACTCTTCACGGAAGGGCTTGAGGAACTTCCACTCATGAAATCGGACTCGTTCGCGGACGCGCTCGTCCAACTCGTTCACTGCTACTACCCTTCCGGCCTCTGCAATGATGATCCTCGATACAAGGAATCAGAAGAGGGGCAGCGCCTCACCCGGCTGGTTCAAGCCAATGTGCAACCTTCGCCAACCTGGAAGGGTTTCACCCAACGAGTCGTCCAGGAATTTCCCGATTGCAACATCTGGGACACGACCGTGCCCTGGCATGATCCCTGTAACAGTGTCCGGGTGTACCTCGCGGGATTCGTGGAAGGAGGCCCCCGTTATGACTGCGTCGTCTGCCTCCTGAGCCAACTCGCACCGGTGTATGCCCTCTATGCTTCCCACACGGACAAGAGCATCCCCGAAGGGGAATACTGGCTCCGCGTCCCCCCGTTCCCCCCGAATTCCAGGCACACGAGGCGAAGCTCTCCGGGCTCATCGAGTCCACCTTGGGTTTCACCCGCCTGCCCAACGAGACCCTCTTCATCCCCGTACCGGACCTCGTCCCGCGCTCGGCCAATTACGGGCCCGGCGAGGCTCAGCTCATCGACTGCCTCTTCACCCCGCATCGCTGGTGAGGAACGGTCCGGAGACGCCTATGTCCTCCAACTGGGAGAGGCGAGTGGGGCGCGCACCATTGTTTCTCCCGTCTTCCTTGAGCCCGCCACCTGCGACATTGAGGTCGGCGTTCCGAAAAACCATGGAAGCACGTGGGTGACGAACGAAGCCGCCTGTGGGACGCGGATCGTCAGCGCACAGTCACCCTGGGCAACGTGACGCTCCCGTAGCGCCAAACCACGAAGCGACGCTCCACCGTCTGAGACTACCCGCAGCATCTTCCAGGATTTTACCTACCCGGCAGCTTGACGGGCGCACACACATTTCCGTGTAATTCCGGAGCGACGGTTTTCTGGCCGCGTCGCTACCCGAGGTGCGCCGTGTCCACCCGTCCTGTCGGTACGCGCCCACCTGGCGCTCGGCTACGCCCTTTTCTGGGCGGCTGGTTTCTCCTCGTCCTCTTCCTCCAGGCCTCCTGCGCCACAGGCACCCCACCCGGCAGCCTCCTCGTCGGCTACCGCTCCAACTCACTCACGCCCCCGCCGGCTCCCAAGGAGCGCGTGACCAGCACAGTGGAGCCCGGCTTCGAGTCCGCCACCGTGTACGTGGTGGACTTCATGGAGCCCGGTGCCATCACAACCCGGCCGGTGCCAATACCGAGGCCCGAGTTCCAGCAGGCCATCCAGCGGCTCGCTCGCGACGTGCGATTGAAGCGGAAGTCGCCACGCGAGGCCGCCCACGAGTTGCTGGGCCTCGTGGCGACGGAGCCGGACGACCCATGGGTCACCATGACGGGTTATTGGGAGGTGGAGCAGCACTACCGCGCGGCCCCCACCTGGACACCGCTGCGTCAGGACGGCCCGGTCGAGCTCATTCCCGAGGCCGAAGCAGCCCTCAAGCAGAAGTACCTCAAGTGGTGTGAGCACCAGGGTGGCGGCGACTGCCTCGGTCTGCTGGACGACGGGCCCTACCTGCGCGCCGATGACCGGCGGGCGTTCGCCCTGGCGCTGGCTTTTGGCTCGGTGCTCGACGAGACGTACGAAGCCCTCAAGAGCGAGTTGCTGGACGTGCAGGTACTCGTCTCCATGGTCGTCTGGACGGTGGCCCTCTACTGCATGATGTGGGTAGTGCCCGAGCCGACGACCAAGGCCATTGCCGCCGGCATGACCCTCCTCCTGGTGGGCTACCTGGGTCTCAACACGGTGTACGGCCTCATGGACGGGTGGGCCCGTATGGCCGACACGGCGCACCACGCCACCACCTTCAAGGAGCTGCGCACGGCGGGTGAGGAATTCGGCAAGGTGCTGGGCGAGGATGCGGCCCGGACCATGATTCTCGCCGTGTCCACACTCGCTGGACACACGCTGGGGCAGGTGGTGGCCCGGGTGAAGTCGCTTCCGCGCTTCAACCTCGCGGGGGCGCAGTTCGAGGCGCAGGGCGGCGCCGCCGTCATGGGGCGCCTGGAAGTCACCGAGGCGGCGGTCGCATCGGAAGGCGCCCTGGCCAAGGCGGTAGCGGCGGTGGAGACGGTGGCCACCTCTCCTCAGGGCCCCATGGCCGTGGTCATGCTCAAGAAGGGGACGGGCGGTGGGACGGGACAGGCCCCAGGGGGCCGCTTCGCCGAAACCGTCATTCGTCACCGGGGCGGCAACCGACAGGTGGAGCTCAGCGACGGCCAGCGTTGGCACTTGCCACGCGGCAACTCTGCTGCGGACATTCCCGCCGAGGACAAGGTGGGAGACATGCTCCAGGAGGCCGTCACCAAGATCGCGAGGGAGTGGGGACCCCACAGGCTCTCGCGCAACGAGCGAGATGCCATCGACGAGGCCCTGAAGCAGGGCGAATACTGGCTGGCGAGACTGCTGGAGCGCGAGGCCCGGGGGCGTTATGTGCACGCACGGCTGAAAGCACAGTTCGAGGGACCCCTCCGATTCAAGCACCAAGGCGTTGACGTGGTTGACCCCGCCACGGGTCGCAAGTACGAGATTCTCTCCGGGACGGAATCCAATTTGGCTCGGCATGGTCGCCGCATGGCGAGCGAGTTCTTCCGGATGCTCACCTTCTGAAAGGGGCGGCCATGGGGTGGCTGGAGAACGTCATCTTCAAAGACCAGGAGATTGAGAACGAGCGGCTGGAACTGACCGACAAGAATTCGCTCTACTATCTCAGCACCGGCTTGACGCTGCGCAATTGCACCGTCGTCCTGAAGGTTCCCGCCAGCCGCCTGATCATCAAGCAGGCCCAGTTCATCGATTGCACCTTCGAGGTGAAGCAGGAGCTAAAGAACCACCAATTTTGGGTGGCCGCGTCCCTGAAGGGCTGCCGCTTCAAGGGAAAGCTGACGGGGTGTGACTTCGGGTACTGGCCCGAATACGGAAGCGACCCTTGGTTTCAGCATGGAGCCATCGAGGACTGTGACTTCACCGAGGCCCGGCTGGATGGCTGCCGTATCATGGGCTGTGACCCTGCCACCATTCGCTTTCCCAAGTGGCCCTGCTTCACCATCCTCGACCCCATCGGGCGAGCCTGCGAACTCAACAGCGTCCAGTGGCCGGGAGGTTTTCGCCCGATCATTGTGGAGGGGCAGTACGGGGATCCACCCCGCACGATGGCCGTAACGTTCTACGCCCCGGCCCTCGCCAAGCGCCGCGAGACCACCGAGGAAGCATTCAGGGCGGTCATTGAGCGGTTCGACTGCATCGTCTACTGACAGGACCGTGCGGAGAATCGCCCTATTGAGGGGGCGCGAGGCAGCGACAACACTGCGGCCTGCCCGCGTTGCCCGGTTCGCAACCTGTGCGTCCTCCGTGCCCCCCGCCGACTGTCTCTTCACGTGGCACCGCTGGTGAGCCGTTTCAACGACCCGCCACCGCTTCTTTCAGCCACCGCTCTATCTCATCCGCGGCGTGCACCTCGGCACCCTCGTTGCTGGCACGCATACCGAGCGCCCTGGCCCGCTCGCGGACCTCTGGACGATCGACTTCCCGGAGCGCCGAGGCCAGACCGTCCACGCTCAGCTCACGTCTGGACAGCATCGTCCCGATCCCCTTCTCGCGCACGATGTGTCCCCAGACATCCTGCGCGAAGAAGGCCGGAATGATCACCGAGGGCACGCCCGCCGTGGTCACCGCCCCCGTCGTCCCCGCTCCTCCGTGGTGCACGACCGCCTTCACCCGGGGGAAGAGCCAGTCGTGCGGCAGGTTGTCATCCACGTACACGTCCGCCGGGAACGAGCTCCGCCCGTCCACGGTGTTGCGGTGCAGGATGCCCCGCTGACCCGTGACCCGCAGGGCCTCGAGCAGGAGGTCCGTCACGGCCTTCTTGTCGTGCACGCCCCAGCTCCCGAAGCCGATGTAGACGGGGGGCGCTCCCGCCTCGACGAAGTCCTTCAACCGCGCGTCCGGCTGCTGCTGCTGCGTCGCCAGGCGCCAGCGCCCGGTCTGGGAGAACCACTCGGGCCAGTCATCGGGCCGCTCCACCAACTCCCGGCTCCACGCCACCAGCACCGGCAACCGGAAGAGGAGTCCGGGACGGTGGTACTCACCCAGCAGGTCCACCGGCAGCCGCTGCTCCCTCCGCCACGCGTTCACCAGGTCCCACGTGAAGAGCCCCCCGACAAGGTTCTTCAGCCGCGTGGTGGCGAGGTTGAGAAGCTCGTTGCGCTGCTGGACGCGGTTGTCCGAGACGCAATAGCGCCGCGTCGGGATGAAGCCCGGATCGAAGAAGGCCTGGAAGATGGGGATGCCGCGCCGCTCGGCGATGTGGAGCGCGGGGCTCGTGAAGGCGGCGTTGCTGAGGAGGACGTCGGCCCCCGCGGTCGCCTGCCAGAACTGCCGGAACTGGGAGGGCACCATGCGCCGCTGCCACGACGCTAAGAGCTTCACCCCGTCCGGCCCTCCATCGCTGCTCGCGAGGGAGTGCATCAGCTCCTCGGTGCCGTCTTCCTCCAGTTCGAAGAAGTCGAGCCCGTGCTCCTCGACGAAGGAGCGGAAGGGAGCCCTCGCCGCGAGCACCACGCGGTGGCCACGGCGGATGAGCTCCGACCCGAGGGCGACGAAGGGCTGAACGTCCCCCCGCGAGCCCCACGTGAGCGCCACGAACCGGAGGGAAGGCTTCCGCTGGAAATGGCGCAGGTACTCCCTGGGCCAGAGGCTCCTCTTCGAGATCGTCATCATCCTTCCTTCAGTACCCTGTTCCCAAGGGCTCGGGCCCGGAGGGGACCGGCAAGGAGCGCAGGCCCCACGGCTCACCGGCCCGCCAGGACACCTCGCCGGAGATGCCCCACCCGGCGCACACCATGTCCCGGCCCCGGAACTCCATCCAGAACACCGACTCGTCGGGCCTCGCCGCCTGGTCCAGGCAGGCCACGCGCGTCAGCGCCCTCCCGCCGCTCGACCCCAGCGTCACCGCGAAGGCCCGGTGTGAGTGCCCGCAAAGCACCCACTTCGGATGCACCGTCTCCACCAGCCTCCGGGTGATGGGGTTGCCAATCCAGTACGACGGCAGCGTCCGGCCCGGCGGCGGCTCTCCCTGCTCCTGCGCCCGCTGCGGCAGACCCCTCGGCCACTCGTGCACCAGCAGCAGGTCCACGTCCCTCAGCGCCGCCACTTTCTCCACCTCGGGCGCGCGGAAGTACCCGGCCTGCTTCGCCGTGTCGAGCGAGCGCGGCCGCTTCAGCGGCTGCTCGTAGAAGCGCGGCGCGTGGATGCCCGACAGGTACCCCACCCGCAGCCCGTACAGCTCCTTCAGGCCCGCCCGCCCCAGGTAGTGCATGTTCGGCGCGAGCTGACAGCCATCCGGCGCGTCGTGCAGCGTCTCGAAGTCCTCGTTGTTCCCGGCGATGAAGTACATCGGCCGCTTCATCGCCCGCACCCCGTCCGCGTACTCGGCGAACTCGGCCGGCATGGCGCGCTTGGTCGCCTTGCGCTTCAGGTCGTCCGCCTGCCGGAAGGCCTCCACGTCCCCTACCGCCAGCACCAGATCCACCGGGCGGCCCCGCGCCTCCGCCAGCGCGTCGAGCCACGCATCAACGCGCTGAAAACGCCCGTGGATGTCTCCCACACCGGCGACCAGGAGGGATTCTGGAGCCATCGTGCCTACCACCCTGCCCCGCCCCGCTCGCCCTGTCGAGTGGGTTCTCCCCGCGCTGTGTCAAATAGGAAAAGGGACGCCCCCCCTCGGGAGCGTCCCCTCTGATTCCCCCAGCCCCCGGCCCTAGCAGCCCACCGGGTAGGTGATCTCCACGGACGCCCCGGGCGGAGGCGCCGTCTCACTGTCGAAGACGAGGGTGTTGGTGTTCCGGTCGTACACCCACCCGGTCTTCACCTCCACGCCGTCCACCTTCACCACGATGCGCGAGGGATCCGAGGGCGCCTCGCTCAGCGGGAAGGTGCGGTTGGGCCCGAAGGCGCTCTCGGAGATGTTCTCCAGCGAGTCGGCCCAGTTCGGCGTGCAGATGTTCTCCACCACACCTCCCGTACTCTGGGCGAGCTGGATGTAGCGGCTGCCGGAGCTGCTGGCCTTGGGGCACACGCTCAGGTCCCCCGGCCCGACGATGGCGGAGAAGACGACCTTGGTCCGGTCCCCGCCCTTCAGACCCAGCAGGAACGTTTCGTAGAAGGACACCGGCTGCGGCGAGAAGTCCTCCTCGTCCGACAGCGCGATGATGGCCAGCTTGGCGTCCTCGCGCAGGAAGCCGGAGTTGCCGTCCAGCACCTGCGGCGTGCGCGGATCATCCACGTTGTACACCAGCGGATCCGCCAGGGCGCGGTACATGGCCTCCAGGCCCTGCTCGTTCCAGTGGCACACGCCCACGTTGGTGTTGCGCGCGAAGACCGACTCGGCCGCCGGCGTGGTGGGCGTGATGATGCGCGGCGACGAGTTGTCGACGGGGAAGAAGCGGCCGTTCTCACCACCCTCGGCGCCACCCGGGCACATCGCCCAGCCACCCGAGGAGCGCTCGAGGCCCGTGGTGGTGACGGCGATGTGGTAGTCCACGCCCGTGTTCGCCGCGTGCGACAGGAAGGCCGCGAAGTTCTGACCCAGGTTCTGCTGCTCGTCCATCATCGAGCCCGAGTTGTCCACCAGGAACAGCACGTCCACCTTGGACAGCGACTGCTGGACGAACTGGTCCGTCTGCTCGTTCTTGAGGACGCCCTTGCCCACCAGGCCCACGGTGTAGGGCGTGCCCGTGCCCAGGTCGAAGCGCATGGCGGCGGCGTCGTCCCCATCACCCTGGGGCTCGTACGTCACCTTCACGCGGGACACGCTGTTGGCGCCGAGCACCTGGGGGAAGAGGAAGCCGTGCGACACCTTGAAGTCGCTGGCGTCACCGTCGAGGCCCAGGCCCACCAGCGTGGTGGGGCCGGCGCACTTGTTGTAGACGACCAGCTCGCGCTCCTTCGGACCGCAGGTGAGCCGGGTGACGCCGAAGTCCAGGTTGGTGGGCTGCACGGAGAAGCAGCCCTGCACGCCGCGGCCGTGGAGCTGCGCCGTCAGGTGGCCGTTGCTCGGGTGGTTCACCCAGCCCTCCGCGATGCCGGAGAACTCCCCCTCCGCGCCCGGCTTGAAGCGCGCCAGCAGCAGGGCCCGCTGCCCCGGCTGCAACACGGTGTTGCCCGTCTTGTCCGCGCGGAAGGCCTCATCCGAGCCCTCGGAGATCTGCATCCCGGCCAGGTAGCACTCGGAGGAGCCCACGTTGCGCACCCCCACCGCGAGCGTCACCTCCGAGCCCACCGGCACGTTGCCGAACTCCAACCGGGCCGGCTCCACCTGGTACTGGCAGGGCGAGAACACCTTGCCCGTCCCCAGCACCTTCACCACCTCGGTGGAGGTGCTGCGCCCGTTGAGCAGCCTGGCGACGAGCTCCGCCTCGCCCCCGCCGACGCCCGCGCGCGGCATGAAGGTGATGGGCACGGTGGCCGTCTGCCCCATGGGAATGGGCAGGCTGGTGGAGGCCTGATTCAGCATGAAGTAGCCGCCCTTCTTCGTGGTGAGCTTCAGGTCGCTCAGCAGCACGTCGTTGCGGCAGCGGTTGATGATCTGTACGTCCCGGGTGGCGCTCATGCCCTCGGCCACCACGCCGAAGTCGAGCGGATCCGGCTGCAGCACCACGCACGAGGCGCCCCCCTCGCCCGCGAGCGCCACCTTGGGGCCCGGCTTCGAGGTGCCCATGGGCCGCACGTCCAGCTCCAGGCGCGCCTCGCGCATGGTGCCACTGACCGTTGGCGAGAAGCCCACCTTCACCTCCACCACCGCGCCCGGAACGAGCACGTTGCCCGAGACGGTGGGCGCGCTCACCACCCGGAAGGCCCCGCTCACGTTGTCCAGCAGGTTCACCCCGCCCCAGGACATGGGTTCGGTGCCCAGGTTGCGGATGGTGATGCGCTCCTCGGCGACGGCGCCCAGCGCCACGCGGCCGAAGTCCACCCGCAGGGGCGTCACCTCCAACTTCGAGGCGATGCCAGCCCCCGCCAGCGTCACCACGACGGGCTCGCACGTGGGACACACGCCCACGCGCGCCAGGCCCTGCGCCGGGCCCAGCCGCTCCGGCCGGAAGGACAGCTGCAACGCGCGCTGCTCACCCGGCTTGAGCGTGAAGGACGCGCCCGCGTCACTGGACCCGAACTCGTCCGCGTCCGCGCCGTCGAGCACCAGGTTCACCGGGCTCTCCACCCGGGTGGGGTTGCGCACCACCAGCTCGCGCACCACCACGTTGCCCAGCTCCACGTTGCCGAAGTCGATCTGCGCCGCCTTCACCTCCACCCACGCCTTCACGCCCTGGCCGGCCACGCCCAGCTGCGCCACGCCGTCCTTGCCCGCGTTGCCGGCGTCCGTGAGCACCTCCAGCACGCCCTGCACCGAGCCCTCCACGTCCGGCGTGAAGCGCACCTCCAGCTCACGCTCACCCCCCGCCTTCAGCTCGAAGGAATCAAAGGGCAGCACCTCCACATTGGGCAGGCTCGCGGTGGCTCCGTGCACCGTGAAGGCCGCGCGGCCCTGGTTCACCAGCCGCACCTTCATCGTCTTGGAGACACCCACCGCCGACAGGCCGAATTCGATCTTCTCGGGCGAGGCCACCAGCCCCGACTGTGCGCGATGCGACGAGGGCCTATCGCACCCCACCCCCATCAGGGCCCACAGGCACGCCGCCATGCACACCCAGCGCAATCCAACCATCGAAGCCTCCCCGGATCAGCGCACACACAAGCCGCGCGATCTCCAGCCACACCTGGGGTGAGGGCCTCTGCAACCTCGGGGCCTGGGGAAGCACGTGCCCCACTGACGCGACAAGTCGCGGGACTACAGGGAAAACTATTGGACCCAACGTGGAAACGAGCTGCCCTGCCGTCGGTCCTCCCTGAAAACTTTTCCTGAGTGCCCAGCGGATGACGGGAAAAAACCGGAACACTCAGGGACAGGAAGGGGAAACACGAACTCCACGCTCAGGGTGAAGGTCGGGAAGCTGGGAGTAATAGGCGAGGAGCCAGGCCCGTTCCCCACAGCACGCCACTCATGCACACCAATGCACCCACCATGGCGAGCGGCTGGAGGGGCTCGCCCAGCAGCAGCGCGCCGAGCAGCCAGGAGAAGGCCGGGGTGAGCTGGGTGGTGATGCCACCGCCCGCCGCCGTCACGTAGCCCATGGCGTAGGTGAAGATCATCTGAGCGGCCACGGAGGACAGGCCCACGCCAAGCAGCGGCCCCAGCATGTCCCAGCTCAGGGGACGCCAGTCCTGTAGGGCGAAGGGCAGGCCGAACAGCAGCCCGAAGAAACAGAAGGAGAGGAAGATGGAGGCGGCGTCGGTATCACCGCGCAGGGCCCGCAGGGCGATGACGGCCGCGCCACTGAGGACGGCGGACAGCGCCCCGGCCAGGGCCCCGGTGCCGAGCGTGAGGCCCACCCCGTCCTGCACCGTGCTCCAGATGACGAGCCCCGCGCCCACCGTGGTGGCCACCAGCCCGGTGGCCAGGTACCCGTTCACCCGCTCGCCCAGGATGAAGATGCCGAGGATGGCGGCGCAGAGGGGCCAGCAGGAGTTGAGCAGCGAGGCGGGCCCCACGGCGATCCGGTCGATGGCCATGAAATAGAAGTAGACGGAGCCGCCACCGAAGAGGCCTCGCAGGGCCCACAGCCCGGGCCGGCCCATGCGCGGCCGTTGCCCGGTGAGCGGGAAGTAAAGCGCGAGGAAGACGAGCCCGATGGCGAAGCGCGCGCACACCACCTGTCCCACCGAGAGACGGCCCGCCACGGAGCGCGCGAAGAAGGCCATGAAGGCGAAGAGCAGGCTGGAGACGACGAGCAGGGGCGAGCCGCGGAAGCGCTCGGGGATGGGGGGCATGGCGGCGGCACCCTAACCCGGAAGCGTCCGGGTCCCCAGCCCTGCTCCGCCCGCCCGGTGCCCGGCCGGCCAGCAGGGGAATGGGCCTTGAAAATCCATCCGTTCAGGACCATTCAAGCCCCGCCCCCGCTTTCCCCCTACCTGAGCGCCCTTTCAGTGGTGTAGACCCCGCCCCCATGTCCGAGCCCGACGTCATCTCCATCCGCGGAGCCAAGGAGCACAACCTCAAGAACATCTCCCTGGAGATTCCGAAGAAGAAGCTGGTGGTGTTCACCGGCGTCTCCGGCTCCGGGAAGAGTTCGCTGGCGTTCGACACCCTCTATGCCGAGGGTCAACGCCGCTACGTGGAGAGCCTCTCCGCCTATGCCCGGCAGTTCCTCGGGCAGATGGAGAAGCCCAAGTACGACACCATCCGCGGCCTGTCGCCCACCATCTCCATCGAGCAGAAGGCGGCCAGCAACAACCCGCGCTCCACGGTGGGCACCGTCACCGAGGTGCACGACTACCTGCGCGTGCTCTTCGCCTCGGTGGGAGTGCAGCACTGCCCCAACTGCGGCAAGCGCGTGGGCAAGCAGAGCGCCCAGCAGATCGTCGACACGCTGATGGAGTCGCCTGCGGGCACCAAGGTGATGGTGATGGCGCCCGTGGTCACCAACCGCAAGGGCGAGCACAAGGACATCCTCACCGAGGCGCTCAAGCGCGGCTTCACCCGCGCCCGGGTGGACGGCAAGGTGAAGGGGCTCGAGGAGCGCATCGAGCTGGACAAGAAGTCCAAGCACGACATCGCGCTCGTCATCGACCGGCTGGTGCTCAAGCCCGAAATCCGCACGCGCCTGACGGACGCGGTGGAGACGGCGCTGCGCGAGGGCAAGGGCATGCTCATCCTCGCGGATGAGACGGGCAACCCGGCGAGCGACCGCATCATGAGCGAGCTCAACGCCTGCCACGCGTGCGGCCTGTCCTTCGGCGAGCTGTCGCCCTCCTCGTTCTCCTTCAACAACCCGCTGGGCATGTGCTCGGACTGCAACGGCCTGGGCACCAAGGCGGAGATGGATCCGGACCGGATCGTCCCGGACCCCTCGCGCAGCCTGCGCGAGGGCGCGGTGGAGCCGTGGGCCAGCGGCATGAACAAGGGCGAGGGCTGGACGGCGGACTTCGTGGAGAGCCTGGCCGGGGCCTTCGACATCGATCTGGACACGCCCTTCGCGAAGCTGCCGGCGAAGGCGAAGAAGATCATCATGTACGGCGCCGAGGGCAAGCGCTTCACCGTCCAGTGGGGCGATGGCGGCCGCTACGAGATGGAGTGGGAGGGCCTCGTCAACAAGCTGATGCGCGGCTTCAAGACGACCACGTCCGAGGCGATGCGCACCTACTACCAGAAGTTCTTCAGCGACAAGCCGTGCCCCACGTGCGACGGCGCGCGCCTGAAGCCGGAGAGCCGGGCGGTGAAGGTGCACGGGCGCTCCATCGTGGAGCTGAGCCGGCAGACCATCGGCGACGCGCTGCGCTGGCTCAAGGACATGCAGCTCACGGAGACGGAGCGGAAGATCGCCACCGAGCTGCTCAAGGAGATCCGCAGCCGCCTGGGCTTCCTGGAGGACGTGGGCCTGGCGTACCTGACGTTGGACCGGACGGCGTCCACGCTGTCCGGCGGCGAGAGCCAGCGCATCCGCCTGGCGTCGCAGATGGGCAGCGAGCTGACGGGCGTCATCTACATCCTCGACGAGCCGTCCATCGGCCTGCACCAGCGAGACAACGGCAAGCTGCTGGCCACGCTGAAGCGGCTGCGCGACCTGGGCAACTCCGTCGTCGTGGTGGAGCACGACGAGGAGACGATGGAGGAGGCGGACTGGCTCGTCGACTTCGGGCCGGGCGCGGGTGAGCTGGGCGGCCAGGTGGTGGCCGAGGGCACCCCCGCCCAGGTGATGGCGAACGAGAAGAGCTCCACCGGCGCGTACCTCTCCGGCCGCAAGGAGATCGAAATCCCCGAGCAGCGGCGCGCTCCTGGCAAGACGAAGGTGCGCATCGAGGGCGCGAAGGAGAACAACCTCAAGGACGTGACGGTGGACATCCCGTTGGGGCTGTTCGTGGCCGTCACCGGCGTGTCCGGGGCGGGCAAGTCCACGCTCATCAATGAGATCCTCTACCCCGCCGCCGCGCGCGCCCTGTACGAGAGCCGCGAGGTGCCGGGCAGGCACAAGGCGATTACGGGGCTGGAGAACCTGGACAAGGTCATCGACATCGACCAGCGGCCAATCGGCCGGACACCCCGGAGCAACCCGGCCACGTACACGAAGCTGTTCGACTCCATCCGCGACGTGTTCGCGATGACGCCGGAGGCGCGGGCGTTCGGGTACACGCCGGGCCGCTTCTCCTTCAACATCAAGGGCGGACGCTGCGAGGCGTGCGAGGGCGATGGCGTGAAGCTGGTGGAGATGCACTTCCTGGCGGACGTGTACGTGCCGTGCGAGGTGTGCCACGGCAAGCGCTTCAACGACGCCACGCTGCGGGTGCTCTACAAGGGGAAGAACATCGCCGAGGTGCTCGAGATGAGCGTGCGCGAGGCGATGCAACACTTCAGCGCGCACAAGGACATCATGCGCGTGCTGCAGACGCTGGAGGACGTGGGGCTGGGCTACATCCGGCTGGGGCAGAGCTCCCCTACCCTGTCCGGCGGCGAGGCCCAGCGCATCAAGCTGGCGCGCGAGCTGGCGCGCGTGGCCACGGGCCGCACCCTCTACATCCTCGACGAGCCCACCACGGGTCTGCACTTCGAGGACATCCGCAAGCTTTTGCACGTGCTCAACCGGCTGGTGGAGGCAGGCAACACGGTGCTGGTCATCGAGCACAACCTGGACGTCATCAAGAGCGCGGACTGGGTGATTGATTTGGGCCCCGAGGGTGGCGCGGGCGGTGGTCAGCTGCTGGCCACGGGCACGCCGGAGCAGGTGGCCGAGGTGAAGGAGAGCCACACCGGGCGCTACCTCAAGCACGTGCTGACGAAGTCCCGGAAGCACCGCGTGGGCCGCAGGCCCGGCACGGCAGCCTGAGCCGCCCAAGGGTGTAGGACCCGCTTCCTTCGGGCCGCCAGCCGACGCACCTCCCCCTCTAACGACGCGTGCCCGAGCCCGATAAGCTCGCGGCATGCGTCGACTCTGGATGTTGGGACTGCTCTTGTCGTTCGTCGCGTGCCGCGAGAAGGCCCCTCCCGAAGGGGCCGTGCGGGTCACGGTGAAGTACGGCTCCTACCGGCCCGTGTGTCTGCGGGTGGTGGCCAATGACTCTCAGGGGGAGGTGGGCCGGGTGGATATCCCTCAGAGCAGGTTCCAGAATCCGGAGGCGAGGCAGATCCTCGTCGCGGTGTTCCGAAAGGCCGACTCAGGACGGGAGCTGACACTGGAGGTGTCCTCCTTCGCTGAGGCCTCGGAAGAGGCGTGCTCCGGCTCGCTGGTGGAGCAGCTTTCCTCGCAGCCCATCCCGGTGCCCCTGGGGGATTACGCCTCGTTCGAGGCGACCCTGCGGGCGAAGGACGATGATGGGGACACCTTCATCGCCCGGGAAGAGGGAGTGAAGGGAACGGACTGCGACGACGGGAGCGGCGAGGTGTTCCCGGGGGCCGCCGAGCGCTGCAGTGTCTCGGTGGACTACGACTGCGACGGTGCCTCGGGCTGCCAGGACTCCAAGTGCCAGCAGAAGGCGTGCGACGATGGCAACGCCTGCACCACGGGCGACCGATGCGAGGGCTCGGGAGTGTCGGCGCAGTGCAAGGGCCAGGCGGTGCAGTGCGAGAAATCCGCTTCGGGCTGCGTCACGGCCTCCACGTGCTCCCAGGAGACGGGCCGGTGCGTCGAGACCCGCAAGGCGTGCAACGCGCCGCCGACGGCGTGCTACGAGAGCGCGGGCGCGTGCAATGACGCCACGGGCGAATGCGAATATGCCGTCAAGGCGGCCTCCGTAAGCTGCGATGACAGCCAGGCCTGCACCACGGGGGATGTGTGTAACGGCGCGGGGGTTTGTCAGGGCACCCAGACCCCGTGCACCGCCTCCAGCATCTGTTTCCGGGTGACCGGAGGCTGTACGGCGCTCGGCAATTGCACCGAGGAGCCGGACCCCGGCAAGGTGAACACCACGTGCATGCTCGCGAGTGGAACCGAGAATGGGGTGTGTCGTGCCTCCGATGGCAGGTGCAGCCGCTTCCCCTACGCTCCGAGCAACTTCGATCCGGATGCCATTCCCACGGCGAGCATTCTTCCCCTGGCCACGACGTGTAACATCACCTTCAACTCGACGACGCTGAGTTGGAACCCCACGAACTGCGTCAGCAATCCGCCCACTCCCATCGAGTTGCCCCAGGGCAACGGGATGGTGTTGTTCGCCTTGTCGACCCTGAATCTGAACGGGGAACTCCGGCTGGTGGGCAACCGCCCCGTCATCCTGGCCGTCTACGGAGATGCCACGCTGAACAGCAACATCCTCGCCCATGCGGAAGGCACGGCACCTGGCGCGGGCGGCAGCCTGGCGCTGGCCTGCGAGGACCGACGTGGCAGGGGGGGAGTGTTCAGCGCGACCTGGGTGGGAGGTGGTGGCGGAGGCGCTGGAGGTGGCACCACGGGGGGTAATGGAGCGACCGGAACGGGTACGGGTTCAACGCCCGGTGATGGCGGGAACGCGGGGGGAGATGTCTTCGTCCCACTCGTCGGAGGTTGTTCGGGAGGGAGTGGGGGCGGCGATCTGGGAGGCGCGGGAGGCGCGGGAGGAGGCGCCGTGCAACTCTCCGTGGCGCGTACCCTCACGGTGAATCAACAGATCTCCGCCAGCGCGGGCGGAGGGAGTGGAGGGCGGTTCAGCACCACCAACGGCGGTCAGGTCGGAGGGGGCGGTGGAGGCGGAAGCGGAGGGCAGGTGTTGCTCGAGGCCCACCAGTTGGAGCTCGGCTCATCAAGCCGGCTGACCGCGAATGGAGGGGGTGGTGGGGAAGGCAGTGGCTATTCCGCCATCAGCCAGGCCAATGGCGACGTGGGGGATGATGGTTCCCGGACCTCGGCGAACCAGGCCGCGGGTGGGACCGGGGACTCCCTGGCAGGTGGAGAGGGCGGCAACGGAGGCGCTCTCAACAAGTCACCCGGTGCTGGCACCGCGGGCAGTGACGTGGGCGTCGGTGCCAAGGGAAGTGGCGGAGGAGGCGGAGGCGCCGTGGGCCACATCCGGCTGAGGTCCGTGAGGCCCTGCACCATCAATGGCTCCAGCGTCATCAGCCCGGCGACCAACGCGCAGTGCCCGCTGTAGCCAATCCCAGGGAGCGTTCTAAGGAGCGGCCATCCACAGCCAATTGTACACAAGAAACTCTTGATTCCAAACGCATCTCAGGTGCCGGACGCGGCCGTCCAGCGGTCAACCGCTCGAATGGCTACACGCGATCAACCCTTGACTCCCTGACCGAACGGTCAAATGAAATTTTTCCAGGTGGGCAAAGGGAGGATTCAGGAGACACGGAAATCCAGGTAAAAGCCCTTGCATCCACCCGGCCCTGACTGCGAATATGAAACGCCGAGCCATGGGCATGAAATGCAATGCCTGGGCACGGCCGGGCCGGCGGCGAATGACGGATGGCTGGTCTTCGTGACGGAATCTTCACGCGACTTTCTCACTTTCTGCGTCGCTGAAGTTTCATCCCATTCAAGGACGATTGTCTGACGAGGAGTTCTCGTGTTTCGACGACTCATTGTAGGGGTCGCCGTTTGCCTATCGGGGGTGGCGATGGCCAAACCACCCTCGGGCACGGCGTTCTGCTCCACCTATCCCTCGGCGCCCGTGTGTACGGGTCAACAGCCGGCCTGCACGTACTGTCACGTCGCGCCGCCGCAGCGCAACGCCTTCGGCGCCAGTCTGGAGCCCCACCTGGCACCCGGCGCGTCGCGCCCCCTGTCCGACAGTGACTTCGCGGCCGCGCTCCCCTGGGCGCTCAAGGCCGTCGAGGCGGAGGATGCCGACGGTGACGGCGTGTCCAACCTCGTGGAGATCCAGCGCGGCACCCTGCCGGCCGATCCCACCAGCGTGCCCGTGGACACCGGCCGCTGCCAGGCGGGGGAGAATCCCCAGTACGACGTGTGCCGTTACGACGCGCGCTTCGCGTACAAGCGCCTGCTGCTCGACTTCTGCGGCGTGCCGCCCACCTACGCGCAACTCAAGGAGTTCAGCGCGTTGAGCGCCGACGACCAGCGCGCCCGGATGGATGCCGAGCTGGACCGGTGCACCACCTCCGAGTTCTGGCGCGGCAAGAACGGGCAGCTGTGGAAGCTGGCGCACCCGAAGATCCGCCCGGTGGGCTCGCTCAAGGCCGGTGAGGACGCCGGGACCATCCCCCTCGCCGACTACTATGACGACTACGCGCTCTACGCCTACGCGCAACTGGACGATCACGACGCGCGCGAGGTGATGACCGCGAAGTACTTCGTGAGTCGGGAAACCAATCCCACCCGCTACTCGGTGGTGCCGACGCGGCCGACGCAGTCCGTCGACGAGCTGCACCGCGCGGGCAACATCACCAGCAGGTGGAGCCTCATCTACTTCGTGATGTTCACCGCGCTGCCGCGCAACGCCGCGTCGCAGGCCTACCGGGCGTACCTGGGTCTCGACATCGCCAAGCAGGAGGGCCTCTTCAGCGTCCCCGGCGAGCCCCGCGACTACGACGCCAAGGGAGTGGACGCGCCCGCCTGCGCGGCCTGCCACGCCACGCTCGATCCGCTGAGCTACCCCTTCCGCAACTACGAGGGTCTCTCCTTCCCCCGCAACCCCGAGGTTCCCTGGGCGAGCTACGTGCCCGGCCGCATCGAGAAGCGCTTCGGCAACGCCTCGCCGATCATCACCCAGATGCCGGAGTCCGGCTACCTCTTCGGCCAGCCGGTGGACAACCTCGTCGAGTGGGCGGAGGTCGGGGCCAACAGCGATGCCTTCGCCATCGCCGCCGTCACCGACTACTGGAAGCTGCTCGTGGGCCATCCCCCCACCGCCGAGGAGCACGCCGAGTTCGTCACCACCTGGAAGCGCTTCAAGGGCACGCACCAGTACCGCGTGCAGCGCATGCTTCACGACCTGATCCGCACGGAGGCCTACGGTGCGCCCTGATTTCCTTCGCGTGTTGTTGCTGTCCTCCGCCTGTGTCCTCTCCGCGTGCCCGTCCCCCTCTCCCTCGGGAGAACAGGATGCCGGCACACCGCCCGCCGATGCCGGTACGGGTTCCTCCGGTGAGGTGGCGCCTTCCTCGCGCAACAACCTGCGCTTCAAGAATCCGGAGCAGCTGACGGCCCACTTCTCCGCGGCGCTGTCCCTGCCACCGGAGCAGGTGTGCAACGAGCTGGGCCAGTACCCCTGCACCACGTACGTGCACAACGTGGCCCTGGGCGGCGTCGAGCCCTATGGCATTGGTCTCTACGAGCCCATCTCGGTCACGGGTGTGACGACCCCCATCGCCATCGACCGCCTGGCGCTGGCGGCCTGTGTCCGGCGCGTCTCGCTCGACGTCACCAGCCCCGGGGAGGCGGTGCTCTTCAAGGGCATCGAGCTCGACGGCCAGGGGCGTCTGGCGAGCCGGGACGGCGCGCCGGTCCGCGACGCCATCACCTCGCTCTACCAGCGCGCCCTGTTGCGAGACCCCACGGAGACCGAGGTGGGTACCCTGTCGCAACTGGCCACACAGATCGAATCCAAGGGCAGCCAGACGCCGGGCCGCGACTGGATGGTCGCGTCCTGCTTCGCCGTCCTCTCTTCCGCCGAATCCGTCTTCTTCTAAGGGAACGTCATGTCACTGCGTAACAATGGACGGCTCTCGCGCCGGGAAATCCTGAAGGCCTTGTCGATGTGCGCGGCGGGCTCCGCGACCCTGGGGCCCCTGCTGACGGGGTGCCGAGACGGGCTCAATACCCCGGCGGCACTCGAACAACTCGGGGGCGTGCGCCAGGCGCGCCTGGATGGCAAGCCCCGCTTCCTCATCGTGGTGGGCGCCGTGGGAGGCGCCTCCATCATCGACAGCATGCTGGCGGTGCGGGCCTCGGAGGCGGGCGCCAACGCCGCGAAGCTCAACACCTTCGCCGACGAGCAGGTGCAGAACGTGGAGGGCTCCCCGTTCCGCGCCGTGAAGGTGAGTAGCTCCCAGATGGGCAACATCCCCGTGCCGGTGAAGACGGACCAGCTGCCCTTCGTGAAGAAGTACAAGGACTCCATGCTGGTGGCCACCTCGGTGGGCACGTCGGTCAACCACGTCATCGCCCAGAAGCGGAGCCTCACGGGCAACGCCGCCTGGCGTGGCCGCACGTTGCAGGAGTGCGTGGCCCTGCAGTACGGCGCGGGCTTCCCCATTCCCAACGTGAACATGGCCAACTCGGGCTTCTCCGAGCGCGGCACCGATGACTCCCTGCCCGCGTACTGCTTCGGGGAGGTGGTGGCCAATCCCTCGCTCTGGCCCCTGGGCCTCGATGGGATGAAGGGCATCAAGGACGTGCCTTCCCGCGACGTGATGGCGCTGGCCCGGAGCACGCGCAACACGCTCGATTCCCAGTCGGTCTTCGGGAAGACCTTCGACGACGCGGAGGCGCTCAAGCGCTGGAACGAGCAGCGCACCACGGGGCAGTCCGCGCTGGAGATCCAGGATCTGATCAGCCGCCTCAACGTGCTGCCCGATCAGCCGCCGAAGACGCCGCTCTCGGAGTACGGCCTGTCGAACTCCCCCGATGCGGAGCGGCTGCGCGCCGTCTTCCCGGATTACCTGAACGATCCCGTGCAGGGGCAGGCGGCGCTGGCGTTCCTGCTGCTCAAGAACCGGGTGTCGGTGACGGTGACGCTGGGGCCGTCGTTCAACGTGGCGGTGAGCCCTCCGTATCGGATCACCAACCCTCCGCTGGCCTTCGACTTCAGCCACAATGATCACCGCTCCATCCAGGCCTTCATGTGGTCGCGGATGATGGACACGCTCGACAAGCTCATCGAGCTGCTCAAGTCGGAGCCCTTCGACTCGAGCGGCGAGAGCCTGTGGGATCGCTCGTTGATCTACATGGCCACCGAGTTCGGCCGTACGCGCAACCGGACGGAGGGCGCCACGGAGCTCTTCGGCACCGGGCATGACCTCAACAACGGCTTCATGCTGCTGTCGCCGATGATCCGGGGCAACACGGTGCTCGGAGGCGTCGATCCGCTCACCACGCTGACCTACGGCTTCGACCCGCGCACCGGCGCGCCCGAGCGCGGAAAGATGACGTCTAACGAGCCGGACATCTTCTCGGGCATCCTCACCGCGATGGGGGTCGACACCTCCGGCAGCGGGCTGCCCGACGCGAGCGCCTTCCTGCGCACCTGATGAGCCCGGGACCGGGGGGAGCCTTCCCCCGGCCCGTGGGCGACGAGCGCGTCGAACAGCGCTGGCGGTGGGGGCTCAATTCAGCGTCCCGCACTCGGCGATCCGCTGAACCCGAAGCGCGGCCAGCCGCTCCAGCGGCGCCGCCGCCTCCGGTCCCTCGAGCACCGCCACCGCGCGGGCAATCGCATCCAGGGTGGACATCCCGGACGGGTGCGTGGGCTCGCGGAGCTTGAGCGTCCCGGGCGCGGGCGGCGGTAGCACCAGCCGGGGGAGCGTCCGCAGCGCGTGGAGCCGCTGGGTCATCCGCCGCGCCTGCGACCAGCTCGCGTCCAGCACCACCAGCTGACTCGGCGCGGGGGCGTCCGGCGGCGCGGTGGGGCCATCCGGGTAGAGCAGCCAGGTGCCGGGCTCGGAGAGCAGCGCGGTGTCGAGGGGCTCGGCGGGAGCGCCATAGGTGAGCAGCCTGGCATTCGCGAGGGCCAGCGCGGCCACCCTCCCGGTGTTGCTCTTCTTGGGAATCTCCACCACGTGCTGGAGGATGAGGAAACGGGTGCGTGTCTCCACCCGGGGAATCTCGGCACACAGGCACAGATGCAGCGGAAGGTTGCAGCGAAGACAGCGGGGCCTGGGCGGGACTGGCGAAGACATCCTCCAGCATCCTGTTCCGGTGGCCACGGGAAGAGAAGCGTTCGTTCCCGCTCCCAGGCTGTGGGGCCGGATGCCAGGAACTCGAGCGGTTCGGGCAGGAGGGTAGGCCCTCGTCCTTCCGCGCGATGGCCTTCCGGTTGCGACCGGTACTCGACCCACGTATAGGGAGAGCACCGTGTCGCTGGCTCTTCGCATCTTCACGCTCGCGCTTCTCCTCGGCTGGCAGGCCGTCGCCAGCGGAGTGGGCCTCCCCCACTTCTGCCCGAAGCAAGCCAGGACGAGCACCGCCTGCCAGTGCCCGCACGAAGAGAAGAAGGCGGAAAAGGCCTCGCACGACGAGACGGCGTTGAGGAAGGATTGCTGCGACGCGTTGGAACGGGACATCCCCGCGCCGGCTCTCGTGGACGCCTCCGGCCACGCCTCCCCGCTCGCGGTCCCACCGGCCTCGCCGGTGTGGCTCACCTCCAAGGCTCCCGAGAGTGGCGGCCGCCTATCGCTCGCCCTCTGGGACACGCCCCAGGCCCAGGGGCCACCTGTCTTTCTCCGTCTCCGCTCGCTCCTCATTTGAGCTCTCCCGGCGCGTCCCGGGTTCCTCGCCTTTCCTCCACCTTGACGTGAGGAGGCCGAGGCCCTGAGTGCCGCGCCGGACGGGAGAGAAGCCGCTCGAAGCGTTCCCGCCGTGCCACTCCCGGACGACCCGTCCGAAGGATGCCGCCGGCGTGACGACAATGATGGATGTCGAGATGGAGTAAGAGAACCCCATGGAAGTGATACTGATCTCGTTGGTGGGCATCGTGGTGTTTGGTGGCGCCTTCCTCGTGCTGTGCCCGGAGTGGTGGAGCACGAGCCTGGGCACCCTCAAGGACAAGAAGCCGGAGAAGAAGGCGATGGAGGCCGGGGACACCCGGGACCCCAAGGCAGGCAGCTGAGCCGAACGACCACTCCGCCACCCATGTATCCGGTTTTACTCCGGATTTTCCGGGTGGCGGTCGTGGGCCCGGGTGCATTCCAGGAGCCTGAGAAATTCGGGCGCAACTCCGCGACGGTTGCCGCGACAATCGTTCAAGGAGATTTCTTCATATGTCCACCTACCGCATCCGCCCGGGCGACACCCTCTCGGCTCTCGCCGGCCGTTTCAACACCAGCGTCTCGGAGCTGGCGCGCCTCAACAAGATTGCCAATCCGAACCTCATCTACGCGGGCAAGTCCCTGCGCATCCCCGGCCACGCCCGGAACGACAGCTTCGAGCCCACCAAGAGCGGCGGTCCCCGCCGCGGCAGCGGCACGAAGGGCAGCGGGCAGGTCGGGGAGAGCCGTGGCACCGCGAGCCCGGGCAACGTGACTCCCGCGATGCGCAAGCTCGCGAGCGCGGGCCGCGCGGCCGCGATGAGCATCGGCGGGTACAACAGCCAGGGCCTGTGCGCCACCGGCGTGAGCAAGGCCATCCAGAACGCCTTCGGCTTCAAGGTCTGGGGCAACGGCAACCAGATCGACAACAACCTGCCCCGCGACAAGTTCAAGCAGGTCAACATGTCCCTCGAGGAGGCGCTGAAGATTCCGGGCCTCGTCCTCACCTGGGAGAAGACCTCGTCGCGCCTGGGCAGCATCTACGGCCATACCGCCATCACCACCGGCGACGGCCGCTCGTCCGTGAGCGACTTCATCGAGCGCAACACGCTCGGCGCCGGTGGCCGCTCCGGGCTGAAGATCTTCATGCCGACGGTCTGACTCCCGCCGCACGGAGGACCGCCGTCTCAACGGCGGTTCTCCTCGCGCAGCCGGACCCCCTCTTCCCGCTCAGCAGCGGTGAGCGGGGCGGAAGAGAGGAGTCGCTGCCGCGCCGGCCGGTGAACCTCGGTGCGCTCGTCCTCGCCAGCCCCAGCCGGAGTGACGTGCGCGTTCGGGAGCGAGCCCAGGACCGGGCCGTTCTGGGTGGGTTCGAACTCCGCGAGCCGCTCGCCCAACGTGGTCTTGAAGAACCAGGCCACCGCCGCCGGTGACGAGTTGAGGCGGTGGTGGGCCATCACCGCCTCGATCTCCTCGCGCAGGGCGGCGGCGGAGGGCGTGCGACGCGCCGGGTCCTTCACCAGGGCGCGCAGGATGAGATCCGACACATCCTTGGGGATCTTCGGGTCGAGCCGCGACGGCACGGGCGTCGGCTCACTCAACATGGCGCTGAGCGTGGCCGCGTCATGGTCTCGCTTGAAGGGTTGCTGGCCGGTGAGCAGTTCGAAGAGCACCACGCCCAGGGCGAACACGTCGTTGCGCGCGTCCAGGGGACGGCCCGCCGCGGCCTCGGGAGAGATGTAGGAAATCTTCCCCTTCAGCTCACCCGCCTCGGTGCTCCCCTCCCCCTGCACCTTGGCGATGCCGAAGTCGCTCAGCTTGATGGCGCCGTCGAGCGAGATGAGGATGTTGTGGGGGCTCACGTCGCGGTGCACCACCGGGTGGGGCACACCGGCCGGGTCCACGTAGCTGTGCGCGTAGTGCAGGCCCGCGGCCGTCTCGGCGACGATGCGCAGCGCGTGCTCCATGGGCAGCGCGAGCCCCTTGCGCCGCAGCTCGGTCATCAACTTCTTGAGGTCCGGGCCGCGCACGTACTCCATGAGGATGTAGGCCACGCCGTCGTTCATGCCCACGTCGAACGTCTGCACGACGTTGGGGTGCGTGAAGCGCGCGTTGGCCCGCGCCTCGGCGAAGAGCATGTCGACGAACTCGGCGTTCTCCGCGAACTGCGGGAGGATCTTCTTCATCACCACGAACTTCTCGAACCCCTTCACGCCTACCTGCCTGGCGAGGAACACCTCGGCCATGCCGCCCTGCCCCAACCGGCGGATGACCTGCAGCTTCTTGCTGGCGCTGGTGGAGTTGCCGATGTCCGGGCTGCCGCCCTTGGCGTTCGCATCCAGGTGGGAGGAGCCGAACAGGTACTGGCTGAGGGCGCGCGGCTCGAGCGCCTCGATGTCCTCCAGCGGCTGCTCCACCAGCACCGAGCGGCTGAGCAGCGGCACCAGCCGGGGAATGGAGGGCAGGCGCGCGGTCCCGCCACAGATGGGGCACTCGCGCTCGAGGCTGGTGTTGGCGCGCAACCTGGCCAGGTACTCGGAGGCCAGGGCGCGCTGGTGGTGCTCGTGGCCGCAGTGACGGCACTCGCACGGCAACCACAGCGTGCCAAGCTGTATGTCGAGTTGCTTGGAGAAGCGCATCAGCGCGCCGAGCACCGGCGGGGGCACCCGGCACAGCACCACCTCCCTGGCTCCCCGCGCCGCCAGGGTCAGCACCTGCTCCAGCCTGGGCACCGCCTCCGGCTCCACCTGGGTGACGTGCGAGAAGTCGAAGGCGACGCTCCCCTCCAGGCCCGAGGCCAGCCTGCGCACGTTCAGGCTCCCCTTCAGCTCGCTGGCGAGGGTGATGTACGTGATGTCGTCCTGGACGATCTTCAGGTGCGTGATGAGCGGGTTGGGCGCGCGGGGCGTGGTGGCGCGCAGGTAGCGCATCACCACCGGGTCCACCGTACCGAACCGCTGGCGCCTGACGTAGTCGAAGAACTCGCTCGCCAGTTCCGCGAACTCCAGCTTGCCCGAGCACACCGGGCAGGAGTGCTCGGGGGCTCGGCCCGCGGTGAGGATGAGCGCCTCCGACTGCAGGTCCACCAGCCGCAGCCGGTCCTCGCCGCAGGCGCGGCACGTGTAGGGCGCCAGCACCGACAGCACCCGTGACACGCCGGCGAAGCCCTCCACCATGTTGAGCTGATCCACCATCACCGGTGGCGCGTTGACCACGTAGAACGAGCTGACCCCGGGAGGCGGCTTGCTGGCGAACTCGAGCCACCGCCGCACGCCGAAGGAGCTGATGCGCTCCACCCGGCCGAGGTCGACGATGAGAAGCCCACCGAGGTCTGGCGAGGAAGACGTCAGTGGGAACGTCTCGTCGATGATGCCAGCGATGCGGACGTGGTTGATGGTCCCCACGCGCACGCGGCGGATGGTGGCATTGGAACCCTGTCTGGCCGCATGGGGAGCGGTTGCACCTGTGCCACGGAAGGAAGGAGGAGAAGACATGACAGGGTCCAACGATGAGTGGATGAACAGTGACGGGGGCTGGCGCTTCGCTCAGTACGCGAAGTACTCGATGGCCGAGGTGACCGCGTCGTTGTACGCGGACACCGCGACATCCGCCTGGGTGCTCGTGTCGGAGAAGTCCCGGAAACCCTCCTCGGTCTGGCTCCGCAGCTTCTGAATCACTTCCTTGAGCTTGCCGGTGTCCTCGCTCAACGCATCGGCAATCTCACCCACCAGCGTATTCTTCGCGGCGGTGAGCGCGCCCTTCGTGGGCCCTTCCGCGAGCTCGGTCACCACGCTGAACAGGGTGTCCGCGTGGCCCTTGATGGCCTCCCTGTCCTCATCCGCGTCCTTGACCGCCCTGGCGAACCCCTGGTGCAGAGCCCCCACGAGGTCTCCCAACGCTCGCGCGGACTGCTTGTTGGGCGAGGCCGGGTCGTTGGCGGCCCCCAGGGTGCTGGGATTGAACGTCTCCTGGCGGAGCTGGGGAATGAGCTGCTTCGAGACGAAGGACCTGAGCTCCTCGTTCTTCGAGTCACTGTCGAAGAGCCCCGCGTGGAGGAAGTTGCCCAGGGCCTTGCGCGACGGGTCCGAGGCATCGGGTCCCAGCTTGTCATTGTTCAGGCGTTGGATGAGGCCCTTGGCGTCGCTCTTGAAGAGCCGGGTGAGCCCCTCCACCAGGCCCTTGCGGTCGGGTTTGGCCCCTTCATCCCCCAGCAGCGAGGCCGCTTCGCGGAAGACCTTCGTCTTGAGGCTGTCGTATTGCGAGCCCCGCAGGTCCCCGAGCTGGCCGAGGATTTTCTGGGCACCATCCTGCCGCGAGCCCGCCAGATGCGACTTCCCCACGTCGAAGGGAGGCCGGCTCAGCGCCGTCTCGAGGATGTTGGCGAGCTTGTCCTCCCCCAGTCTGGCCGCGTAGTCCGTGAGCAGCTTGGGGTCGGACGCGAGCACATCCGCGAACTTCTGCGCATCAATGGGGGACTTGCTCTTGTCGAGATTCGCCGCTGCCGAGTCCAGGAAGGTGCGGCGGATGGACTCGCTCGCCTCCGGCTGCTTGAGCACCGGCGTCAGGAAGTGGCTGGAGTTGGTCGCCGCCGCGTCCTTGGCGATCTTGTCCGCGACAGCGGGCGGAAGCTGGTGGGTGCTCGTGGCCAGGGCCTTCAGCGCGGCGACCTGTTCGCCGGAATTGCTGAAGGTGTGGTGGGCGGCCACCTGATTTGCGCTGTACTTGAAGAGTGCCTCGGACTCCTTGTCACCCAATCCTTTGTAGAGGTCCTTCAGGAACGCGGGGTCGTTCTGGTGCGCGCGAATCGTATCGACGAAGTCGGTCGCCCGGAGGTCGCGCCCCAAGGGGCCCGGGTACCGGTTCGGATCCTTCAACAAAGCCGCGGCCTCGGTGCCCGTCGGCGCATCCTTGGCTTTTTCCTTGGGATTCGGTGTTGATGTTGGTTTTTCCGTCGGGGTCGGTGGAGCCGGCGGAGGCTGCGTGGCCTGGGGACCGGAAGGACTGGGCTGCGGCGAGGGCGTGGCGGCGGTGGTGTCCGGCTGCTGGGGCTGGGGAACGGGAGGATTGGGTTGCGGCGAGGGCGTGGCGGCCCCAGTGGTATCCGGCTTGGACGCCGAAGCAGCAGTGGGAGACGGGTTGGCCCGCGGGCTCGGAATTCCCAGCTGGGAATAGTCCGGAGCCGGAGGATCCACCCCGTCGCGCTGATGCGGGGGCTTCTCGCCCGTCTTGGCTTCCCGGGTCTTGTTGGATGGCTTCGGCTCCGGAGGTTGAGTCTCCTGAACCTTGGGGGGAGCTACGGACTGCTTCGGGGAAAGAGATACCTTTGCCATGGTGCACTCCAATACGTGTGTGTCAGCCGCGGGAAGAGCCCTACTTGATCATCGACCCGTAACCCATGATGGCCTTGTCATTCCAAGGCATCGTGCGCCGGCTGACGCTGTCGCTGGAGTTGCCAGAGATATACGTGATGTATTTCTTGCCGTTCTTCTCGAAAACCCTCTCCACGATGCCGACGTGGTCCGCTGGCTTCTTGGAGTTTCCGTCCCACTGGAAGGTGACCGCGTCGCCCTTCTTGGGATCGTGGCGTCCCTTCCACTGGCCCTTGGCCTCGAGCTGATCGGCAATACCCTGCGCGAGGGAAGACTTCGGCTTCGACAGACCGGCCTCCTTCGCCGCCCAGCTCACGAAGTCCGCGCACCACGCCTGACCACTCTTGCCAGTCATCTCCTTCGTGAACTTGTTGCCGTTGTTGCGCCCCTCCTTGTAGCCAATCTGCCCCTTGGCGGCGTCGATGAGCTTGTCGATCTTCTTGTCCTTGTCGCTGGAGGTCTTCTTGGTCTCCTTGGCGCCGTCGACGAACGTGTCCCGGGTCGAGTACCCCTTGGACTTCTCCTTGGACTTCTGCTCCGACTTCGCTGGACCTACCGTCGAGCTGGCGGTGGACGACTGGAGCGGCTTGAGGGTGACGGTGTGCTTCTTGGCGGAAACGGCGATCTCCATGGTGCTTCCTCTTTCTTGGGGTGAAGAACGACAGGGGGTGCGGCGGGCGGCCCGGTCGCCGCCCGTATCCACTCGCTTCGTGAAGCGGCCAGGGGCTGTCCTGGCGCTTTCGGGGGTAAAAGAGGGAGTGACCTTTTCGGCGTCCCAAAAAAGCCTTCGGCCGCTCGCGTGGCTCCCGTGCCTCGCCTCCGTCTCGCTGGAAGACAACCATTCCTCTCAAAATCTCATCCAATGAAAGCGTGCCCCCAAGAAACGACGCTGAGTGACTTCCTCGCCGGATTGCTCTCCGAGGAGCACCGAAGTCTCGTCCTGGCGCACGTGGAGCACTGTGCTGACTGCCAGTGGGTGCTGGCGGCGGGTGATGGCGCTCGGGCCTTGTCCAGCCCCTCGGTGACGCTCGACGCGGAGCGCCCCCCGCTGCTGTCCCCCGGCTCCACGGTCTCCCGGTACGTGGTGCGGGAGCGCATCGGCTCCGGGGCCATGGGGGTGGTGTACGCGGCGGATGACCCGGAGCTGGGCCGCCGGGTGGCCCTCAAGGTGCTGCGTCCCGAGGGGCACCACCGGCAGGAGTTGCAGCAGCGGCTGCTGCGCGAGGCGCAGGCACTGGCCCGGCTCTCCCACCCCAACGTCGTCACCCTCTATGACGTGGGCACCTACGGGGACGGCATCTTCCTGGCCATGGAGCTGGTGGAAGGCACCACGCTGGCGGAGTGGATGAAGGAGCCGCGTCCCTGGAGGGAGGTGCTGCGGGTCTTCCTGGATGCCGGGCGGGGACTGGCGGCCGCGCACGCGGCGGGCCTGGTGCACCGCGACTTCAAACCCGCCAATGCCCTCATGGGAAGGGATGGCCGGGTGTACGTGACGGACTTCGGCATCGCCCGGCTGCTCCACCAGGAGGACGGCCCCTCTCCGCGAGCGAGCCCCGAGCCCCCTGTTCATCCGATGAGCCGGCTCACCCGGACAGGCCTCGTCCTGGGCACGCCCGCATACCTCGCCCCGGAATTGCTGCGAGGCCAGCGCGCGGACGCACGCTCGGACGAGTTCAGCTTCTGCGTGGCGCTCTACGAGGCCCTCTTCGGCGGGCGTCCCTTCCAGGGAGAGACCCTGAGGGAGCTGGCCGAGGCCGTGCAACAGGGCCGGGTGTGTCCGCCCGGGCGTGAGGTGAAGGTACCCGCCTGGGTGCGGCGCGCGGTGCTCCGGGGGCTGAGAGCCGAGCCCGAAGAGCGCTTCCCCTCCATGGAGTCCCTGCTGGCGGCCCTCGACCCGCCCCGGCGGATGATCACCCGGGTGGTGGCCACGGCGACCGTGGCCGGAGTGCTGGGGGCCATCGCGGCCTACGGGGTGACGCATCGGCGCGAGGCGCGGTGCGAGCAGGAGGTGGAGAAGCTCGCGGCGGCCTGGAGCCCCGCGCGGCGCGAGCGGGTGCGTGCGGCCTTCCTCGCCACGGGCGCCCCCTACGCCCCTCCCGCCTGGGAGCGGCTCGCGACGGCGCTGGACGCCTACGCCTCCCAATGGAGGACGCTGCGGACCGAGGCCTGTGTGGCCGCGGGCAGCGACACCGCGGACGGCACCTCCTGGCAGACGGCCGTCTGCCTCGACGCGCGGCTCTGGCAGCTCGCCGCCGTGACCGAGGTGCTGGAGAAGGCGGACGTGCTGACAGTGCAGAACGCGCACCAACTGACGGCCTCCCTCGAGGGGCTCACCGGCTGCCGGGACGCGCCCGGGCTCTCCAGCCGCCCGCAGCCGCCCGATAGCCTCCGCCCCCAGGTGGAGGCGGTGCGGCACAAGCTGGCGCAGGCCCGGGCCCACCTCGTGGCGCGCCGGTTCTCCGAAGGCCTCGCGGTGACGTCGGCCCTCCTCGAGGAGCTGAAGGGGCTCGACTACAAGCCGCTGGAGGCGGAGGTGCTCCTGGCTCACGGCGAGTTCCTCGGGGGAGCCAACAAGCAGAAGGAGGCGGAGGAGGTCCTCTACCAGGCCGTGTGGGCCGCCGAGGCCGGGCGTGACGACGAGACCGTGGCGCGTGCCTGGCTGGAGCTCATCTGGCTGGTGGGCGAGGAGCTCTCCCGCCCCGCGGACGCGGAGAAGCTCATCCGGCACGCCCGGGCCTCCGTCGAGAGGCTGGGGAGGGAGCGCATCCCCGAAATCACCACGGAGTTGCATCAACGTCTGGCCTCGCTGTGGGAACTGCAAGGCAAGCTGGCCGAGGCGGAGCAGGAGGCACGCCAGGGTCTGGAGTTCTCGCGCAGGAGGAATGGCCCGGACAGCCTCCGCACACCCAACCTCCTCCACGAACTCGGCCGGATCCTCTTCCGCCAGAACCGCTTCGATGAGGCGCTGGAGCTCCACCTCCAGGCCCTCGAGCAGCGCAAGCGCCTGCTGGGCCCCGACAACCCGGCCCTCGTGACCTCCTACAACAGAGTCGCCTCGGCCTACCTGCAGGTAGGCCGGCGCGCCGAGGCCATCGGCATCTGGCGCACGGCCCTGGCCCTCCAGGAGGCGTCCGCCGTACCGGAAAACCCCGTCCTCGCGGGCCTGCTCCTGAACCTCGCCATGAACCTGCGCGTCGAGGGCCGGACGGACGAGGCGTGGTCCATGCTCGAGCGGGCGCGCTCCATCTTCGAGCGCGCCCGTGGACCCAACCACCTCACCGTCGTCCAGGTGCTCCTGGAGCAAGCGGTCCTGTCCGACGAGACAGGCCAGAACGGCAAGGCGCTCGCCCTCGCCACCCAGGCCCTGGAGCGCATCCAGCGTTCGCTGGGCCCGGACACACCGCGCGCCGCCATGCCCCTGACGTTCCGGGGACAGATGTACATGAACGCGGGCCGCTACCCCGAGGCACGGCGCGATCTGTTGGACGCACTGAAGCGGATGGAGAAGGATCAGGGCCCGGAGGGGGCGGGCACGGCATCGGTGCTGCTCCCCCTGGCCGAGCTGGCCCTGGATACCAAGGCTCCGAAGCAGGCACTCGAGTACTGCGAGCGTGCGCTGAAGGTCATCGAGAAGGCCGATGGTCCGGACTCCATGCTCGGTGCCAGCGCGCTGACCTGTGCCGGAAAGGCGCACCTGGCGCTGGGCGCCGCGGACAAAGCCGTACCGCTGCTCGAGCGCGCCCGGAGCATACAGACCCGATGGGGCGAGCCCCGGGAGCCGGCGACCGCCGCGAGTACCGCCTTCCTGCTGGCCCGGGCGCTGGTGGAAACGCGCTCCGCCCCGGACCGGGCGCGTGCGCTCGCGATGGCCGAGGAGGCCCGGAAGCGGCTGGAGTCCGTGGGAGTTCGAGGCCAGGCGGAGCTCCAGCAGGTGCTGGACTGGTTGCGGCGTGAGGGGAAACGATGAGCGAGGAACGAAAGACAGGCGCCCTGGCGGCGCTGCTACGGGAGCACGTACCACTGGCACAACGCGCGGAGCTGGAAGCCGTGGAGGGACTCGAGGCGCTGCTGCACAAGCACGTCGAGGCGGCCCGGAACGCATGGCCCACGTCGCGGCTCCCGGTCGAGGTCTTCGTGCGGCACCTGGCCCGGCACCTGCCCGCGGGAAAGGCCTCGGAGGTACTGCGCATCCTCCACGGCGCCGACCTGTATCTGGCTTGCGCCTGCGCCACCGGGGAGACCTCGGCCCTCCGGGCCTTCGAGCAGCACATCCTCCGGCACATCCCCGCCCGGCTCGGGGCGTTGTCAGCGAGCATGCTGGAGGAGGTGCTGCAGGTGCTCCGCGAGCGGCTGCTGGTGGGCAGCGAGGAGGCACCTCCGAAAATCGCGAGCTACGGGGGCCGGGGGCCGCTGCTGACCTGGGTGAGCATCACCGCCGGGCGCATCGCCGGCGAGCTGGTGGGCCACAACGGGCGCGAGCTCCTCGTCAACGAGCCTCCGGAGGCCTTCGCGCGGATGCTGGCCTCGGGCAACCCGGAGCACGAGCTGCTCCGCGAGGACGCGCGCCAGCTCCTCGTCGAGGTGCTCCGGAAGGCGGTGGCGACTCTGCCCGAGCACGAGCGCGCCCTGCTGCGCCTGCACCACTTCCATGGCTTCACCATGGATCGGCTCGCGCTGATGTACGGCGACTCACGCTCCGGCGTGGCGCGCAAGGTCGCCAGTGCCCGCGAGCTGCTGCTCGAGCGCGTCCATGCGGAGCTGGCCCCCCAGCTGAAGCAGGACCGCCTCGCGATGGAGAGCCTCCTGGGGTTGGTGCGCAGCCAGCTGGATATCAGCATCCGCCGGCTGCTGGGCTGAAGCCCTGGCATTCCGAGTGCGCTAGCGTCCCGGGTCATGCGTCCCTCACTCCTGACATCCCTGTCATTGCTGCTGTTGTGCTCGCCGGCGTGGGCCACGGTACCCGCCGGCTTCTCCGAAACGAGCTACTCCTCCAACACGCTGACTCCCGCGACGGGCATGGCCTGGGCGCCGGATGGCTCGGGCCGCCTGTTCATCACCCTCAAGAATGGTCCGGTGCGAGTGGTGACGATGAAGGACGGCGTCCTGGAGACGCAGCCGGGGACCAGCACGCTGGTGACGCGCCTGTTCGCGACGGAGCCCCAGGTCCACACCAACAGCGAGAGTGGCGTCATCGGCATCGCGTTCGATCCGAACTACGTGGTCAACCGCTACGTCTACCTCTTCGTCACCGTCTCCGCCTCCGAGCAGCGCATCGTCCGCTACACCGACGCCAACGGGACGGGCGTCGCGCGCACGGAGATCGTCACCCGGCTGCCCACCACGGGCAACAACCATAACGGGGGAGGAATCGGCTTCGGGCCGGACGGGAAGCTCTACTGGGCCATTGGCGACCTGGGCAATGGCACTGGCGTGAACGCGGACCTGACGTCGCTCGCGGCCAAGGTGAGCCGCGCCAACCTGGACGGCACGCCCATCAACGACAACCCGTTCAGCGATGGCGTGGGCCCCAACAACGAGTACATCTGGGCGTGCGGCTTCCGCAACCCGTTCACCCTCACGTTCCAGCCGACCACCGGGAAGCTGTGGATCAACGGCGTGGGCACCAACTACGAGCAGGTCTTCGTCGTGAACAGGAGCAGCAATGCTGGCTACGACGCCTACGAGAACAACCAGCCCCCCGTCAATAATTACATCCCGCCCGTCATCAAGTACCGCACCAACGGCATCGACACACGCAACCTCACGGCGGGCGGGGCGGTACGCAGCGGCGGCGTCACCACCTTCACCACCATCGGGGGGCATGGCTTCCGCAAGGGCGAGCGGCTCACCCTCAAGGGTGTGGGTAACGCGAGCTTCGACGGCACGCACTACGTCGCCAGCGTTCCCAACGATCCCAACGCCACCACCTTCACCGTGGCCCAGCCTGGGCTGCCCAATGCGAGCAGCGGCGGGGGCACCGCGACGACGCAGGTCCTGGGAAGCTCCATCACCGGCGGCACCTTCTACGACGCCACGCTCTTCCCGCCCGAGTTCCGCGGCAACTACTTCTTCGGCGACTACAGCTCCGGCCAGGTGACGCGTGCCACGCTGGCCGCGGACAACTCGGTGGAGACGGTGGCCGAGTGGGGCACCGGCTTCGCCTCGCACGTTGACATGGCCGTGGGACCTGACGGCGCGCTGTACACGTTGGGGTACACCGACGGCATCGTGCGCCGCATCACCCCGTCGGAGCTCGGACAGAAGCTGGTGGTGTCCGGGCTCAACCCGCGCGTGGTGGAGGGCGGACGCACGGTCTTCACCGTGCGGCTGGCCGAGGCCCCCTCCGCGCCCGTCACGGTGCAGGTGACGCGGGCCATGGGCGGCTCCGATGATCTGAGCATCGCCAGCGACGCCACGCTCACGTTCTCCTCGACGGACTGGAGCGTGCCCCGGGTGGTGACGATCGCGGCGGCGTCGGACGCGGACACGGACGCGGACACCGCCACCTTCACGGTGACGTCGGCGGGACTGGCGGACGAGGCGGTGGTGGTCACCGCCATCGACAACAACGAGCCCCGGCTGGTGCTGTCCTCCACGCAGGTGGTCATTCCGGAGAACGGCACCGCGACCTTCGACGTGTCGCTGTCCAAGCGGCCCACCGGGAATGTCACCGTCACCGTGGCGCGCACGCTGGGCGACGGCGACATCACCTTGCAGGGCGGGGCGACGCTCGCGTTCACTCCCACCAATTGGAACCTCCCGAAGACCGTCACGCTGCGGGCCGAATCGGACCCGGACAACCTGGCCGGTGTCGCCACCATCACCGTGGCCGCGCCGGGCCTGGATGCGCGCCCGGTGGAGGCCCTCGAGCAGGATGACGAGCTGGCTCCCGTCATCTCCTCCACGCCCATCACCACCGTCGTGGTGGGCCGTCCCTACCGCTACGACGTGCAGGCGACGGCCCGGCCGGAGCCGACGTACTCGCTGGTGGGCACGGCGCCGGAAGGGATGAGCATCGACATGACCACCGGCCTCATCTCCTGGACGCCCACGGCGGCGGGCGCGGTGGAGGTGACGGTGCGGGTGAGCAACGGCCTGGCTCCGGACGCGGAGCAGTCCTTTACCGTCACCGTGAAGGCGGATGAGGGGCCGCAGGCCATCCTCAGGCGGCCCGTGGAGGGAGAGCGCGTGTCCGGCGGCATGGCGGAGTTCTTCGGCGACTGCGTGGACGACGTGGGCTGCACGCACGCCGAGTTCTACGTGGACGGCGAGCTGCGATTCACGGACACGCGCACGGACAACCCCTTCTACTTCGGCGGCGAGCCCAACCGCTGGGACACCACGGGGCTGGCGCCCGGTGGGCACCTGGTGCGCTTCGTCGTGGTGGACAGCGCGGGGATGCGGGCCCAGACCGAGGTGAAGGTGTGCGTCGGTGACGGCAGCTGCGAGCTGCCGCGGCCGCCTTCGTCCGGCGAGGTGGGGGGCTGCGGCTGCGGTGCGGCTCCGGTGGCGCCGCTCGCGTGGCTGGCGCTGGGAGCACTGGCGCTCCGGCGGAGGCGGGCGCGCGAGGAGTGATTCAGGGCGCGAGCGCCGAGGGCCTGGTCCTTCGGCGCCGCGCGTCGGGCCCGTCAGGTATCACTCCTCACGAGCGTGACCTGGCATGAAGTGGAAGGCATGGAGCATTGGCGCTGGGAGACGGTTAGGGTAACGCGCATGAGTGAAGCACCCGCGGCCCGTCCACCCTTGATCCTGCCCCCCATCCCCGCGGTGATCCTCGCCGTCGTGAGCGTGCAGGGCGGCGCCGCCTTCGCGAAGGAGTTGTTCCCGGCGCTCGGCTCGGCGGGCACGGCGGGCATGCGCATCGGGCTGTCCGCGCTCCTGCTGCTCGCGGTGTTCCGTCCGCCGCTCGCGCGGCTCACACGCGCACAGTGGAGCGCGATCATCCCGTATGGGGTGGTGCTCGGCGCGATGAACCTGAGTTTCTACTCGGCGCTCCAACGCATCCCGCTGGGGCTTGCCGTCACGCTGGAGTTCGTGGGGCCGCTCGCGCTCGCGGTGTTCGGGTCGCGGCGCGTCGCGGACTTCCTGTGGGTGCTGCTCGCGGCGGTTGGCATCGCCCTCATCACCCCGTGGCGCGGTGGCGTCGGCGCGCTCGACCTGCTCGGAGTGCTGCTGGCGCTCTTCGCGGGTGGATGCTGGGCGGCCTACATCGTGCTCGGTGGGCGCGCGTCCAGGGTGTTCCAGGGAGCGCAGGGCGTGGCGACGGGAATGCTGTTCGCGTCCCTGACGGTACTGCCCTTCTCGTTCGCGGAGGGGCTCGCGGCGCGCCTCACGCCTCCGCTGTTCGCGGCGGGTCTGGCCGTCGCGCTCCTCTCCAGCGCGGTGCCATTCACGCTGGAGATGATGGCGCTGCGCGTCCTCCCGAGCCGCACCTTTGGCATCCTGATGAGCCTGGAGCCCGCGGCCGCGGCCCTCTCGGGTCTGGTGTTCCTGCACGAGCAACTCACCGTGACGCAGTGGCTCGCGCTGGTGTTCGTGAGTGCCGCGTCCGCGGGCGCCGCCCTCACCGCGCGCCGCGTGTCTCCACCGGTGGAGGCCTGAGCTCGCTCCCACCGGCGGGCGGACACTGGTGCCAGAACGCTCTCGAGCTGGCACCTGGACGCATCCGGGGGCTACTTCTGCGCGTACGCCTCCTCGAGGCGCGCGATGTCGAACTTCTTCATGGTGAGCATGGCCTGCACCACGCGCTGCGTCCGCTTCGGGTCCTTGTCCTGCATCATCTGCTGGAACCTGGACGGGATGATCTGCCAGGAGAGGCCGAACCTGTCCTTGAGCCAGCCGCACTGGCTCTCCTGGCCCCCGTTCGCGGTCAGCCTGGACCACAACCTGTCGACCTCCTCCTGCGAGTCACAGCTCACTGCCAGGGAGATGGCCTCGGTGAACTTGAAGTGCGGGCCGCCGTTCAACGCCTGGAATCTCTGACCCGCGAGCTGGAAGTCGACCACCATGACCGAACCCTTGGGGCCCGGTCCCGCGTCACCGTAGCGAGACAGGCTCAGGATCTTCGAATCCTCGAAGAGCGAGATGTAGAGATTCGCAGCCTCCTCAGCCTCCTGGTTGAACCACAAGAACGGCGTGATCTTCTGGGGCGTTGCCATGGTCATGCTCCTTTGCGGCGGGGTGTGAGCTGCGTTTCGAGATATCGGCGCAGGTGGCGCAAGGACTCGGCCGCGACGTCAGGGCCCTGCTTCGCCTTGGCGAGGATGAACGCGCCCTGGATGACCGTCTGCATGAACAACCCGAGGCTCTCCGGGGTCCACGGTGCGTCCGGCGCGTAGCGCGCCCGGGCTTCGGCGATATCCCGCGCCAGCGTCGAAGCATGCGCGCTGAGATGCTTGTCACAGGCGGCGCGGATTGCCGGATGCGTGTCGTATGCCTCCTGGACCATCATCCCGAGCAGGCACGTGAAGTCAGGCAGCGCGCCCCGCAGGATGGCGATGCGGAAGTCGACGTAGCTGAGCAGCCGCTCACGCGGATCCGCCACGCGCTGATACGGCCCGGAGGCGAACATGCGATCGGCCATCGCCGCGAAGTGGTCGGCCGCCGCGATCGCCAGCTCCTCCTTGCTCTTGAAGTGATGGAAGAAGCTCCCCTTGGTGAGGCCCGCGGCCGCGCAGACGTCCTCGATCCGCGTCGCCGTGTAGCCCTTGGTCCGGATGACCTGCAGGGCCGCGTCGAGGAACTTCGTCTTGGACTGGTGTTGAGGATCCGTGAGTTCCATGAGCATACCGACTGGTTGGTTTGGATGTACCAACCAGTGGGTATGTTGTCAACCCACCTGCGAAGGCACCACCGAGGGGACCGTACGGGTGGGAGACATCCTGCCTGGCGAGGGCTTGGGGCAGACTTCCCGCCCGGGATGAGCGCGCTCTGGAGCCTGCTCGCCCTGTCGGCCTGGAGCCGGCTCGGGTCTGGCGCACGAGCCCCTGGGAGACGGAAGCAGGCTCCGGCGCGGGTCCGGCAGCGACCTACCCGCCCGCGCTCGTCCCCGGCGGCGGTGTGTTCTCCAGCCATCCCCCGCCGAGCGCCTTGTAGAGGCTGACGCTCCTACGGCTACGGCGCCCTCAAGTGGAAGCGTTGGCAGATGTTGTCCAACCAGCTCCACTGAGCGATGTTGGTGCCGTCGTCGAGGCCACAGTTGGCCAGGTCAACGACCTTGCCGCTGTGCCGCGCGACCAGGCGCACCGCGCCATCGGCGAGGAAATCGACGCGCCATTGACTCTGGGTGCCCGAGCAGCTGCCCTGGTCGATGTTGGCGCCATCCGCGGTGGAGCCGCCGCTGACCGCGAGGCAGGTGCTGGCGGCGTGGGTCGGCACGATCTGGTAGAAGCCGTTGTCGGTGTGCTTGAAGGTCCACTTCTGGCAGGCGGTGTTGAGCCAGGGCCATTGACGCACGTCGGAGCCGCTGGCGGTGGAGCAGTTGGCGACGTCGAGCACCTTGCCACTCTGCGCGCTGACGATCGCCAGATTGCCCACCGGCTGCAGCCGCCACTGCTGACAGTTGTTGCCCAGCCAGCCCCATTGACGGATGTCGGTACCACTGGCGGTGCCGCAGCTGGCGACGTCGAGCGCCTTGCCGCTGTGGCGGTTCTGCAGCCGGAACCAGCCTTCCGTGGTGGAGATGACCTGCCATTGCTGGCAGGCATTGTTCAACCAGGCCCACTGGCGCACGTTGGTGCCGTCGCCGGTGCCACAATCCGCCACATCCAGCACCTTGTTGCTGGAGCGGTTGACCAGCCGGTAGTAGCCGTCCGCGGTGGGATCGAGCACCCACTCGGTGGAGGTCGTGCCGCAGGCGTACTGTGCCACGTCGGCCCCGTCCGAGCCGGAGCTACCGGTTACTCCCGCGCACAGGCCACTGTTGCGGTTGACCAGCTGGTACGCCGCACCTCGAACCGCGGTGGTGATCGGTCCGTGTTCCCCCGATGGCACGGCCAGCGCGGTGCTGGTCGACACGGGGGAGCCGAAGGACGGCGTGCCATTGGAGTTCCAGGAGAACGGCTGGGCCCGGGTGGACCGTGTCGAGCCACAGCCCTGGCTGGAGCTCGCATTGCCGTGGTAGACGATCCAGTTCTCCCTGCCATCGGGTGAGGTGAAGAACCCATTGTGGCCCGGACCGTAGACGCCGTTGGCGGCCTGGAACACAGGGGTGGGAGACTTGGTCCACGACGAGGCGCTGAGCGGATCGCTCCCGGTGAGGGTCAACAGGCCCAGCTTGTAGTACGGGGTGTTGCAGGAGCTGGCCGAGAACACGATGAACGTCTGTCCATTGCGCTGCAACACCTCCGGGCCCTCGTTGGTCCTGCCGCCCTCGATCTCCCAGCTATAGACAGGCTTGGAGATGTTCACTCTCGGGCCGGTGATCGTCCATGGATTGGTCATCCGCGCGATCCACAGGCTCTGATCCGGACCTTCCCATTTCGACCAGAGCAGATAGAGGGCCCCGTTGAGTTGCAGGTAGGAGCCGTCGATGTTCCAGGTCGTCTCCATCGGCGAACCCTTGAGCGAATACGGGCCCATCGGGTCATCGCCAGCGCTCTCCAGCACGGTGAGGTGTTGGTAGTCGAGGGTGCCACTGCGGCCCGAGCTGTACATGTAGTACCAGCGGGTGCCGTTGGGCCCGGTGAGCCGGTGGAACTCTGGCGCCCAGTGGCTGCAACACCGGTCCGCGGTCGTGTCCGACCACACGTTGACGGGGGCCGCGGTACGCAGGCCCGCGAGCGTCGGAGCCTTGCGCATCACCACCTGGGAGTTCCACGTCGTGGTTGCCAGGTAGTAGTTGCCGTTGTGGTACTGCAACCAGGGGTCCGCTCCATTCTCCAGCAGCGGGTTGAGGAACGTGAGCTCCCCCGTGGCATGGGCTCTCGAGACAGGAAGGGCAACGAGTGCCAGGCAGAGCAGCGGAGCGCAAATCCTGCTGACGACTCCTTCGGATGCGAGCGCGAGTCGCCTCGTGACGGATGACGAAGCCATCTGGGTTCCTACCTTTCGTTGACGTTCGACGACAGGAGAAGACGTCTGGGCGCGGCAACGGCTGGAGATGTGAGCGCTCACAACTGGAGCGGAGAACCTCCGCGCGGTCCCTCGGGCCAGCCAGCGGCCAGGGATGTGAGCGCTAACATGATACCGATGGCCAAGACGCTGAATCCAGATGATTCCGGCAACGCGCCGCATCAGACATGCAACGCATTGCGGCATCGACATTCATGCGGTGCGGTGCGTCACCGGTGCTGCTTCTCGAGCCCGTTCACTTCCGGACAAGCGGGTTCGCGCTCGCGCTGAAACGGCTTGCGCCTCAACTCCCGCTTGAGGACTTGCCGCCATCCGTATGTGCCCAGGATTCACACACACCGCGGGAGAGCCACGCAACCGGGGCAAGCCCAGTTGGGGTGGGTCAAGGCGCCCTTCCAGGCGCGTGCGACTGGCGCAGCTCATAAAACACGGGTTCGAATGACTGGGCGATCTCGGCTGCCTCTCGCATGTGGACCCGCGCCTCGGGGCTCTTGAGCATGGCCTCGTAGTCCACGCGGCTGCGCCACTGGGCATAGTTGGCGATGTGGCGGCGGTCTCCGCTGACATGCAGATTGGCGGAGATGAAGCCGGGCAGGTGGCGCATGGTCTCCTCGGTCGCCCTGGACAGGAGCGCCAGGAGCTCGTCCGCCCGCTCCGGCGCGACCGTGAAGGTGTTGATCAGCGTCAGGTGGCCGGCGCTCGGGTCGAGCGTCGTGCGCTGGCTCTCCTGGCGTGCCGTGTGGACCGTGATGGCATAGCCATCCGGGTCGCGGAAGCTGAAGAAGCGGCCGAACGGTCCATTCGCGGGAGGCGCGAGAATCGGCACCCTCGCGCCCACCAACCGCTCATGCAGGCCGTCGGCATCGTCGCTCGCGAGCCAGAGCGACAGGCCCCACCCGAGCCGGTCAACGAGCGCGAGGTCGACCAGCGGTCGGCGGATCGCGAAGGGGATGGGGTGGGTGTCGAACACGACCGCGTCGGGCGGGCCGTGGGGGACCGGGGTGAGCCCGAGGTGCTCAGTGTAGAAGCGCCGGGACGCTTCCAGGTCACGGACCTGGAGCGCGATGAAGTCGGGTCCAATCAGCTTGGTCATGGGTCGTTCCTCCGTTAATATCAGGGGACTGATATCATGTAAGGAACCTGATATGTCAACTGCTTCGATGCCGGATCCGATGGCCAGGCGGCTCGGCTATGCACTCAAGCGAGCGCAGCATGCCTTGCGCACGCGAATGGACGATGCGCTGCGACCCCTCGGGCTGACCTCGCCTCAGTACGCGGTCCTCTCGGCGGTCGAGCTCGAGGCCGGTATCTCGAACGCCCGCCTGGCGCGCGCCGCCTTCGTCACGCCGCAGACGATGCAGGGGATCCTCGCCAACCTGGAACGCGACGGGCTTCTCGTCCGGCAGGCGGACCCCGAGCATGGTCGCATCCTGCGCAGCGAGCTGACCTCCCACGGGCAGAAGGTGCTCGCACGGGCGCATCGGATCGTCCACGAGGTCGAGCACGTCATGATCTCGTCCGTGGGCACGGCGGAAGCGGCGCGAATCGCCGGTCTGCTCTCCCAGTGCGCCGACGCGCTCAGCTCCACCGACCGGGACTAGATACCGACGCTCGGCCCTTCTTTGTTACTGAGCCCACTGGACGCGCGCGCCTCCGCGGCGACAGGCCGGGAGGCGCGCTTGGAACTGCACGGGTAGAGCTGCGCCGCCGCCTGCGCGTCGCAGGACGTGATGGCGGCCGTACACCTGGTGGGGTCCGTGTACATGATCGAGTTGCAGTCCGTGTGGTGGGCGATGCCCAGGGTGTGCCCGATCTCGTGGATTGCGACGGTCTTCGCGTAGTGCGTGCCCGTGTAGTACGTGTTGTTCAGCTTCACGGTGCTTCCGGTCATGCAGGAGCCCGACCAGGAGTTCCAGGTGTATGCGTACCAGCCGGTGTAGCCGTACGCGCCCTCGTAGACCGTGACGTCGGAGGCGCCGCTGGAACGCCAGTAGAGATACAAGCTGTTCGAGACGTTCGTGTACATCCACGCGTTCATGGCGTCGCCGACCGGCCAACGCGTGCTCGTGTAGTCCGTGTAGGTGACGTTCGTGGGCCTCCGGCACCACTTGTAGCCGAAGAACTGGACCCCGCACCAGGCATGGGCGGTCGGCCCCTGGGAGGCTGCTTTCAACACGGGCTCCTCGCGCTCGTCGGGGCCCAGGTACTGGACGGCCCGTGCGCGTGCCTCGACCCGATCGAGCAGCGCGTCGACCGGCTCGCCTACGTGCGCTTCGATCGCGGTGGCGTGACGCGGCGAGCTCGCGCCCTGGACGAGGTCGTCTTTCACCAGGACCCGGCCCAGCGGTCCACCGGTCACGGAGTAGACGCCCGTCATGGAGCGCGCGGCCAGGGGCTCGGTGCCCCCTTGCGGCGTCCGGAAGGTCGCTGTAGATGCCGCTCTCCGGTCCGGAGGGCTGCCCCTCCGACTTGGCCTGCGCGTAGGTGCGGACGACGTCGAAGCGCGTGGACTCCACCTGACCGCGGATGATCAACGCCGAGTGGTCGGTCAAGTGAAAACGTGGCGCGCGTCCCACGCGGAGCCGAAAAAACTTGCCGGAACACCCACGGAGGAAAAGGTGTTCGCGGCAGCTCCCGCTTGGGGGAGTGTCATGCCGCCGCGCGATGTATGATGTATCTTGAGGTCCATGCGGACGTCTCTCAGCCCCCTGCTGACGCTCCCCGACTTCCCGCTCTCCGAGCACGAGCCTCTGGCCCGGGGCTTCCTCGCGCTCGGGTTGCGGAGGTTCGTGGACGCGGCGCGGCATGTCTGGGAGCTGCCCTACGGGCGCAACTCGGACCGGGCGGACTTCCACCTCGTCCTGTCGGAAGGGCGAGGCACCTGCAGCACCAAGCACGCCCTCCTGGCCGCCCTGGCGCGCGCGCACGGACAGCCCGTCAAGCTGATGCTCGGCATCTACGATATGCACGAGCGCAACACACCGGGGGTGGGAGCCATTCTGGAGCGCGAGGGGCTGTCGGGCATCCCCGAGGTGCACTGCTACCTGGTCGTGCGCGAGCGCCGCGTGGATCTCACGCGCAAGATGCCAGCCGCCGAGTCCACCGCCGCCGTGGCCTGCTTCTTCGTCGAGGTACAGCTCGAGCCGGAGGACATCGGCGCCCCCAAGGAGGAGAGGCACCGTGCCTTCATCCGGGACTGGGCGGCCCGACGGAGGCTGGACGCCGAGCGGATCTGGCGTGTGCGCGAGGCGTGCATCACCGCGCTGGGCGAGTCGCGCTGACAGCTCCCCGTCGCGGCACCGGAGAGGAGTGATTCCCTCGCTCGGGTTGAAACCTCAGACGACGAGGTGATGGGTGACCTGGAGCCGCAGCAGCTGGCGCGCCAGCTCCTGCACATCCTTCACACCGGAACCCCCCAGACCTTTGCGGATGCCTCGCGTCTTGTCCGTGGTCGCGAGGAGCAGCAACTGGCGCACGAGCTTGTTGGTGAGCCGGGGGTTGAGGCGGCGCATGTGGGCAACGAGCGAGCCGAGCTCTTCCAGGGTCAGTCCGGCGACCATGACCTGGGTGTCCGAGCCCTCATCCGGGGTGAGCCCCACCGCCAGGAGCAGCGGGTGCAAGATCAGCGAGCGGGTGAAGCTCAGCTCGTGGGCGATTCCCAGCCGCTGGAGCTCGGCCAGCATGGGGCCTGTGTCGTGTCCAGGCACGACCGGCTGCACCTGCATCGTCTCATAGCGCTGCAGCACCTCGTCGTACCGCCGCCGGGCTTCGAGCCCGGGCTTGCTGGCCTGGAACTCCACGAAGCCCTGGTGGATCTCCCCCATCAACTCGCGCAGGAGCGCGGCATCGCTCGTGGACTGTGGGACGCCCAGGAGGTTGGCCATGCCCACCCTGCGCGCGGGGAGGGAGCTCGCCTCCATCCAGGGGGCATAGGTGAAGGCGCTCTCGGCGAGCACCATGTTCAGGTTGGCGACCCCCAAGCGGCCCGGGTTCTGCGCGAAGGTGGCCAGCCGATCGTGAGCATCCTTCATACCGGCGAGGAGTCGATCCATCACGAGGGCGCGCAGCTTCGCGCGGCCATCCGGCAGGGGACGCCCCGCGGGAGAGCTCTCGCGATCCGTCGTCTTGCGTTGCTGGGGGAGCTCCGGAGCGACGGGTGGCGCCTCTCGGGAGGGGAGCTCCGGGCCTCGAGGAGCGGGACGCGCGGCCTCGCCCTGGAGGCGCTCGAGCCCGGCCTTGTCCGGAAACGCACGTGGGTCCCGCGGGCTGTCGAATCCGCCCTCCCTGGCTGACTGGGAACCGCCGGTTGTCAGCCCCTGATGGCCCTGCAAGCCCCCGGCGGTGTCGCCCTTCCCCTTGGCCTGGGACTTCGCCGAGGTGCCCCCAGACCGCGGGGCGGACTTACCGGCGTCTGGCCTGGCGGGCTCCTTCTGGGGTTGTTGCTGAGGGCCTCGAACCGAGGAGCCCGGCCGTGGAATCGCGGCCTGAGGAGGCAGCTTGCTCGACCCGATACTCATGCTGGATGCCCTCTGCGCGACGCGTCACTTGAAGGAGTCTTCTGGGGGGTGGGCGGGTACAGCTCCCAGTATGACAGGCTTCGCTTGGATGGGTGATGACGCGGCCCGCCTCGTCGCCGTCGGCTCCGATATGGCGGGCGTCGGTGACTTCAACGGCGATGGGCGCGACGACGTGATCACCTTCACCCGGGGCACGACGGGCGACGTCTTCGTCTCGCTGTCGGACGGCACCCGCTTCGCCCAGAACAGCTGGCTGTGGCTGTGGCGCGACCACTTCGCCTTCGACGCGGAGTGGTCCCGGCCGAGCCTGCTGTAACGATGGGACGGTGAGTCCGAGCGTCCATGGAATCGCGCTCGAGGTGGTGACAGCTGTCTCGAGGCTGGTGAGCACAGTCACCACCCCTACGCTCCTCCCTCGCTCCCCCTCCCCTTAACTCCTTGAAACCACGGAGGCTCCCCGTCCATGGAGTGCGACATGGACATGGCATGTCGGGTGCAGAAGGACAGGACAACACTTCTCCGCACCCCCCCCCTCGCCGCACCTCCCGAGGAGCCTCCCATGGCCCGCATCCGCCCCTCCCTGTCCCGCTCCGCGACCCTGCCCACGCCCAAGACGTTCCAGCCCAAGCCTCCGACCCGCGCCTCCACGCTGCCGTCCTCGGCGACTCCCCCGACGGGCACCCGGCCCGCCGCGACCCCCCCCGCCGCGAGCGCACCGGTTGCCCCCCAGTCCAGGCCCGTGAAGCACCCGGGCGCGCCCGAGGGCGCCCCCTCGTACAGCCCCTGGGAGAAGAGCACGGGCGCGGCCTCGAATCTGATGGTGAGCGGCGGCGACAACAAGCTCACGGCTCCCGCGGGCGCCACGCAGAACATGCTCATCGACAGGCCGGGCAACCCCTTCCAGAAGGACGTCTTCGGCGGCAGGGTGAATGGCAACCTGGGCTCGATGCAGGCCTCCACCACGACCCACAACAGCGGTGGCCTGTACCACTACTCGGCCCAGGCCGAGCTCAACGGGCCCCAGGCCTCCTACGAGTGGCAGAGGGCTCACGCGGGCCGTCTGGGCGTGACCAGCGGCCAGCTCACCGCCGATGCCACCTCCTTCAAGGCACAGGCCCAGGCGGGCGTCTCGGCGGATACGAAGGGCCACGCGTACACGGCCGCGCTGACGGCCAAGGCGGAGACGGGCGTGGGCGTCACGGCGAGCGCGAGCCACGACTTCAACCGGCATGCGGGCGCGTACATCAAGGGCGAGGGCAGGGCCTCGGCCACCGCCTACGCCGAGGGAGTGGCTTCCCTGGATCCGAGGAACGCCACGGCGCTGCTCTCGGGCCAGGTGGGCGCGGCCGCCACGGCGGGAGCGTATGGCACGGCGGGCGGGCACCTGGGCCGGCTGCACGGCTCGGTCACCGCGGGCGCGGTGGCGGGCGTGGCCGCCCAGGCGGGCGGGAAGATCGGCCTGGAGAACGGCTTCTTCAAGCACTCCGCGGACGTCAACACGGCGGCGGGCGTGGGCACCCACCTCAAGACGGACGTCGCGGTCGACCTGCGCCACCACATCAAGCCCGGCATCGCGGCGGGCCTGCGCCCCAGCCTCGCCAGCGCCTCCGGCGTGGCCACGCCCGTGGGCGTGGTGGAGCCCGAGAAGTCGCGGTTCGAGGAGTTCTTCGCGAAGGCTTTCGGCAAGTAATGACACGCCCCTGAGCTCCAGCACTCCGGGCAACGCGGGGAGGCCCTCGCTCGGAGTGCTGGCTCGCTCATGCACCCCTACCAGCGGCTCAGTCCTCGACGTCGTTCACGTGGTTGAAGGGCACGCCCCCGGGGATGGGCGTTCCGTCCTCCAACATCCGCTCCTCGGTGGAGATGCTCCACACGTCGAGCGTGTCGTCACGGTCCACCTGCCCCGCGCACACCAGGGTGATGTTGCAATCGGGGCACTCGCCCTGCACGCCCACCATGCTCCCCAACCCCTCCGGGAGCTGTTCCAGGGAGATGGGCTTCGCACCCGCGTATTTGACGGTATCCACTCCAATGCCCTGCACCGCCGCCGTCCGCACCACCTGCGGAGTGCCGCGCTCCTCCAGGGGACCCGGACCGGCGAAGTACGCGTAGCGGTTGCCTCGCTCGGGCGAGAAACCGACCTCCTCGATCGACGCGGAGTAGGCGTCCTTCTGCTGGAAGTACGCGCGCTGCGTGGTGTACCAGGCCTTGAGGTTCGCCCTGCACTCGGCCTGCTTCGAACGGGCCTGGAAGCGAATGAAGTTCGGGATGGCAATGGCCGAGAGCACTCCCACGCACGGGCAGAGGAGCACCAACCCCGAGATACCGAGGATGATGAAGAGCGCCTTCCGGCTCATCCCCGAGCCGGGCACGGCCGACATGTTGCCGCATGCGCACGTGATGTTGGAGCCGGGCACCCGTCCCGTCACATCGAGGACGTTGCCGCACTTCGGGCACTTCATGGTCTTCACGTTGTTCCCCCTCCGGGTACTGCTTCACGAGCCCTGGAACGTAGAACGGAAGTGCCCCGGGAGGGAGTCAAAGGATTCGAAGCGCGGACGAGACCCGGACGGCGGCTCCCCGCGTACGGTCGCGGGGAGCCCGCCATGCATCCTGCGCTACGAGCGGACGACCTTCGTCACCGAGGTGCCGGAGGCCCCGGTCGTGGTGTTGAACTGCTCGGGACTGCCCACCTTGAGTTGGTTGTGCACGTCCTTCACGCCGAGGACATCATCGATGATGTCCTCGATGGTGCGCTTGTCGCGGCGCTCCTCGACCAGACCGGTCAGGGTGACCTCACCGTTCTTCACCTGCACCTCCACGTGCTCGGCGTTCACCCACCCGTGCATGAGCCGGTCGTAGATGTCCTCGCGGATGCGGTCATCCGAGCGCGTGTACGCCTTGGGCCCCTTGCCCAGCTTGCGTAGGCCCTCGCGGAACCGGTCGCCGAGCCGCTCGAGCGGGCCGCGCTCGTTGAAGTCGCGGTAGTCGCGGCGTCCGTAGAGGCCCTCGTTCCTGTCGCGCGCCACGTAGGTCCCGTAGCCCCGGTCGTACCCCAGGTCGCGCTCGGAGTACCCACCGCCGGAGTGGCCCTGCGAGTTGTAGAAGCCTGGAGGGTTGTAGTTCCCCGGGTTGTAATTGCCTTGGAGGTTGTAGCCGCGGTCCTGGTCGTAATCCCGGCCGTAATCCTCGGACTTGCGGCTGCTGCCCCAGTACCCCTGGCTGCCCTGCCACGGACCGCGCTCCTGCCGCGGCCCCATGTCACTGCCCCGGAAGCCTTCGTCGAATTCCCGCTCCCGGCCTGCCCAGCGCTCCCGGTCATCTCCCAGGTATCGACGCATCTCATAGTCCCTGTTCGCCATGACGTGTGTCTCCTCGTGGTTGCGCGTACGTGTCACGTGACGGTGACATTTCCCGTTGCAGTTGCATCTCGGTGTCACGTGGGGCTCGCGATGCCCAGAGGCCTCGCGAGTCCAGGGCAAACTGAGCCGTCATCTCCAGGCGGCAAGGGGTGGCCGAGCGTGCCTCGGCAGGCCGGTCGCTGCACGGTCCACTGGCCCACGGGGAGAACGGGCCCGGAGAATAAAACCGGGCGAGCAACACTCACGTCCCTGGGTCAGGTCGTGTACCAGACCTGATGGGGTATGACCGTCGGCAGATCGCTGTAGACGGCCTCCCAGAGTTCCGCGAGGAAGGCGACGAGCGCCTTGGGACTCTGAACGAAGCGGAACTCGCCCACGTTCGGGTCGAAGAACTCATACACCGTGTTGGACTTCAGGCCCCGGCGCTCCGCCTCGTCGGCCTGCATCAACGGCGCACGAATGAAGAAGGCCACCGCGTGCCCCTCCTTCTTCTTCTCCGAGTCGAGCTGGAGGATCATCCCCTGGTATTTCGACTGGGGCTCGTCCTCCAGGTCGAGCAATCCCTTCACGACAACGGACGTGAACGCGGTTCTGGGAGAGTCATCGTCCACCACCGACTTCTCCAGGGTGAGGGCTTGCAGCTCCTTCCATCCGAAGGTCATGGCCTCCTTGTCGGCCAGGTGCAGGAACTTGGAGTGGAGCACCTTGGGATCGTATCCCAGCTCCACGAGCCGCCGGGCATACTCCAGGGTCAACGCCATGGAGGGGGCCTTGAGCTGCAGATCATGGATGGAGATGTGCTGAGTGGCGAGCGTCACCTTCGACTTCTGGCTGGCGAAGTCGGAATGATCGAAGTTCTTGCCGCCCGCCATCTTCCGGCGCAGCCAGTCCATGCTCATGCCCAGGCACACCCCACCCCGGCTCTTGATGCGAGGATCGGCCGCCTGGTCCCAGAGGTAGACCAGTTGATGGTTCTGCTTCGCCTGCGTCTTGAGCGCCTCGAACTTGACCCAGTCGACCGGCACGATACCTCCCACGAGTTGGGATGATTCTACATGAGAACGCCTCCCGACCCCAGGGAGGCCAGGGGCGGGCAACTCGCTCGAGGAAACCAATGGGTGACGATCTCTTTTCACAGTCCAAGCTCGGTGACGCGCAGATCGAGCAGTTCATCCGAGATGGATTCGTCCGGATCGACGAGGCGTTCCCGCGCGAGCTCGCGGAGGAGGGTCTCGCCATCCTCTGGCGGGATACCGGCTGCGCTCCCAATGATCCAACGACGTGGACCCGGCCCGTCATTCGTCTCGGGGGCTATGCACAACCGCCCTTCGCCAGGGCGGTGAACACGCCGGTGCTTCACACGGCTTTCGACCAGCTCGTCGGAAAGGGCCGTTGGGCTCCCCGGTTCAGCCTTGGCACCTTCCCGGTGCGGTTCCCAAGCCCCGAGGATCCAGGCGACGCGGGCTGGCACGTGGACGCGAGCTACCCGGGGGAAGATCCAAACGACTTCTTCTCCTACCGCATCAACGTCCATTCAAGGGAGCGAGCGCTCCTGATGCTCTTCCTGTTCTCGGACGTGGGCGAACACGATGCGCCCACCCGCATCCGGATGGGCTCGCATCTCGACGTCGCGCGGATTCTGCAACCCGCGGGCGAAGCGGGCATGACCTTCATGGAGCTGGCCGGGAAGCTGGACGTGACGGCCACGCGGCCCGAGGCCTTGGCGACTGGAAGGGCCGGCACGGTGTACCTGTGCCATCCCTTCCTCGTCCATTCAGCGCAGCCCCACCGCGGCACGACGCCCCGCTTCATGGCGCAACCGCCGCTGCATCTGGCGGAGCCTTTCCGGCTCGAGCGCGAGGACCACGACCCTTCGCCGGTCGAGATCGCCATCAAACAGGGACTGCGGGACCCCAGCCCAGGGTGAGCTCATGCGAAGACGTCGGAGACCAGGCGGCCCTGCTTCTCCATTCCCGTGAGCCACGCCGCGGCCTCCTCCGCGGAGCAACCCACGGTCTCCTGGTGGATTCGCGCGAGGGTCTCCCGGACCGCGGGCGCCATGAGCCGGCCATCTCCGCAGATGAAGAAGAGAGCCCCCTGGTCGAGCAGCACCTTCACCTGCTCTCGCTCCTTCCACAGCCGGTGCTGTACGAACGTCACGTCGCCCTCGGGCTGGCGGAAGAAGGCGGGAAGCACCTTCACCACGTCCCCCTGCTCCCATTTCGCCAGCTCGTCGCGGTAGAGGAAGTCCACGTCCGGATGGTCGCACCCGAAGAAGAGCAACGCGGGCCCGGCCGTCTCTCCCCGCGTGTGGCGCAGGGCGCGCTCCTGGATGAAGCCCCGGAAGGGAGCCAGTCCCGTGCCCGCGCTCACCATGATGATGGGCGCCGTGTTCGAGGCGGGCGGGTGGAAGGGCACGTTCGGCGTGTGCACCGCGACCGCCGCCTGCTCCCCGGGGCGCAGCCGGGCGAGGTAGCTCGAACAGGTGCCGTGGAAACGGCCCTGGCCGGACCACGCCTCCGCGTCCAACACCGCCACCGTCAACGTGCACCGGGTGGGGTTCTCCAACGGAGAGGACGACACCGAGTATTGCCGCACGCGCATGGCGGGAAGCAGCTCGAGGAACTCTCCGAAGGACAGGATGCACGAGTCGTACTGCTCCAGCAGGTCCAGGACGCTCATGCGCTTGTCGAGAATCTCCTGCTTGTAGCGCTCGGCATTCCGGGCCAGGGCGGCCAGGTGCATCGCGTGGGGCGGGCACGGGTTCTTCTCCGCCAGCCGCTCCAGGTCCTTGCGCGTGGCGGGTGCCGACAGCTCCACGTGCCGGCCGAGCAACTCCCGCACCGACACGGGCCTGTCCATGGGGAGCGAGGAGGCCTGGGCGCCCCGGGTCGAGCGCAGGACGACGGCGGCATCCGTCCGCACCCCGAGGCGGCGCGCGGCCCGTTCCACGAGCTCCGGGTGGTTCTCCGGTAGCACGGCGAGGTAATCGCCCGCCGCGTACGTCACCCCCTCGGGCAGCTCGAACACGAGGTGCCGCTTGGAGCGCCCGAACGGCGACGTCAGGTCGACGAGCTCCCGGTTCTCCACCAGCGTCGCCAGCTCGAGCTTGTTCTGCTTCACCAGCTCCACGCTGACAGGAGGCACCATTTCCACCGTGTAGCGCGGACCGGAATCCACCTCGCGCGAGGTCACACCGAGCGCCGTGCCCACGCGCTCCCAGAAGGGCGCGTACCATTGCTCGAAGTCCCCGAAGAAGTCGCCCCGCGCGTCCGCCTCGCCGCGCGTGAGGATCGCCTGGGCTCCCGCGGCGCTCAACCGCTCATCGAGGTATGTGGGAACCGCCTGGTAGGTCTCGCCCCAGTCCCGGTTGCCGCAGCCGAACACGGCGTAGCGCACGCCCGACAGCGAGCCCTCGGGCACGCTGGACATCCACGTGTGGAACGCGCGCGCGTTGTCCGGCGGCTGGCCGTTGTAGGAGGCCGTCACGACGACGACCGCGCCCTCACGGGGCAGCTTCCCGGTGTACTCATCCAGCGGCGCCACCCGCGTCGAGTAGCCGCGCGCGAGCCCGTCACCCGCGATGCGCCGGGCGAACGCCTCGGAGGCACCCGAGTTGGAGCCGTAGAGCAGCAACAGGGGCGTCCCATGCGCGGCTACCTTCTCCGGTGCCTGGGGAGCGGGCGCCACGGGACGGGGCGCGGTGGGCCGGGCCGCGCTCGGACGGAAACCGGGCTTGCGCTCGCGGGCACGGAGCTTGAGCCCCTCGGGCTTGAGCGTGAGCGACTCGCGGATGCTCAGCGTGTACGGCGCGGGCGTGGAGAGGTGGAAGCGCTGCAGGATCATGCCGAGCACGAGCGTGGCCTCCTGGAACGCGAACGCCCGGCCAATGCACGCGCGTAGCCCGTTGCCGAAAGGCTTCCACGCGTGCTGGGGGATGCTGTCGCGCACCTCGGGGGCGAAACGCTCCGGGTCGAAGCGCTCCGGGTCCTTCCACACGGCCGGGTCGCGGTGCAGCATGGGGATGAGCACCATGAGATTATCGTTGACGCCGAGGGGGTACCTCCCCCCCAGGAGCGTGTTGTCCGCCCTGGCGCTCAAGGAGAAGGCGGGCGCGGTGGGCCACAGGCGCAGCGTCTCGCGCAGGATCTGATCGATGTATTGCAACTGGGAGATGTGCTCGAAGCGCGGGGTCTCCGAGCCCAGCACCCGGTCCACCTCCTCGTAGGCCTTCTGGCGCACCTCGGGGTGGTGCAGCAGGAAGTAGAGGGCAAAGGACAACAGGCCGCTCGTCGTCTCATGACCCGCGACGAGGAAGGTCACGAGCTGGTTGCGGATGTTGTCATCGTCGAGCTTCTCGCCCGTGATGGGATCCTTCGCGTCGAGCATGAGGCTGAGCAGGTCGCGTGGGGTCTCCTCGGGCGTGAGGGTGCGGCGTTTCACGATGAGCTGACGCGTCACCTCATGCATGTAGCCGATGTCTGCCTGGAACTGGCGCTGGGTGCGCAGCATGAGCTGCGTCTGCAGGGGGACGCGCCGGGTGCGGTTGCCAGCCTCCTCCAGGGCGCGCACCATGGACTCGACGAAGGGGTGCATCTCCTTCTGGTAGAAGGAGTTGAAGCGGAAGTCGAAGCCGCACAGCGCGATGGTATCGAGCGTGAGCCGCGTCATGTTGTCGGACACGTCGATGTCGGTATCGGGTCCGAAGCGGGCCCAGCGCGTGAGCATCTGGTCGGCCACGTCGAGCATGCCGTCGTGGTAGTCCTGCATGGCCGCGGGGCTGAAGGCGGGCATCAACAGGCGGTGGGCCTTGCCCCAGTTGGGCTCTTCCGTCTCGGCGGTGAAGAGGCCATCACCGGAGAGCTCTCGGAGGTACCAGAGGGCCTGGGTGATCTTCTTCGCGAAGCGCGTCTCGTCACAGACTTCGGCCACCAACTCGTACGAGCTGATCACCCGGACGGAGACGCCCCCCGGGAAGGACAGCCGGAAGATGGGCCCGAACTCGCGCGCGAGCTTCATCAGGTTCTGCAGGGGCGTCTCGGAGCCCAGGTCGGGCGCGTTGCCGACGAGGGGGCGAGGGCGCGGCTGGGGGATGTTCGTGGACAGGGCGGGTCGGCTCATGGGAAAGCGAAAGGATGGATGTGAAAGGGTTACGAAACAGTAGGGCCCGGCTCGCGAAGGCGAAATTCGCATCCGGCTCAGTTTCTGGAGATGCGCCGACATGAGCACGCGCAACCGGGCCGCCCCTCGGAAGCGGCCACGTCAGGCGCGGGCAAAGGCGACGGTGGAGGTGATCCTGGAGGCGGCGGCTCACGTTTTCGTCAGCTCTGGCTACGAAGGCACCACCACCAAGCAGGTGGCCGAGCGGGCGGGCGTGAGCATCGGCACGCTTTACCAGTACTTTCCGAGCAAGGAGGCGCTGGTCGCCATGCTCCTGGAGCGGCTACACCAGCGAGTCTTGAGCATCCTCTCCGACAAGCTGGTGCCCCACCCCATCACGGATCTGGACCAGGAAGTGCGAGACCTGATGCGAACCCTGGTGGAGGCCTACGGGGTGAACCCGCGACTCCAGCGGGTTCTCCTGGAGCAGGCGTCGCGCATCGGCCCCCTTCAGGTCGTCCAGGAGATAGAAGCGCGTGTGGAGACACTCGTGCAGGGAGTGCTCTCGCGCAACCTGGAGTTCGAGCGTCCGCGAGACCTGGGGCTCGTCGTCTTCATCATCATCCGGGCCCTGCGCAGCGCTGTCTGGTCCACGGTCGTCGAACGGCCCGAGCTGATCGGAACCCCCGAGTTCGTGGAGGAACTGAGCGCGCTCGTGCTCGGCTACCTGCGGCCACGCCGGTAGAACCGGGTAACGCGGCTCGTCATGGACCTGGACCTGTTTCACGGCAAGCCATGTCGCTGTACAAATCCATGTCGCTGTACAAATCGAGACAAGGATTGGGAGTTCTTGACGTCAAAATAAAAGCATCGTATCCCGCACTCCGAGTGAACTGCTTGTCCAAACACTCATCACCCGGAGAGAAACCATGAAGAAGGTATTCGCGCTGTGCCTGATGTCGCTCCTGACTGCGTGCGGTGGTCCGTCCGAGGCGGAGGAGTCCTCTACGGGCACGGTGGAGTCCGCGCTGTTTCAGTGCGGTCTCTCTTGCTCGAGCGGCTATCACCCGACCTCTTACACCTGTAGCTCCAGTTGCGGCTCCACCTGCTCCTCCTCCTACAACGGGGTGAACTGCGCCACCAACAGTGGCACCAGCTTCAGCAGCTGTGGCATCGGCTGCCCGAGCGGCTATCACGCCACCTCGTATTCCTACACCTCTTCCTGCGAGACCTCGCCCTTCAGCAGCAGTTCCACCAACACCGTGACGTACTGCCAGGCCGACAGCAGCGCCGGGTTCTACACCTGCGGCCTTGGCTGCCCGTCTGGTTATCGCGCGTCGAGCTACACCACCAGCAACTCCTGCGTCATCTCGAGATTCAGCCTCCCCAGCGGCATCAACATGACCTACTGCGTCCCCTAGGACCCGGCTCGTCTGTCATTACCGGCTCTCGGATGGGGCAGGTCCCCCATCCAGGGCCCGAGCGCCGAACTTCCTGGCCGCTTCGAGAAACTCGTCACTGAGGCGCGTGCCGCGAACGGCTCGCGCCAACGACAGCGCGCCATACATGAGGGCGAGCAGCGCGAGCGCATTCTCCCGGGACTTCTCGCCCGGACCGAGCAGGCCACTCAGGTCCTGGATGAACCCGGCGAGCTCCTCCTCCAATGCCTCGCGATAGGGCTCGCCCTCCCTGGCGACCTCGGAGGTGATGCTCGGCAGGGGACAGCCCGTCTCCACGTTGTCCCGATGCTTTCGCGACAGATACCGGTAGAGCACGCTCAGCACGGGGGGGCGGGACGTCTCGCGCACCGCCCCCTGGATCAACCCGCTCCACATCGCCCGGGCCGTGCGCCGGATGGTCTCGGTGAAGAGATGCTCCTTGGACTCGAAATGTCCATAGAAGCCCCCCACCGTGAGCCCCGCCCCCTTCATCACGTCCATGACGGAGCTCGCTCGAATCCCCCGCTCGAGCAGCAGAGCGGCGGCGGACTCCAGGATGGCATCGTGCGATTTCTGCTTCTGCTCCGCTTTCTGGCTCATGGCGTGACCTCGCTCTGGAGCGACTGGATGCACCACTCCGGCAGGACACTAATCTATGAGGAGCATGATATTTCACCCATAATCGCACTGGGCTCGCTCGGGCCCCGTGCGAGCGGTGACCAGGAAGTCCACATCACAGCCGCTCGATGATGGTGGCGATGCCCTGACCGCCACTGACACACAGGGTGATGAGCGCGGTCTGCTTGCCGCTCCGCTCGAGCTCGTCGAGCGCGGTTCCGAGCAACATCGCCCCCGTCGCGCCAAGCGGATGACCGAGCGCGATGGAACCACCGTTGACGTTCACGCGCTCCGAGTCGATCCCCAGAGCACGAATCGTCTGCAGCACCACGCCCGCGAAGGCCTCGTTGATCTCCCACAGGTCGATGTCACTCGCCTTCATTCCCGCCATGCGGAGCGCCTTCTGGCTCGCTGGCGCGGGCGCGGTGAGCATCAGCACCGGCTCGCTCCCGATCGTCGCCATCGCGCGGATGCGGGCTCGTGGCCGGATGCCCTTCTCCCGGACGTACCGTTCCGAGGCGAGCATCACCGCGGCGGCCCCATCGACGATGCCGCTCGAGTTGCCTGCGGTGTGGAAGTGTCGAAGGGCCTTCGCGCGCGGGTAGGCCGCGAGCGCGAGCTGAGCGAGCGTCTCCCCCTTGGGACCGGCGACCGTTTCACCCAGCGCGACAAATGAAGGCTTGAGCGCGGCGAGCCCTTCGGCCGTGGTGTCGGGACGGGGGAACTCGTCACGCTCGAGCACCACCGCGCCCGTGTGCGGGTCCTTCACCGGGAACAACGACTTCGCGAAACGGCCCTCCTCGATGGCTCGCGCCGCGTTCCTCTGGGAGCGGAGCGCCACGGCATCGATCTCCTCGCGCGAGAACCCCTCGAGTGTGGCGATGAGGTCGGCGCTGATCCCCTGGGGGACCTGGAACAAGCGCTCGCGCAGGTGCGTGTTGTTGCCATCCTGACCGCCGCCGTCGGAGCCCATGGGGACGCGCGACATGCTCTCCACGCCCCCGGCGATGACGAGGTCCATCGCGCCCGAGGCGACTCCCATGGCGCCGAAGTGGATGGCCTGCAGTCCCGAAGCGCAGAAACGGTTGAGCGACACCGCCGACACTTCGTTGGGCCAGCCCGCGGCGAGCACCGCGCTACGAGCCAGATTGGCGCCCTGCTCCCCCACCTGGGAGACGCACCCCGCCATCACATCGTCCACCTCGCGCGCATCGAAACCCTGGCGCCGCTGGAGCGTGTTCAGCACCTGCGCGAGCAACTCCTGCGGGTGGATGCCGGAGAGCGCTCCCTTGCCCGCCTTGCCGCGCCCTCGCGGGGTCCGTACGGCGTCGATGATGTAGCTCATGGTCATGGCCTGACTCCTTTGTACGTGTTCACCCCGAGGCTCAACGGAGCCGCGCCCAGCGCCAGCAGGGCCGCGGCCATCCACACGTGCCCGAAGGCGGTCCTCAGCTCGCCGCCCACGGACTTCCCCACCAGCGCCACCAGCAGGCTGACGCCGAGCGCCATCCCGACCTGGCGGCTCATGTTGACGATCGCGCTGCCCGTGGCGGTCCGCGCTGGCGGGAGCTCGACCGTGGCCGAGGCCAGCAACGTGGGAATCACGAGGCCCACGCCGACACCGCCCAGCATCCAGCCCGGCAGCAGCCCGGTCATGTAGTTCGGCACGGCTCCCACCCAAAGCATGGAGATGGTCGCGCCCGCCGCGAAGAGCACGCAGCCCGAGGCCGCGAGCCATCCCGCCTCGACCCTGCGCGAGAGGCGTTGGGCGATGCTGGCGAACAGGGGAACCATCAGCGGGCCGGGAGCAATCGCCAGGCCCGTGCGCACCGCCGAGTACTGCCAGACCTGCTGCATCCACAGGATGCTGGCCAGCAGGTTGGCGGCGAACGCCACGCTGAACACGAACGCGCTGAGATTGGCCCATGCGAAGGTCCGCACGCGAAGCAGCGCGGGCTCGATGACCGGCGCTGGATGTCCGCTCGAGCGCCACCAGAACAGACCTCCCGCCACGACGGAGCCCAGGAGCGACACGGTCGTCCGCCCCCCGGTCCAACCCCACTCCTCCACCTTGACGAGCGCGAGCGAGAGCGCCCCCATCGCGACGCCGAGCAGCCCCGCGCCGAGCAGGTCGGGCAGAGGACCCCGGGCGGAATCCCTCGAGTCCGGGATGACGCGGACGGCGGCGAGGAGCGCGACGGCCCCCACGGGCAGGTTCACGAGGAACACCCATTGCCACGAGAGCTCGACGAGCAGCCCCCCCGCGACGGGTCCGGCTGCGGCGGCCAGAGAGCCGACCGCCGCCCAGATCCTGACCGCCCTCGCCCGCCTGTCAGGTGGCGTGGCGTTGAGCAGGAGCCCCAGGCTCGTGGGCGTCAGCAGCGCCGCGCCCACCGCTTGGGCGATCCTCGAAACGACGAGGCCCCACAACCCGGTGCTCGCCGCACAGGCGGCACTGGCGGCCGTGAACAGTCCGAGTCCCAGCAGAAACCCGGCCTTGCGTCCGAACCGGTCGGCCAGGCGCCCGAGCGGAATGAGGAGCGCCGCATAGGCGATGGCGTACCCGTTGAGCACCCAGCTCAGGTCCGCCAGCGAGGCGCCGCGGAAGCTCCGGCCCATGTGCTCGAACGCGACGTTCACGATGAAGAGATCGAGGCTGGCCAGGAACGCGGCAACCGAGAGCACCGCGAGCACGGCCCCCGCGTGCACCTCGCGCGCGCTCCGGACCTCCAGTGCGGGAGTCATGGCCGTCATCGCCCGCGTGCCTCGTCTCCACGGAGGACCATGCACGAGCTGAACACCTTGGCCACGAGACTTCCCTTGTCGTCCTCGACGTCACACTCGATCAGCCCGAGCGTGCGCGTCCGCTTGACCACACGCCCGGTCGCTCGCAGGCGCGCGTTCCAGATGGGTTTGAAGAACTTCGAGGTGAGATCGAGCGTGGTGAAGCTCTCCTCATCCTCGAGCGTCGTGGCCATGGACGCCCCCATGGCCAGATCGGACAGGTCGCAGATCACCCCACCGTGGAGGGTCCCCATGGGATTGGCATGGCGTACCGAGGCGTCGAGCTCGATGACAACGCGGCCTGGCTCGACGCTGGTGAGCAGCAGCCCCAGCAGCTGAGCAATCGGAGGAGGTGGCGCCTCTCCCCGCAGGATCCGTTGCAGATCCTGCAGGTGCCGGGTGGTCTTGGGAGCGGAGACACGACCGTTCATGACTTCTCCTCGTTCAGTCGCACGCAACGGGGCATCACCCGCGCCGCGTACCTGGGCTGGTCCTTCTTCATATTATGGTCATAATATGAAACGGCCAGCGGTTCCAGGGAATCGACCGAGAGGGCCGGCGGCGCGTTGGCCGCCGGTGTCGTTCACGGCGCGGCGCACGACCGGGCCCGCTACTTCATCCGCACCGTCAGCGCACCGGTGGCGGCCGTATACGTGATGAAGCCCTTCTGGAACTCGCTCTCGCGGCCACCGGTGACGGCATACTCGTCGGACACCGGGTAGCCCAGCGCGCTCCGCTCCCAGCCCAGGGACGCCCACTTCTCGCGGATGAGGCCGTGCACCGCCCAGGCGCCCGTGGTCGGCGTCCAGTAGATGCTGCCCTCGGTACCCCCCTTGCGGAAGTGGTTGTAGCGGCCCACTCCATCCGGCGTCACCATCTCGTCGGTGATGGGGTAGCCCAGCACACCCTTCTCCCAGTCCAACGCCTCCCACTTGGCACGGATGAGGCCGTGGATCTCATGGGCACCCGTGTCCGGCGTCCAGTAGATGCTGCCCAGCAGCGTGCCCTTGCGGAAGTGGTTGTAGCGGCCCACTCCATCCGGCGTCGCCATCTCACCCGTGATGGGGTAGCCCAGCACACCCTTCTCCCAGTCCAACGCCTCCCACCTGGCGCGGATGAGGCCGTGCACCTCCCAGGCGCCCGTGTCCGGCGTCCAGTAGATGCTGCCGTTCTGGAAGTGGTTGTAGCGGCCGATGCCGTCCGGCGTCGTCAGCTCGTTGGTCGTGCACCCTCCGAGGATGCCCCCGGCGCCGCCCAGTTGGTTGTAGCGCGTCAGGATCGCTCCCCCCACCACGCACCCCGTGCCGCAGTGCGCCCTGGCCCGGTTGAGGTAGTCCGTCCAGGGCCAGTTGGCACCGGGATCCGTGCGGTTGTACGGCTGCAGCTGGCCGTGCCCCACCACGTGGTAGCGATCCAGGGGAATGTTGTTGTCACGCGCCATGTCGCACAGCAGCCGGGCCGAGGCGTCGATCTGCGCCACCGGCCAGGTCGTCTGCGACGCATACCCTCCATGCTCGATGCCGATGGTGAAGTCGTTGGAGCTTCGCCCGTTCAGCCCGCACTCCATGTTGCTGTTGTTGCCGCACTGGTAGGTGGCACCGATGTGCCAGGCCCGGCTCGCATCGCGCACCAGCTGGCTGATCTCCCCGCCGTCCTCCCGCACCACGTAGTGCGCGCTCACCTGCGAGGTGCTGTTGGTCAGCCAGCTCCAGCACCCCGAGTAGCCGCTCTCGCAGGTGTGGATGATCACCATGCGTGGAGTCAGGGGCCGGGAGTTGTAGTTGGGCGAGGGCCTCCACACGGCTCCCGCGTAGTCCGGAGCGACGGCGAGCGCCTGCCCCACCCTCCCCTCCTCCGCGGTCAGCCCCTGCCCGCTCGCGGCCCACTCCCGCGACAGCGTCCCCAGCCCCAGCCGGGCCACCCGGAAGACCTCATCCTGGACGAAGCTGCGACGGCCCTCCTCATCCTGGATGCCGGACACCTCGGCCACCGCCGGCGCCCACTGGCTCGCCCGCGACCGATCGATCCGGAGCGCATCCGCGCGGTGCGACAGCAGCGCCGCCGCCGCCCGGACGTTGGAGCGCGCGTCCTTCCTGGCCTGCTCCACCGTGACGCCGGCCAGCTTCGCGCCCTCCTCGAGCAGCGCCCCCGAGAGCCCCATCATTCCGTGCACGGCCGGGCGCCCCTCGAACTCCTCGGCGCCCTCCACCATCTGGTAGCGCGTCTGCACGAACGAGAGGGACTTGAGGAGCGCGGGCGGCACGTTGAACTCCGTGCCCGCCACTCGGAAGAGCTCGTCGAAAGACGCCTCTTCCCGTGCGGAGGTCTCCGCCCCCTTCAGGTCCACCTCGGCGGTGGGGACGGCGGACACCTGCTGCTCGTTCATGTCGCACGCCTGCGCCAAGGCCAGCGAGGCGGTGAGCATGAAAATCCCAGACCTGTTCTTCATCGATTCCTCCAGACGTCGTCACTCGCGTGTGATGGGCCACTCCTTGCCTCGCGGATGGCCGGTGCGAGGGGAGCCCAACAGATAGAGGTGACGAGCCGGGCGGCGTCTCAGGAATCGAAGGGAAAAGGCACGGCGGAGACACCACGGGAGCCCCGCGCACGGCTTCCGGCGCGAGGCTCCCGGCGTTGAAACGGAAGCGCTTCAGTACGGCGGGGGATAGGGGCAGATCAGCGCGCCGGTGATGGGGTGCTTATAGCAACCACTGGGGAGCTCCGCCGACTGGGCCTTACCCGGCACCAGGGAGAGCCCCGCCACGCCAACGCCAGCGACCGCGGAGAGAAGGGCAACGATGCGAAGGGTCTTCTTGGACATTCACTCGCTCCTGCGATGGGTCAGAACGACGAGGGAACCCTACCATCTCCCCCTGACAGAAGGAGCGGATCCTCAGCCCTGCCGGCGGCGGAGCAGGGCCAGGGAAGCTCCCGCCATTCCGAGGATCCACACGGTCGAGCTTCCCGTGGTGGAGCAGCCGCTTTGGGAATCATTGCCCTCGTCACCCGTGCCCGTGTCGGGTCCTCCCGAGCCGGCATCGGGGGTGCCCGCATCGGGTGAGCCTTTGCCCACGAGCACGCTCACCTTCGTGGCCACGGCTCTGTCACCACTGGTGTCGAGATCGGCGTTGGTGGAATTGCCGGCGCCGAAGAGCGTGAGGGTGACATCCGTGGAGGGCGCGACCAGGGAGAAATCGAAGCGGAGCTCGTCGCCGCTGAAGGCCTTGGGCTCGGATTGGACGAGCTCACCGTCCAGCTTCTTCGTCCCCTCCCCCGCCTGCAGGATCGCCGCAGCGTTGTCCACGGCGATGCCCACGCCTCCCTTCTTCGCGGCCCCACCCCGGATGATGAACGTGTACTGGCCCGTCTCTCCCGGGGCGAGCTTCGTGGGCCCCGAGAGCTCGACGGTGGGGAGCGGCCCGCCCTTGTGACACAGGCTGCACGTCGTCCCACTCTTGCCGGATTGGCCGGTGACGCCCGTGCTGGTGGCGAGAGCGGGAGTCGACATCAGACAGACGGCAACCAGGCCCGCGGGACGGAAGGGGAAACGCATTGAACCTCCATGGATGTGCCCAAAGATGAAAATGATACGCATTTTCATTTTCGACACGTACTAAATCCATGGGCGGGCGCTGTCAAGAACGGCACGCGAAAAGGGGCGGCCCCTCACGAGGCCGCCCCGTTCCTTCCGGATGAAGAGAAGTCAGCGTCCGAGCTCGATGTTCTCGAGGACTCCGAGCGCATCGGGGATGAGGATGGCCGCGGAGTAGTAGGTGCTGACGAGGTAGGAGGCGATGGCCCGCTCGCTGATGCCCATGTTCCGCACGGAGAGGCCCGGCTCCACCTCATCCGGGATGCCGGTCTGATGCAGGCCGACGACGCCCTGATCGTCCTTCCCGGTACGCATCACGATGATGGAGGTCGTGTTGTCCTCGGAGATGGGGATCTTGTCGCAGGGCAGGATGGGGACGTTGCGCCAGCTGATGACCTTCCTGCCCTGCACCTCGGCCACGCCCGGGTAGATCCCACGGCGGGTGCACTCCTGGCCGAACGCGGCGATGGTGCGGGGGTGGGCCAGGAAGAACCGTGACTTCCTGCGCCGGCTGAGCAGATCGTCCATGTCATCAGGGGTGGGCGGCCCCTTCCGGGCATGGATGCGCTGCTTGAGATCGGCGTTGTGCAGGAAGCCGAAGTCCCGGTTGTTGATCATCTCGTACTCCTGCCGCTCGCGCAGGGCCTCGATGGTCAACCGCACCTGCTCCTGGACCTGGTTCATCGGTCCGTTGAACACGTCGGCGACGCGGGTATGAATCTTGAGCAGGGTCTGGGCCAGGCTCAGCTCGTACTCACGGGGCTTGAGCTCGTAGTCGACGAAGGTGCCCGGCAGCACCGGCTCACCATTGTGGCCGGCGGAGATCTGGATGGCGGCCTGCCCCTGCTTGTCCTGGGGCATGCGCAAGCGCTCCTTGAAGCGCTCGACGTGAGCGGACAGCGCCGGGGTCCGTTGGATGAAGCTCTCGAACACCTGCTGCGGCAGCAGCATCACCGTGCACGGGGTGATCGCCTTGACCGTGAACTTCCACCGGTCGTTCGCCTCCACCACCGCCTGGTCCCCGAAGTGGTCGCCGTCGGCGAGCACATCGAGGATGACGTCGTCACCATACGGGCCCTTGCCCAGCTTGTTGGCCTTGCCATGGGCGATCAGGACCACGTGCTCGGCGGGCTGGCCCGCCTCGACGATCAGCTCGCCGGTCTTGAACTCCCGCTGGACGAACTGGCCCGCCAGCGCGGTCAGCACGGTGTCGTCGACGTAGCCGCGCAGCAGCGGCAGCTCGGTCAGCTCCCGCGGAATGACCTCCACCCGGGCTCCGATGTTGCTGAAGCTGAGGCGACCGTCTCCGGCGGTATAGGTCAGGCGGCGGTTGACGCGGAACATACCACCCGGCACCTCGATCCAGGGCAGCATGCGCAGCAGCCACCGGGGACTGATTCCCTGCATCTGCGGCCGCGACTTGGTCGTGGTCGCCAACTGACGGGCAGCGAGCGTGCTCAGGCTCAGCTGCTGCTGCTCGTTCTCACCACCGCTGCCCGTCTTCATCGTATTCGCCATTGAGGTGTGCCTCGGCTTCGTCCGAACTGGCTCTGAGTGCCGGTGTCCTGGCTAGGTGCGGCCGATTTCGACACTCTCGAGGATGCCGAGCGCGTCGGGGATGAGGACCGCCGTGGAGAAGTAGGTGCTGACGAGGTAGGAGATGACGGCCTTCTCGTTGATGCCCATGAAGCGCACGTTCAGGCTGGGCTCGATCTCGTCGGGGATGCCCGCCTGGTGCAGGCCGATGACGCCCTGGTTCTCCGCGCCCGTGCGCATCAGGAGGATGGAGCTGGTGCGCGTGTCGCTGATGGGGATCTTGTTGCAGGGGAAGATGGGGATGCCGCGCCAGGCGGTGACCTGGTGGCCGCCCACGTCGACGCTGCCCGGGTAGACCCCGCGGCGGCTGCACTCCTGACCGAACGCGGCGATGGCGCGCGGGTGGGCCAGGAAGAAGGACGGATCCTTCCACACGGTGGCCAGCAGCTCGTCCATGTCATCGGGGGTCGGAGGCCCGCTGCGCGTGTGGAGGCGCTGCTTGAGGTCGGCGTTGTGCAGCAGGCCGAACTCGCGGTTGTTGATCAGCTCGTGCTCCTTGAGCTCCTTGAGCGCCTCGACGGTCAGACGCAACTGCTCCTGCGTCTGGTTCATCGGATCGTTGAACAGGTCGGCCACGCGGGTGTGGATCTGCAGCACCGTCTGGGCCACGCTCAGCTCGTACTCGCGAGGCGAGGTCTCGTAATCCACGAAGGTGCCCGGCAGCACGGGCTCGCCATGGTGTCCCGCGACCAGCTCGATGTCCGCCTGGCCCGTCGGGTCCTGCTTCTTCTTGGCGAGGGACTTGAACTCCTCGAGGTGCTTCTTCAGCGACGGGGACTGCTCGACCACCGTCTCGAAGTCGGACTGCTTGAGCATCAGCACCGTGACGGGAGTCACCGCCTTGACCGTGAACTGCCAGTAGTCCTGCGACTCCAGCAGGGCCTGATAGCTGTAGTGGTCGCCATCGGCGAGCACCTCGAGCACGGTCTCATCGCCGTACTTGCCCTTGCCAATCTTGTTCACCTTGCCATGGGCGATCAGCCAGATGGAGTCGGCCTCCTGACCGGCCTGGGTGATGACGTCGCCGGGCTTGTACTCCTTCTGCACGAAGCGGTCCGCCAGGGTGGACAGCACGGTGACGTCGTCATAGCCGCGCAGCATCGGCAGCTCGGTCAGCTCCTGCGGAACGACCTGCACCTTGGCGCCCGTGGTGTAGAAGGTCACCCGGCCGTCGCCGATGGCATAGGTCAAGCGCCGGTTGAGGCGGAACACGCCACCGTTGACCTGCACCCACGGCAGCAGCTTGAGCAGCCACCGGGAGGAGATTCCCTGCATCTGAGGGGCCGACTTGGTCGTCGTCGCCAGTTGGCGCGCCGCGGCCGTCCCAAGGCTCATCTGCTGCTTGTTGGCTTCCTCGACCAGCTTCTCGAAACTCGCCATGACCTACCTCTTTCCTTCCGTCAGAAGAACACGATCCTTTTCACGGCTCACCGGCTCGGTCCGGTTGCCGCCCAACAACGACGCGATGCGCGCGGCCGAGGTGCCCAACCCCGTAGGGGCCCTGAGATGCCGCAGGTACCTCCCAGGCGTCCGGCTCTGGCGCAATTCGGATTCCTTGTAACGGTCCACCGTCTGGTGCCAGATGAGGACGCCGGCCATCCACTGCTGGAGCTTCTCGACGTAGCCGCGCAGCTTCTCCTGGGCCTTGGCGTCCAGACCCATGTGCTCGCAGAGGGCCGGCAGCTCGGTGGCGACGGTGTGCTCGAACTGGCGCATCCGGGCGGTCATCAGATCGTTGACGACCTCGACGCCCCGCTGCTTGTCGAGATCCAGGAAGCGCTGAACGACCAGCACGGCGTTGTGGATCTCGCCCTCGAACTCGATCTCCTTCTGATAGGAGAAGATGTCGTTGGTGAAGCAGGCGTAGTCGGCGGCCGAGTTCTCGAGCCCCCGCATCGGAGTGGTCCGGAAGATCTCGGGCGGAAGCCCGTGGCCCTGGGCCAGCCGGGACAGGCTCATCGTGAGGTCCGAGCCGAACGTCTTGCGACGCATCTCCACGTAGTCAACCGGGTCCGGCACGCGGTTGTCGATCTGGTTGGCGAGCTCCCACAACCAGCTCTCGGTCATGTCCTGGATGGCGCGGCGGAACTGGCTGCGCGCGTCGGGGGACATGGGGCCAGCGGTGCGAGCCCAGAGATCGGCCAGGCCACGCTCCACCGGATTGGTGGGGACCGTGGTGGGGGTGGCGGGGTCGTCCGGCATGAACGCCGTCAGCCGGGCGTTGAAGACCTTCGCCCCCGCCATGTCGCGGGTGTTGCCATAGAGCATCGGGAAGTAATCGTCGGCGTAGGTTCCCCAGACGAGCCAGCCGGCGGTGATATCCAGCTCGGGACCGGTCGCCCCCGGGTGGATCAACGCACCGCACAGGGCCACGTCTGCGACATCGAACGTGTGGTCATTCCAG